>WHUB01000041.1 GCA_009377395.1 Actinophytocola sp. | reverse complement strand
CTCTATCCGTTGAGCTAGTGGCGCTTGTTCAGTTTGTCCAGCAAGTAGGCTAGCTGGTCGCTCGATCCGGCCAGCAACCGGGTGCTGATCGGCTCAAGCTTTCAGCGGAGGCTGCGGGATTCGAACCCGCGAGGGGGTGTTGCCCCCAACCGCATTAGCAGTGCGGCGCCATAGACCAGACTAGGCGAAGCCTCCCAGGCGGTTGGCCAGTGAGCCACTACATTACAGGTCGGCTCACGCCTAGTGCCACAGGCCCCCACCGGGTCAGGGACACCACCTTCCACCTCCTCGAACGCGCCCGAGAACGCTGTTCACCGGGGCGCACCAGCGCCCGATGCGCGAGCGACGAACGGCTCCAGCGCCGTCGGATTGGCCAGCGCGTCAGCGGACACGGCCTTCTCCGGCCGCACGCCGCTGAGGATCTTCTTCACCGGCACCTCGCACTTCTTGCCGTTCAGCGTGCGCGGCACCTCGGCGACCTCGACGAACTCGTCCGGCACGTGTCGAGGCGACAGTGCGGAGCGCAGTTCCTTGCGCAGGCCGGGCTCGACGTCCGCGAGCGAGGCACCCGGGGTGAGCACCACGAAGCACAGCAGCCTGCCCTCGTCCTCTCCCACCCTGGTGGTGTCGATCACCAGCGAGTCCGCGATCTCGTCGCGACCCTCGACCACCCGGTAGAACTCGGCGGTGCCCATGCGCACCCCGCCCCGGTTCAGCGTCGAGTCACTACGGCCGTAGATCACCGACGAGCCGCGCGCGGTGATGCGGATCCAGTCACCGTGCCGCCACACGCCGGGGTACTCGTCGAAGTAGGCCGAACGCAGCCGCGAGCCGTCGGGGTCGTTCCAGAAGGACACCGGCATCGACGGCATCGGCTTGGTGATCACCAGTTCGCCGACCTGCTCCACAACGTCCTTGCCGTCCTCGTCGAACGCCGCGACGGCGGCCCCGAGCGAACGGCAGGACAACTCACCGAGCCACACCGGAACGTCCGGCGCCGCTCCGACGAACGCCGTGCACACGTCCGTCCCACCGGACACCGAGCAGATCTGCACCGGGCGGCCGCGCTCGTCCGTACCCAGCTCGTCGACGATCCACCGGAAGCCCTCGACGCTCAGCGGCGCCCCGGTCGAGCCGACCGCTCGCAGCGCGGACAGATCGTGCTCGGCCGCGGGCCGCAGTCGCTGCTTGAGGCACTGCTGGATAAAGGGTGCCGACACGCCGAAGTAGGTGACACGGTGCTGCTCGGCGAGCCGCCACAACACGCCGAGGTCCGGATAGCCGGGACTGCCGTCGTAGAGCACGACCGCCGAACCGACGAGCAGTCCGGAGATGAGCAGGTTCCACATCATCCAGCCGGTCGTGGTGAACCAGAAGAACCGCTCGCCCGGCCCGAGATCCATCTGCAGTGACAGCGACTTCAGGTGTTCCAGCGTGATGCCGCCGTGTCCCTGCACGATGCCCTTCGGCAGGCCGGTCGTGCCCGAGGAGTACAGCACCCACAGCGGGTGCTCGAACGGCACCGGGTCGAACGCCAGTGGCGCGCCGTCGTGCTCGGCGAGCAGGGCGTCCCAGTCGTGGCTGTCATCGACGCCGCCGGTCCCGGCGTAGTCGATCAGCACGGTCCCGCGCAGCGACGGCATCTCCGCCCGCAGGTCACGGACGGTGCCGGTGATGTCGAACGTCTTGCCGCCGTACATATAGCCATCCACCGCGACCAGCACCGTCGGCTCGATCTGGGTGAACCGGTCGGCGATCGCGCGCACGCCGAAGTCGGGCGAGCACGACGACCACACCGCGCCGAGGCTCGCCGCCGCCAGGAACGCGACCAGTGTCTGCGGGCAGTTCGGCGCGAGCGCGACCACCCGGTCGCCCATCCCGACGCCCAGCGAGGCGAGCGCCGCTCGCGCGGCGGCCACCCGCGCACGCAACTGGCCGTAGCTGAGCTGGGTGGCGAGCCCGTCCTCCCGGTGGAAGATCACCGCGAGGTCGTCGTCGCGCTTGTCCGCCCCGGCGACGCCACCGGACAGGGCGTGCTCGGCGTAGTTCAGCGTGCCGCCGGGGAACCACCGCACGCCGGGCATCCGCTCGCCTTCGGTGACCGCCGTCGGCCGCTCGTGCCAGCGCACACCGCAGAACTCGGCCGTCGCGCTCCAGAACGCGTCGAGTTCGGCTACCGACCACTCCCAGAGCTGGTCGTAGTCGGTGACCTGGACGTTCTTCGCGTCGCGCAGCCACTGACGGAACCGCTCGATGCTGGTGTCCGCGACGTGGTCCGCGTCAGGTCGCCACAACACTTCCGGGGCGTCAACGTGGGGATGGGACTGCGGTGTCATGCACCCTTCCTAGCCCATGCCCGCCGGGGCACGCCAGACCCGCGACCGCGAGTGGGTACTCAGGACGGTGATTGACCCGCCAACGGATCCGTTGGCGGGTCGGATCGGCGTCAGCGCGATTTGCCCGGTGCGTGCGTCGGCAAACCCGCTAACCTCGACGCCGTACCTCGCGTGGGACCCACGCACCAACAACCGAAGTGCCATGAGCACCGGATCGACCAGGAGCTGACTATGCCCGTCTCGCCGCGCGCCGATCTCGACTCGCTGCCGACCTATGTGCCGGGGCGCTCGCTGCCCGGCGCCGTCAAACTGGCCAGCAACGAAACCCCGCTCGGGCCGCTGCCGAGCGTGCTCGACGCGATCGCCGACGCGGCGAAGTCGGTCAACCGCTACCCCGACATGGCCGCGTTCGCACTGATCGAGCGACTAGCCGCCAAGCTCGGCGTCAGGCAGGACCAGGTCGCGATCGGCTGTGGCTCGGTGATGCTGTGCCAGCAGCTGATCCAGGCGTTCTGCGTACCCGGCGACGAGGTGCTGTTCGCCTGGCGCTCGTTCGAGGCGTACCCGATCATCACGCAGGTCGTCGGCGCGCGGCAGGTGACCGTGCCGCTCGACGACTCCCACACCCACGACCTCGACGCGATGGCCGCCGCGATCACGCCGAAGACCCGGGTGGTGTTCGTGTGCAACCCGAACAACCCCACCGGAACCGCGGTCCGGCGGGACGCGCTCGAACGCTTCCTCGCCGCCGTGCCGGGCGACGTGCTGATCGTGCTGGACGAGGCGTACCGGGAGTACGTGACCGACCCGGACGTGCCCGACGGACTCGGCCTGCTGTCCGGCCGGGACAACGTGGCCGTGTTGCGCACGTTCTCGAAGGCGTACGGGCTCGCCGGACTGCGGGTGGGGTACCTGGTGGCGAACGAGACCGTCGTCGCGGCGACCCGCAAGGTGTACGTGCCGTTCAGCGTCAACTCGGTCGCGCAGGCGGCCGCGCTGGCGTCGCTCGACGCCGAGGAAGAGCTGCTCGCCCGCTGTGTCGAGCTCGTCGCCGAGCGGGAGCGGGTGTGCGACGGCCTGCGCGCGTCGGGCTACGACGTGCCCGAGTCGCAGTCGAACTTCGTGTGGCTGCCGCTTGGCGAGCGCGCCGCCGACTTCGCCGAGCACGCGCTGGAGAGCAAGCTGGTGGTGCGGCCCTTCGTCGGTGACGGGGTCAGGGTCACCGTCGGCACGCCGGAGGAGAACGACCTGCTGCTCACCGCCGCCGACTCCTTCCCACGCTGACGGCGACGGGTCGGCTCAGTCGAGGACGAGCTTGACGATCGCGGCAAGCCCGACCAGCGCGATCACCGCGCGCAGCACGCGCGGCGGGAGCTTGCGGCCGACCTTGGCGCCGACCACGCCGCCGACGGTGGAACTGACCGCGAGCAGGCCGATCACCGGCCAGCTCACCGGAGCCTGAAAGGAGTAGATGATCCCTGCGACCGTGTTCACGATCGCGGTCAGCACGTTCTTCATGCCGTTGAGCCGCTGCAACGACTCGTTGAGGAACATGCCGAACACTGCGATCAGCATCACGCCCTGCGCTGCGGTGAAGTAGCCGCCGTAGACGCCGATCAGCAGCACGAGCACGAACAGGACCGGCCCGCCGTACCGGTCGGCACCGCTGCTGCGCCGCAACACCCAGGCGCTGACCTTGGGCTGCACGATCACCAGGATCAGCGCTAGACCGATCAGCCATGGCACGACGGCCTCGAACGCTCCGGGCGGCAGCTCGAGCAGCAGGATCGCACCACAGACACCGCCGACGATGGAGCCGGCGGCGAGCCGCACGACCCTGCCACCCTGGCCCTTGAGCTCTTCCCGGTAACCGATGGAGCCGCTGATGGAACCAGGGATGAGACCGATGGCGTTGGACGTCGTGGCCGTCACGGGCGGATAGCCCAGCGTGATCAGCACCGGGAAGGTGACCAGCGTGCCCGACCCGACCACGGTATTGATCATGCCCGCCCACATGCCGGCCGCCGAGATCACCACCGCGTGCCACCATGTCACCATTGCAGGCTAAGCCGATCTTGCTGCCGCCGCGACGCGGACGTGGTGCACCCCTCACCGGAACGTGCTGGTCCGGAGAGGGTTGACCGGGCAGCCGGTTGGGTAACCGAAGGTGGTCGCGTGGACGCGGGGGCTGCACACCGTGCGGAAGCGCGGCAGAGTGGTCGCGAGGACAGCAACTCTCGCGGCGGGGCCCCACAGTAGTCGGAGAACGTGGTGAAATGGCAGATCCGCAGCACAGCGCCGGGCATGACATAGGCGCGAAGGACGACATCGAAATGCGCCTCGGCGCGAACCTGGTGCACCTTCCGATCGTTCGCGCCGTCGCGGTCAACATCGCGATGCGTGCTGACTTCGATGTCGATGCGATATCCGACCTCGAGCTCGCTGTCGACGAGGCATGCTCGTCACTGATCACGCATGCAGTCGCCGGCTCGGTGCTGTCGTGCCGGTTCACCATCGGCGCCGACGACATCATGTTCACGGTCACCGTCACCTCGGCGGAGGATGCGACGCCAAGCCGGTCCACCTTCGGCTGGCGGGTGCTGAGCACGCTGACCGACGACGTCACCAGCTGGGCCGAGCAAGATGAGGACCGGTTGCACCAGGTCCACATCGAGTTCGTCAAGCGCAGGCCGGTGACGGCGCGGTGAGGCAGGCGGCGACTTCGCAGCAGCGGCGCTCGTCCCACGAGTACGACCACCTGGTTCCGCTGTTCGACGAGCTTGCCGCTCTCTCGGATGACGACCCGGGACGCGAGACGGTCAGGGAACAGCTGGTGACCGGCTACCTGCCGCTGGCCGAGCACATCGCGCACCGCTTCGCGGGCCGGGGCACCCCGAAGGAAGACCTGGTGCAGGTCGCCACCGTCGGGTTGATCAACGCGGTCGACCGATTCCAGCCGTCCAAGGGCAGTGACTTCCTCTCGTACGCGGTGCCGACCGTGATGGGCGAGGTCCGCAGGCACTTCCGCGATGCCAGCTGGGCGATGCGGGTGCCGCGCAGGCTCAAGGAGCTGCACCTGTCGGTGTCCGGAGCGAGCACCCGGCTCGCGCAGGAGCTGGGCCGGGCGCCGACCCCTGCCGAGATCGCCAAGCACCTGGGGATCAGCAAGGAGGAGGTCTTCGAGGGCCTGGAAGCGGGGCAGGCGTACCACGCGTCCTCGCTAGACGAGTCGCTCGGCGGCGACGGCGAAGGCATGCCGCTCGGCGAGGCCATCGGCGAGCAGGACAGCGGGATGGAGGGTGTCGAGAACCACGAGGCGCTCGAACCGCTCATCCGTGAGCTGCCACAGCGGGAACGGCACATCATCGCGCTCCGCTTCTACTACAACCTGACGCAGACGCAGATCGCCGAGCGCGTCGGGATCTCGCAGATGCACGTGTCGCGACTGCTCAGCCGCACCCTCGCGAGACTGCGTGAGGGACTGCTCGACCCCGAGGCCGAGGACGAGGAGCCCGCGAGCTGAGCGCCCGGTCAGTAGCCGGTGGCGCCGTCGATGCGTTCCCGCAGCAGGTCGGCGTGACCGTTGTGGCGGGCGTACTCCCCGATCAGCCACACCAGCACCCACCGCAGCGACACCCGGCTGCCGTCCTTGTATCGGGCGCCGAGGTCGTCGAGTGACGCGGCCGCGACGATCTCGCGGGACCGCGCGCACTCCGCCCGCCAAACGTCCATGGCCTGGCCCACGTCGCCGCCGAGGTCGTCGAAGTCCTGGTTCGGGTCGTCGTCGGAGTAGTACAGCAGCGGGATGTCCTCCCCCGCGAACCGGATGCGGAACCACCACCGCTCCACCGCGGCGAGGTGCCGGACGAGCCCGTGCAAGCTGAGACCGGACGGCGAGACCGGCTTCTCCGACAGCCGCGCCGGGTCGACCCCGGCGCATTTGAGCTCGAAGGTGGCGCGATGCCAAGCGAGCGCCGCCGTGAGGGTGGCGCGCTCGTCGGCGGCGCGCGGGATTTCCGGCCTCGCGTCGGTGGCGAGCCGCTGCGCGAAGGTGCTGGGGATGTTGTCGGCCATGACCGAAGTATGCCGCGCATCACCGACCACCCAGGTGTACGCAGGACGCCGGGCTGGGTATCCAGATGCGCGGTTGCCGAGTCTACGGTTGCCGCCAACCGATCACCTGGGGAAGCATGAACGATGAGGAGGTGCCGACACCGTGATCGAGCCGGCCGACGACGACCGAGACCGCAAGCTGCCAGACGATCCGCAGACTCGCCCAACGGAAGCGGTGGATGCGCTGGAGGAGCATGTCTTCGGCGAGAAGACCAACCAGCGCCGCAAGGAGGACGACACCGACGAGTCCGTCTTCGAGCACGACATCGATACGCACGACCACGCAAATCCCGACGCGGGTCCCGACGAGCCGCCCGAGTGAGGTGCTTACTTCACGCGCTCGTCGACGATGCGGCGCATCTTGCCGAGTGAGCGCTCCAGGGTGTCGGGGTCGGTGACGTCGACCGCGACGCTCACCCCGACGCTGTCCTTGACCCGTGCGATCAGCTGGTCCGCCGCCGCCCGACACAACTCGGCGGCGGTGTCGGGCCGAGCCTCCACCCGCACCGTCATGTGGTCCATACGATCCTTTGTGGATAGAACGAGCTGGAAGTGCGGTGACAGCGCGTCGATGCGGAGCAGGATCTCCTCGATCTGCGTCGGGAAGACGTTCAGTCCGCGCAGGATGATCATGTCGTCACTGCGTCCGGTGACCTTCTCCATCCGCCGGAAACCGGGCCGCGCCGTGCCGGGCAGCAGCCGGGTCAGGTCGCGAGTGCGGTAGCGGATGATCGGGAACGCCTCTTTGGTCAGCGAAGTGAACACCAGCTCACCGCGCTCACCCTCGAGCATCACGTCCTCGTCGATCGGGTCGATGACCTCGGGGTAGAAGTGGTCCTCCCACATGTGCAAGCCGTCCTTGGTCTCGACGCACTCCTGTGCGACACCCGGCCCGATCACCTCCGACAGCCCGTAGATGTCGACCGCGTCGATGTTCATCCGTTCCTCGATCTCGCGGCGCATCTCCTCGGTCCACGGCTCGGCGCCGAAGATGCCGACCCGCAGCGAGGTGCCGCGCGGGTCGATGCCCTGCCGTTCGAACTCGTCGAGCAGCGTGAGCAGGTACGACGGCGTCACCATGATCACCCGAGGCTGAAAGTCGTTGATGAGCTGCACCTGCCGCGCGGTCATACCGCCCGACGCGGGAACGACGGTGCAGCCGAGCTTCTCCGCCCCGTAGTGCGCGCCGAGGCCGCCGGTGAACAGCCCGTAGCCGTACGCGATGTGCACCAGGTCGCCGGGGCGACCACCCGCCGCGCGGATCGACCTGGCCACCACGTCCGCCCACATGTCCACATCGGACTTTGTGTAGCCGACCACGGTCGGTTTGCCGGTGGTGCCGCTCGACGCGTGGATGCGGCTCACCTCGTCCCTCGGCACGGCGAACATGCCGAACGGGTAGTTGTCGCGCAGGTCCTTCTTGGTGGTGAACGGGAACCGAGCCAGATCGTCGAGCGACCGGCAGTCCTCGGGTCGCACCCCGGCCTCGTCGAACTTCCGCCGATAGGCGGGAACGTTCTCGTAGGCGTGCCGCAGCGTCCACTGCAGACGCTTCAGCTGCAACGCCCGCAGCTCCTCCTGGCTGAGGCGTTCCGCCTCATCCCAGCCGGCCTTCCGGTCGATGTCCGTCGTCACCCTGCCTCCCCGTTCCGCTCGATCGTTCGGCTCCTACCGCGAAACTCCGCGATCACCGCGCCGTCGCCCCGCCGCACCGTGACGTCGTAGATCCCGTTGCGGCCGTAGCTCGTCCGCTCCTCGGCCGTCGCGACCAGCGTGTCGCCGAGCCGCGCCGATGCGACGAACGAGACCTCCGCGCCCGCTGCCACCGTGACCGGGCCGTGGCTGTTGCACGCACACGCGAAGGCGGTGTCGGCGAGCAGGAAGACGTAGCCGCCATGGGCGATGTCGTGGCCGTTGACCATCAGCTCGGTCACCGTCATCGTCGCCACCGCACGGCCCTGGGACAGCTCGGTCAGTTCGATCCCGAGCGCCCGCGACGCCTTGTCTGCGTCGAGCATCCGTTCGGCCGCGTTCCGCGCGTCCGCCGAGGGCTCCACCACCACTCCACCACCTCACAAACTGACCAATTGGTTGGTAATTGTCGCACGTGTGCCCAGTCAAAAGGAGCCACACCGCCGCTGTCAAGGCAGGAGGAGGGACTTTCGCTCGCCGCCAGGACGCGCTAACATGAATTACTGAACATCTGGTAAGTAAATGACGTCGAGCCGAGCTTGAGAGGTCTCCCGATGCCGCCCCTGAGCCCCTTGCGCAGCTATGTATCCGGCGCGTGGCACGCCCCGACCGACGAGGGCGCGCCGGTGCGCGACGCCGCGACCGGCGAGGAGGTCGCGCGGGTGTCCACCACCGGCATCGACATGGCCGCCGCGCTCGACCACGGCCGTCGCGTCGGCGGTCCGGCGCTGCGGGAGCTGACCTTCCACCAGCGCGCGGGGCTGCTCAAGGCGCTCGCCTCCCACCTCCGCGAACACCGCGACGAGCTGTACGAGCTCTCGGCGAGGACCGGCGCGACGCTCGGCGACTCGAAGTTCGACGTCGATGGCGGCATCGGCGTGCTCTTCGCCTACGCGAGCAAGGGCAAGCGGGAGCTGCCGAACGACACCGTGCTCACCGAGGGCGACGTCGAGCCGCTGAGCAAGGGCGGCAGCTTCGTCGGCAGGCACATCCTGAGCCCGCTGCGCGGCGTCGCGGTGCAGATCAACGCGTTCAACTTCCCGGTATGGGGCACGCTGGAGAAGTTCGCGCCCGCCTTCCTCGCCGGGATGCCGAGCCTGGTGAAGCCCGCCAGCCAGACCGCCTACCTCACCCACAAGCTCGTCGAGCTCATCGTCGACTCCGGCATCCTGCCGGAGGGCTCGCTGCAGCTCGTCTGCGGCAGCGCCGGTGACCTGCTCGACCACGTCACCGCGCAGGACGTCGTGTCGTTCACCGGGTCGGCATCCACCGCGGCGCGGCTGCGGGCGCACCCGGCGGTCGTGCGCAACGCCGTGCGGTTCAACGCCGAGGCGGACTCGCTGAACCTGTCGATCCTCGGCCCCGACGCCACCAAGGGCACGCCGGAGTTCGACCTCTACGTGAAGCAGCTGGTCACCGAGATGACCGTCAAGGCGGGGCAGAAGTGCACCGCCATCCGCCGGGCGTTCGTGCCCGCCGAGCTGATCGACGACGTCGCCGCGGCGGCCTCGGAACGGCTGGCCAAGATCACCGTCGGCAACCCCGCCGGCGAGGGGGTCCGCATGGGCGCGCTGGCCAGCCTCGAGCAGCGCGAGGAGGTGCGGCGTTCGCTCAAGGCGCTCATGGACGTCGGCGCCGTCGTGTTCGGCGACCCCGAGCAGGTGGACGTCGTCAACGCCGACGCCGAACGGGGCGCGTTCGTCTCTCCGGTGCTGCTGCGGGTCGACGACCCCGGCCGCGCGGAGCCGCACCAGGTGGAGGCGTTCGGGCCGGTGGCGACGCTGATCCCGTACACGTCGACCGAGCAGGTCATCGAGCTGTCGGCCAGAGGCGAGGGCAGCCTGGCCGGGTCGGTGGTGACCGGCGACGCGGCGTTCGCCCGCGAGGTGGTGCTCGGCGTCGCGCCGTGGCACGGCAGGCTGCTCGTGCTCGACACCGACGACGCCAAGGAGTCCACCGGGCACGGCTCGCCGATGCCGACGCTGGTGCACGGCGGCCCGGGCCGGGCCGGTGGCGGCGAGGAGATGGGCGGCATCCGGGGCGTGCACCACCACATGCAGCGCACCGCGGTGCAGGCCAGCCCGGCCGTGCTCGGCGCGGTCACCGGGCAGTGGGTTCCGGGCGCGCCCAGGAACGAGGGCACGCACCCGTTCCGCAAGTCGCTGGCCGAGCTGCGCGTCGGCGACACCGTGGTGGCCGGTCCGCGTCAGGTCACCCACGACGACATCGCACACTTCGCCGAGTTCACCGGCGACACCTTCTACGCCCACACCGACGAGGCGGCCGCGTCGGCCAACCCGCTGTTCGGCGGCATCGTGGCGCATGGCTACCTGGTGGTGTCGTTCGCCGCCGGGCTGTTCGTCGCGCCGGAGCCGGGCCCGGTGCTGGCCAACTACGGCCTGGAGAACCTGCGGTTCCTCACGCCGGTCAAGGCGGGGGACGAGCTGACGGTGACGCTGACGGCCAAGCAGATCACCCCACGCGAGAACGCCGACTACGGCGAGGTCCGCTGGGACACCGACGTCACCAACGCCGACGGCGACTCGGTGGCGAAGTACGACGTGCTGACCCTGGTGGCGAAGGAGTGGAACAAGTGACGACCCAACTGTCCGAAGAGGATTTGGAGCGGCACTTCGAGCGCACCGTCGAGCACGACCTGCGCCTCGAGCCGCGCGACTGGGTGCCGGATGGCTACCGCAAGACGATGATCCGGCAGATCGCGCAGCACGCGCACTCCGAGATCATCGGGATGCAGCCGGAGGGCAACTGGATCACCCGGGCGCCGTCGTTGCGGCGCAAGGCGATCCTGCTGGCGAAGGTGCAGGACGAGGCGGGCCACGGGTTGTATCTGTACTCGGCGGCGGAGACGCTGGGCGCCGACCGGGGTGACCTGACCGAACGGTTGATCAGCGGCAGGCAGAAGTACTCGTCGATCTTCAACTACCCGACGCTGACGTTCGCCGACGTCGGCGTGATCGGCTGGCTGGTCGACGGCGCGGCGATCTGCAACCAGGTGCCGCTGTGCCGCTGCTCCTACGGACCGTACGCGCGGGCGATGATCCGCATCTGCAAGGAGGAGTCGTTCCACCAGCGGCAGGGCTACGAGCTGCTGATGACGATGATGCGCGGCACCGAGGCGCAGCGGCGCATGGTGCAGGACGCGACGAACCGCTGGTGGTGGCCGTCGCTGATGATGTTCGGCCCGCCGGACGGCGACTCGCCGAACACCGCGCAGTCGATGGCGTGGAAGATCAAGCGTCACACCAACGACGAGCTGCGGCAGCGGTTCGTCGACATGACGGTGCCGCAGGCCGAGGCGCTGGGCGTGACGCTGCCCGATCCGGAGCTGACGTGGAACGCCGAGCGCGGCCACTACGACTTCGGCGAGATCGACTGGTCCGAGTTCAAGGAGGTGCTGCGCGGCAACGGCCCCTGCAACGCGCAGCGCGTCGCGCACCGCAAGGCCGCGCACGACGACGGCGCGTGGGTCCGCGAGGCGGCGGCCGCGCACGCCCGGAAGGTCAGGGAGACGGCATGAGCGGTTGGGAGCTTCGCCGACCGGTCGAGCCGGGGTGCCCGAGCTTGCGAGGGTGCCTCTGCGAGGGCGGTCTCACCGCAGCGCACATGCACATGTCGACGCCGTTACCGGCAAAGGTCACAGAGCAGGAGATGTCATGATGGAACCGGTCAAGCACGAGTGGCCGTTGTACGAGGTGTTCGTGCGCAGCAAGCGCGGCCTGAACCATGTGCACGTCGGGTCGCTGCACGCCGCCGACGACCAGATGGCGATACACCACGCCCGCGATCTCTACACCCGGCGCAACGAGGGCGTGAGCATCTGGGTGGTCAAGGCCGCCGACATCACCGCGTCCAGCCCGGACGAAAAGGACCCGTTCTTCGCGCCGTCGGCGGACAAGGTGTACCGGCACCCGACGTTCTACGACATCCCCGACAACGTGCCCCACATGTGAGCCACGGAGATGGTTGCTGTGTCTTTTGATAACGCCTACGAAGCGGTCAGCGAGGCCAACGACGAGGCTCGCTGGGCGTTCGGCACCGGTTTCGAGGACCCACTCGCCGGGGTCGACACCTCACTCCCGTCTGGTGTGGATGGTGACGACCTCGCGACGTACTGCTTGATGCTCGGCGACGACGCGCTGGTCATGTCGCACCGGTTGCAGCAGTGGTGCACCAACGCGCCGGAGCTGGAGGACGAGGTCGCGCTGGCCAACATCGGACTCGACCTGCTCGGCCAGGCCCGGCTGCTGCTGACCCGGGCGGGCAAGGCCGACGGCAGCGAACGGTCGGAGGACGCGCTGGCGTTCTTCCGGGACGAGCAAGACTTCCGCAACGTCCGGCTCGCCGAGCTGCCCAATGGGGACTTCGCGTTCTCCATGGCGCGGCTGCTGGTCTTCGCCACCTGGCGGCTCGCGCTGCTGCAACGGCTCACCGACTCGCGCGACCCGGTGCTGGCGGCGATCGCGGCCAAGGGCGTCAAGGAGGTCACCTACCACCGCGACTACGCGGCACAGTGGACGGTCCGGCTCGGCGACGGCACCGAGCACTCGCAGCAGCGGATGCAGGCCGGGCTCGACGCGGTGTGGCCGTTCGTCGGGGAACTGTTCGAACCGCACCCGGTGATCGCCCGGCTGCCGGCCATCGCCGTCGACCCCGGGATGCTGCGGGAGGAGTTCGACGGCGTGCTCACCCAGGTCTGCTCGGCCGCGACGCTGTCCATGCCGGGCACACCGCCGATCGCGGGCGTCGCGGGACGCACCGGGTGCGACGGCGTGCACACCGAGGAGATGGGCTTCCTGCTGGCCGAACTGCAATCGCTCGCCAGGGCGCACCCGGAGGCGACATGGTGACGCTGACCGATCCCCGTGCGGTCGCCGAGACGGTGACCGACCCGGAGCTGCCGATGCTGACCCTCGCTGACCTCGGCGTGCTGCGCGAGGTGTCCGATGTGGAGGGAACGGTGGTCGTGACCATCACCCCCACCTACACCGGCTGCCCCGCCATGGACACCATGCGTGACGACCTGGTGCGCGCACTCCAACAGGCGGGCTACCGCGACGTCGAGGTCCGCACCGTGCTGCACCCGCCGTGGAGCAGCGACTGGATCACCGACGCGGGCAGGCGGAAGCTCGCCGAGGCGGGCATCGCGCCGCCCGGCCCGGCGCCGCGCGCTAGCGGCCCGATCCCGCTCACCCTCGGCGCCCCGGTGCGCGTCGTGCGCTGCCCGCACTGCGGCGCGGCCGAGACCGAGGAGCTGTCGCGGTTCTCGGCCACCGCGTGCAAGTCGTTGCGGCGCTGCCGGGTCTGCGCCGAGCCGTTCGAACACGTCAAGGAGATTTAGGTGAGTGTTTCCACCGCATCCCGGCTTCGCGGCGAGTTCCACCCGCTGACCGTCGCCGACGTGACACCGCTGTGCGACGACGCCGTCGCGGTCACCTTCGACGTGCCTGCCGAGCTCGCCGACCGCTACGACTTCCTGCCCGGCCAGTCACTGGTGCTGCGGCGGATGGTCGACGGCCGCGAGGAGCGCCGGAACTACTCGATCTGCGCCCCGGCGGGCGACCGGCCACGCATCGGCGTCCGCGAGGTGCCCGACGGACTGTTCTCCACCTGGCTGACCCGCGACGTCCGGCCGGGCGACGAGATCGAGGTGTCGCCACCGACCGGCTCGTTCACGCCGGACGTCGACGTCCCCGGGCATCACGTGCTCGTCGTCGCGGGTTCGGGCATCACGCCCGCGCTGTCGATCGCGGCATCGGTGCTGCGGCACCCGGAGAGCACGGTGACGCTGCTGTACGGCAACCGCCGCACCAGCACGGTGATGTTCGCCGAGGAGGTGGCCGACCTCAAGGACCGCCACCCCTCCCGGCTGGAGCTGGTCCACGTGCTCTCGCGCGAGCCGCGTGAGGCGGAGCTGTTCACCGGGCGGCTCGACGCCGAGCGGTTGCGCGCCCTGTTGCCGCTGCTCGGTGATCCGGCGCTGGTGGACCACTGGTGGCTGTGCGGGCCGTTCGGCATGGTCACCGACGTCCGCGACGTGCTGCTGGACCACGACGTCCCGGGCGAGCGGGTGCACCAGGAACTGTTCTACGTCGGCGATCTGCCGCCGGGTCCGGCCACCCACCCTGAGCCAGAGATCGAGGGCGACACCAGCGAGGTGACGGTGCGGCTGGACGGGCGCGCGACCACGGTGGCCGTCCCGGCGGGCACGTCGATCCTGGAGGGCGCGCAGCGCGGCAGGCCGGATCTGCCGTTCGCCTGCAAGGGCGGCGTCTGCGGAACCTGCCGCGCCAAGCTGACCGCGGGCAAGGTCGACATGCGCCGGAACTTCGCGCTGGAGCAGGCCGAGCTGGACGAGGGCTTCGTCCTGACCTGCCAGAGCCGCCCCATCACCGACGCGGTCGAGGTCGACTACGACGCCTGAGCGTCGCGAGTCCCGACTTCTGGTGCCGCGAGTCCCCGGTTACGGCATCGCGAGTCCTACGTTATGAGGTCGCGAGTACCACGATCCGATGCCCGGCGCGGGCGTGAAACGTGGCGCTCCGAACGCGGGACTCGCGACACTACAAGTCGGGACTCGCGGCACCAGAACGTGGGACTCGCGACGCGGAGCGGCGTCAGCCGTTTGACGGCGGGCGGTCGACGAGCTGGCTGAGGTAGAGCTGTTCGCCGAGCTTGTCGATCAGCTCGAGCTGGGTCTCGATGTAGTCGATGTGCTCTTCCTCGTCCGCGAGGATCTTCTCGAACAGGTTCGCGGAGGTGATGTCGCGCTTCTCGCGGCACATCGTGATGCCGGGCTTCAGCCTGTCGATCACCTCGACCTCGATCGCGAGGTCGGACTCGAACTGCTCGCGGATCGACTGCCCGATCCGCAGCGGCAGCAGGCGCTGGTAGTTGGGAAGCCCTTCGAGGAACAGGATCCGATCGGTCAACCACTCCGCGTGGTGCATCTCCTCGATGGACTCGGCACGCGTCTTCTCGGCCAGCTTGGTGAAGCCCCAGTTGGCCTGCATCTTCGCGTGCAGGAAGTATTGGTTGATAGCTGTCAGTTCGCTGGTCAGCTGCTCGTTCAGCAGTTCGATGACCTCGTCGTCGCCGCGCATGACTAAACCTCCGATCAGATCCTGATCGGACAGTACATCTGGGCTACTCGGGTCACAACTGGGGGAACGCTTATGCGCTCCGAGGCAGCTCCTTCACTCGGTCGGACGACGGCTCGGTCTCTTCGATGAGCTCTTGCAGACGGTTGACGCAGCCCCCGCAACCCGTGCCGGCGTAGCACCGCTCGCCGATATCGGACACGGTGCGTGCTCCGGCCAGGATCGTGGCCTCGACCTGCGACGTTGTCACGGCGGCACAGATGCACGCGTACACGGGCACTGCCACCCCCTTACCAGTTCGTTTGGTATTAGGTTAGCCTAAGCACAACAGATCAACTTGGATCCAGCAAGGCCCGAACACCCGAAGTGTCCAATACGACACGAATTAGTCGATCCTGCGGAGTTCCTTGCGGTGCCGCGTCGACAGCCCTTGATACGTCCGAACGGCGTAGTCGATCCATTTGATGTCCATGCTGCGCGGCCGGACCTTCGCCGGAACGCCGAGCGCCATGGAGTCCGGCGGCACGACCATGCCCTCCGGCACCAGCGCGGAAGCGCCGACGACCGACCGCGTGCCGATGACCGCCTCGTTCAGCGTGACCGAGCCGGAGCCGATCAGGCAGGCGTCCGCCACCCGGCAGCCCTCCAGGTGGGTGTTGTGCCCGACGACGCAGTCGTCGCCGATCTGGGTGGGATGGTCCGGGATGGTGTGCAGCACGGTGCCGTCTTGGATGGACGTCCGCGCGCCGACGATGATCTCGCCGTGGTCGCCACGCAGCACCGCGCCGGGCCACACTGAGGCGTCCGCCCTGAGCCGCACCGACCCGATCACCACCGCCTCGGGATGCACGAAGGCGTCGGGATGGATGTCGGGCTCGTCCTCGCCTAGCGCATAGATCGCCATGTCAGGCCTCCTTGAAGACGCCGCCCGCCGCGACGCCTGCCGGGAAAAGGGTGTCGATCTCGGCGAGTTCCGCCTCGGACAACGCTAGCCGCGCCGCGGCCAGGTTCTCCGCCAAGTGATTCGGGTCACGAGTGCCGGGAATGGACACGACACCCCGCGCCACCAGCCAGGCCAGCGCGAGCTGCGCGGTGCTGCGGCCGGTGCCCGCGGCGAGCGTGCGCAGCGGCGCGAACCGGTCGGCGTTCGCGGACAGGTTCTCCGGTGCGAACCGGGGGTTGCGGGAGCGGAAGTCGGTGCGCGGCACCTCGGGGACGTCACCGGCGAGGAACCGCGAGTCGGCGAGGAAGCCGCTGCCAAGCGGCCCCCATGCCACGAAGCGGGTGCCCAGCTCGCGGCACGCCGGCAGCAGCTCCCGCTCGGCGTCCCGGCTCCACAGCGAGTACTCGCCCTGCACCGCCGCGATCGGGTGCACGTCGGCGGCGGCGCGCAGCTGCGAAGCGTCGACGTTGGACAGCCCGAGATGGCCGACCTTGCCCGCCGTGACCTGCTCGGCCATGGCGCCGACGGTCTCCTCGATCGGCACCTCGGGATCGGGGAAGTGCAGGTACCAGAGGTCGATGTGGTCGGCGCCGATGCGGCGCAGGCTGGCGTCGATGGCGGCGGCGACATGCTCCGGGCTGCCGTCGACGAACAGCTTCATCCGGTAGCCGATCTCGACGCGCCTGCCCTGGTCCGGGCCGACATAGCCGAACTTGGTCGCGAGGACGGCGTCGTCCCGCCGGTCGGAGATGGCCTTGCCGACCAGCTTCTCGTTCTCGCCGCCACCGCCGTAGGCGTCGGCGGTGTCGACCAGTCGCACGCCCGCGTCGAGCGCCCGCCGGATCACGTCGATCGCGTCGGCGTCGGTGACGTCGCCGTAGACGCCGGGCGAGAGCCCCATCGTGCCGATGCCGATGCGGCCCAGATCGAGTGCGGTCATGATTGGCCCTCCGTGAGGCCGGCGAGCAGGTCGGGGTGGCCCTGGATGGCGGTGCGCTGCATGTGGTGCCGCACGCCGCGCAGGCCGCCGAGCTCCTCGCCGCCACCTGCCCTGCCCGGCCCGCCATGGATCGTGTGCGGCAGCGGCGAGCCGTGCCCGGTGGACTCCGCCGCGTCGGTGCGGTCGAGCGCGAGCAGCCGCCCGTGCCACGGCGCGGCGCCGAGCAGCACCTCGCGGGTGAAGTCCCTATCGGCGCTGACCACCGAGCCGACCAGGCTGCCCGCCCCGCGCGCCGCGTACCGCACAGCCTCGCCGGCGTCGCGGTAGGGCAGCAGGGTGCTGACCGGGCCGAACGCCTCCACCTCGTGCGGTTCGGCGCGGTCGGGGTCGTCGCAGCGCAGCAACAACGGCGGCAGGAACGCGCCCCGATCGGCGTCGGCCTCGACCACCGCGAACCGCTCCGGGTCGCCGTGCACCAGCCGGGCGGCCGAGGTCAGCTTGCGTAGCTGGGCGAGCACGTCGTCGCGTTGCGCCAGGCTGACCAGCGCGCCCATCCGCACGTCCTGCGCCGCGGGGTGGCCGACGGTGACCTTCGCGAGCCGCTCGGCCACCGCCGCCTCGACGTCGTCCAGCAGCGCCTCCGGCACGAACGCCCGGCGGATCGCGGTGCACTTCTGGCCCGCCTTGACGGTCATCTCGGTGACGAGCTGCTTGACGAACAGGTCGAACTCCTCGGTGCCCGCCACCGCGTCCGGGCCGAGGATCGAGCAGTTGAGCGAGTCGGCCTCGGCGGTGAACCGCACCGCGTTGCCCGCCACGGCGGGATGGGTCCGCAGCGCGGTCGCGGTGGCGGCCGAGCCGGTGACCGAGAGCAGGTCCGCGCCGGTGAGCGCGTCGAGCAGGCCGTCCGGCCGGGCGCAGGCCAGCTGCACCGCACCCTCGGGCAGGATGCCGGACTCGATGATCCGGCGGAACACCAGCTCGGTGAGGTAGGCGGTCTGGCCGGCGGGCTTCACCAGCGACGGCACCCCCGCCAGCAGGGCGGGCGCGAGCTTCTCCAGCATGCCCCACACCGGGAAGTTGAAGGCGTTGATCTGCACCGCGGCGCCGGGAATGGGCGTGTGGACGTGCTGGACGCCGAACGTGCCCTGCTTGCCGACCGGCTCGGCGTCGCCGTCGAGCAGCACGTTGCCGCCCGGCAGCTCCTTACCGCCCTTGCCGGCGTAGACGAAGAGCACCGAGATGCCGCCGTCGACGTCGACCCTGCCGTCGCGAGGGGTCGCGCCGGTTCGCAGCGACAGGTCGTGGAACTCGGGCAGGTGTTCGGTCAGGTGCTTGCCGAGCGCCTTGAGCATCCCGGCGCGGTCGGGGAAGCCGACCTCCCGCAGCGCGGGGCCGCCGACCGTGCGGGCATAGTCCAGCGCGGCCGCGTAGTCGGCCCCTTCGTCGGAGATTCGCGCGACCTCGTCGCCGGTCGCCGCGTCGCGCAGCGGCCTGCCGTCGTCGTCCTGGGTGCGCCATTGTCCACTGAGATAGCTCTGCAACACGAACCCGAGTATCTACATCTATATGGAATTGCGTCAAGTAGTTGTAGAGTATTAACGGAACCGGTGCGGCTCCGAGACGACCGATCGGTAGCCTTGGGCGCACAGGTATCCGACAACAGTGGTGTGTTCAGCAGGGGAAATGACGCAGATGGCAGCCACAAGCGCCAAGCCCAAGGTCACCAGGCGGCGAGAAGTCAGCCACACCAGCGCGCGGTCGCTGCTGATGACCATCCTCGGTGAGTACGCCCTGCCGCGCGACGAGCCGGTCTGGACCGCGACGCTGGTCACCGTGCTCGGGCTGTTCGGCATCGAGGAGAAGTCCGCCCGCCAGGCGCTGGCCCGTACCGCGGCCGAGGGCTGGCTGACCTCCGACCGCGTCGGCAGGCGGGTGCGGTGGTCGCTGACCCCGCCGGGACGCAGGCTGCTCACCGAGGGCGCGCAGCGGATCTACGACTTCGGCCGCGAGGACCACGACTGGTGCGGACAGTGGCTGGTGCTGCTCGTCTCGGTGCCCGAGTCGAAGCGGGACCTGCGGCATCAGCTGCGCACCCAGCTGACCTGGGCCGGTTTCGGCTCACCGGCGCCGGGGGTCTGGGTCAGCCCCGACATCGCCCGGCAGAGCGAGGCGCAACGGATCGTTTCCGAGCTCGACGTCGGCTCGCCGATGTCGTTCATCGCCTCCTACGGCGCGATCGGCGACGAGGACACCATGGTGGCCCGGTCATGGGACCTCACCGACGTCGAGAACCGCTACGAGGACTTCATCGACGAGTTCACCGGGCTGTCCCCGTCGACGGGCGAGGCGACGCTGCATGCGCAGACCAAGCTGGTGCACGAGTGGCGGCGGTTCCCGTTCCTCGACCCGCAGTTGCCGCCCCGGTTGCTGCCCGCGAACTGGAGCGGCACCAAGGCTGCCGAGCTGTTCCACAGCAAGCATCTCGCCTGGCGTGACGGCGCCCAGCGTCACTGGGACCGGCTGGTAGCCGATCAATCCCAGCCGTAGCGATTGGGAGCGCTTTATTCCTCATATTCCCGGCATCCGGCTTACAATCGTGTAAAGCGAATAGCGGTCGCACGTAGAGGGGTAGGTCGCGATGTTTTCCGGTAGCGATGGCAATGGCCACTGGGTGCGCACCAAGGACGAACAGAGCGCGAAGCTATACATGGCCGAGCAGGAGATGCGATTCGCCGCGGAGGCTGAGCGCATTGGGCGATCGCGCGCGTTCCGCCGCCGCCTCTGGAGCAAGATGCGGGCACGGTTGCACCGGTCCTGAATGCGCCTCGCCCGGCCCCGCCAGGGCGGGATCACTCAATCCCACACGTAAAACCCTTTGCCCGACTTCTTGCCGGTCTCGCCTGCCGCGACCTTGTCGATCAGCAGCTGCGGCGGCTCGAACCGGGGTCCGTGGCTCTCGGCGAGATGGCGGGCGATGTCGAGCCGGACGTCGAGGCCGACGAGGTCGGTCAGCCGCAGCGGCCCCATCGGGTGCCGGTAGCCCAGCTCCATCGCGCGGTCGATGTCTTCCGCCGAGGCGACGCCCTCCTCGAACATCCTGATCGCCTCGAGGCCGATCGCGATGCCGAGCCTGCTGGTGGCGAAGCCGGGCACGTCGCGAACCACGATGGTCTGCTTGCCGATCAGCTCTCCCGCGGCGCGAGCCGCCTCGACCGACTCGTCGGACGTCGCGCCGCCGCGCACGATCTCCAGCAGCGGCATCGACCACACCGGGTTGAAGAAGTGCATGCCGAGAAAGCCGGCCGGCCGGTCGAGGCCCTCGGCCAGCGCGTCGATGCTCAGCCCGCTGGTGTTGGACGCCAGCATGGCCGGCTCGCGCCGCTGCGCATCGGCGAGCACGCCGCGCTTGAGGTCGAGCCGTTCCGGCACCGCCTCGACGATCAGGTCGAGCCCGGTCGGCAGCTCCCCGGCCGAGCCGAGCATGCGCACCCGCTCCGGCACGGCCGCCGCTGCCGCCGCGTCGAGCTTGCCCTTCTCCTCGGCGCGCTTGGCCTGCCGCGTGATCGTCTCCGCCGCCCGCGCGGCCTGCGTGGCGTCCGGCTCGACCAGCGCGACCTCGCAGCCCGCCGCGGCGAAGACGTAGCCGACGCCGAGCCCCATGGTGCCGCCACCGATCACACCTACCTGTTTCATGCCCTCTCCATCGCTCGTCGTCACACGCCAAGGCCGGGAAAGATCTTGGCCGCGTTGCCGGACAGTACATCGCGCAGCACGTCGTCCGGCAGGCCCAGATCACGCAGCGCGGCGACGTTGCGCGCCGCGCCGGGCATGCCCGGCCAGTCGGTGCCGAAGATGAACTTCGCCGCGAGCCGGGTGAAGTCGAACCGCGCGTAGTACTCCGGCAGTTTTTTCGGTGGCAGCCCGGCCAGGTCCAGCCACACGTTCGGCCTGCCGAGCGCGAGGAACGCCGCCGTGTCGTACCACCAGCCGCGCCCGCCGTGCGCGAACACCAGCGGCAGCTCGGGGAAGTCCTCGATCACGTCGAGGTACAGCTCGGGGTCGCCGAACCGCGCCCGCGAGCCGGGGAAGTCCGACGTCCCCGAGTGCGTGATGACCGGGATGCCGCGCTCGGCACACGTCTCGTACACCGGGTACAGCTCCCGGTCGGCCGGCGAGAAGCAGCCGTGCACCGGATGCAGCTTCAGCGCGACCGCGCCGAGGTCGAGCTGTCGCTCCACTTCGGACACCAGCGGATGGTGCAGGTGCGGGTTCACGTTGCCGACCAGCCGGAACCGATCCGGGTTGTACTCGACGATCGGCAGCAGGTCGTCGATCGGCTGGATGCCGGTCGCCCTCGGGCTGTACTCGCTGAACAGCAACGCCCGGTCGACGCCCTCGGCGGCGAGCAGCGCGTCGAACCGTTCCGGCACCGGGTCACCGGCGCCGTCGTAGGCGTCCCGCCACGGGTGCGGGCCGGAGAACCGGTCCGCCCACTCCAGCCAGGCCGGCTTCAGCGTCGAGAGCCGGGGGACATGGACGTGGGCGTCGACGAGGGTCTCCGGCACCGGCTCAGCCACGCGGCCCATACCCGGCGACCAGCTCGGTGTCGGTGCCGACCGGGCCGACGATCATGGCGCCGCCCGGCTGCCCGAGCACGTCGTCGCGCCCGGGCAGCGCCTCGGTGAAGAACCGCCGGTTGTCCTCGACGAACGCCGAGTGCTGCTCGGCGACGTTGCGGTCCTGGCTGATCGCCTCGACCGGGCAGGCCGGTTCGCAGGCGCCGCAGTCGATGCATTCCATGGGGTTGATGTAGAGCTTGCGCTCGCCCTCGTAGATGCAGTCGACGGGGCATTCCTCCATGCACGAGCGGTCCATGACGTCGATGCACGGCTCCGCGATCACGTAAGGCATTGCGTCTCCTTCAGGCCGCCGCTGGCGCGTCGGTCGAGTGGCCGGGGAATACCGGCTGGCCGGGGTCGATGTGGTGGGCGGCGTTGTTGACCGCCGTCGCCGCCTCGCCGAAGCCGACCGCGATCAGCCGCACCTTGCCGGGGTAGTCGTTGATGTCGCCCGCTGCGAACACCCCGGCCACGTTGGTCCGCATCGCCGTGTCCACCGGAATGTGGCGGCGGTTCTCGACGTCAACGCCCCATTTCAGCAGCGGACCGAGGTTGGCGGTGAAACCGAGCGCCGCGATGATGCGCTGGCACGGCACCGTGCGCACGGCGCCGTCGCTGCCGGTGATCTCCACCGACTCGATCGAGCCGTTGCCGTCCACCTTGGACACCTGCGCGTTGGTGATGATCTCGACGTCGGTCTCGCGCACCGCCGACACCGTGGTCGGATGCGCCCGGAACGTCTCCCGACGGTGCACCAGCGTCACCGAGGCCGCCCGCGAGTGCAGCGCCTGCGCCCAGTCGAACGCCGAGTCGCCGCCGCCGACGATCACCACGTCGGTGTCCTTGTAGTCGTCCAGCTTGCGCACGAAGTACGCCAGCCCGTTGCCCTCGTACTCCTGGGCGGCGGGCAGCGGCCGGGGCGTGAAGGTGCCGATGCCGCCGGTGATGATCACCGACTTGGCCTCGATCCGGGTGCCCCGGTGGGTCGTCACGGTGAACGTGTCCGGCCCGTCCTCGCCGGAGTGTCGCTCCAGCTCGTCGGCGCGATGCCCCAGCAGATACACCGGATCGAACGGCTCCGCCTGCGCCAGCAGCGAGTCCACCAGGTCCCGGCCCCGCACCGCGGGGAACCCGGCGACGTCGTAGATGTCCTTCTCCGGGTACATCGCGTTGACCTGGCCACCCGGCTCCGGCAGCGAGTCGAGCACGCCGACCCGCAGCCCGCGGAACCCGGCGTAGTAGGCCGCGAACAACCCCGTCGGACCCGCGCCGACGATCAGCACGTCGACATCGACCTCATCCGGTTGGGGCACTGGTCTCCTCCTTCACCTCGGTCAGCAGCTCGGTGCGCAGCCGTTCGCGCAGCACGTTGCGGCGGATCTTGCCGGTGGCAGTCTTGGGCAGCTCTTCCAGCTCGACCACGGCGCGAGGACGCTTGAACGCCGCCAGCCCCTCGCGGCACCAGCCGATCAGCTCATCGGCGTCGACGTGCTTGCCCGCCGCGGGAATCACGCAGGCGACCGGCTTGTCCAGCTCGTCGGAGTCCGGCACGGCGACCACGACGACCTCGGCGACGTCGGGGTGCTCCAGCAGCCGGTTCTCCACCTCGGACGGGCTGACCCAGATTCCACCGGCCTTGAGCATGTCGTTGGCGCGGCCGAGGCAGGTGAGCGTGCCGTCCGCGTTGCGCACGTAGGTGTCGCCGGTCCGCAGCCACTCGCCGAGGAACACCTGCCGCGAGGTGTCGGCGCGGCACCAGTAGCCGATCGCGGCGCTCTCGCCCCGCACGTACAGCTCCCCCGGCTCCTCGACGCCCTCGATCGGCCTGCCCTGCTCGTCGCGGATCTCCACCGTGTACCCGGGCACCGGGGTGCCCGACGAGCCGGGATGCACCTGACCCGCCCGGTTGGAGATGAAGATGTGCAGCATCTCGGTCGAGCCGATGCCGTCCAGCACCTCGACGCCGAAGCGCTCCAGCATCCGGTGGTACATCCTCGGCGGCAGCGCCTCACCGGCCGACACACCCTGGCGCACGCTGGCGAACGCGTCGTCGCCGACGTCGCTCGCCAGCAGCGGGCCGAAGAAGCTCGGCGTGCCGAACAGCACCGTCGCCTTGTCGGCGGCCGCCCGCTCGGCGAACAGCGCGGGCGACGGCCGCGACGGCTCCAGCAGCGCGGTCCCGCCGACCGACAGCGGGAAGAACATCGAGTTCCCGATGCCGTAGGCGAAGAACAGCTTGGCCACCGAGAGGCAGCGGTCGGCCGCGGTCATGCCCAGCACCCGCTGGCCGTAGTTCTCGGCGACGAACCGGATGTCGACATGGCGATGCATGGCGGCTTTGGGCTTGCCGGTCGTGCCCGAGGTGTAGAGCCACAGCGCGTGCGAGTCGGCCCAGGTCGGATACGGCTCGGTCACCGGGTCGCCGTCGTCGTCGTCGAGCATGGCGTGCCAGGTGTGGCCGGCCACCCCGGCGGGCAGGCCGTCCGGCTCGGCGCCGGCGAGCACCACGTGCCGCACGTCCGGCGCGTCGGCGATCGCCGTCCGGACGTTGCCCGCGAACTCGCCGCCGCCGAGCACGACCCTGGCGCGGGCGTCGGCGACCAGCGTGCCGAGCTCAGACCCGGTGAGCATGGTCGAGCACGGCACCGCGACGGCGCCGAGGTACATCGCCGCGAGGATCGCGGTGAACAGCTCGGCGTCGTCCGGCATGCACATCAGTACCCGTTCTTCCGGCCGGACGCCGATGCGGCGCAGCCCGCTCGCGACCCGCCGGACCTCGGCGGTGAGGTCGGCGTAGCTGAGCGTCCCGCCGGGCGAGACGACCGCCGTGTTGCCGCCGTTGTCCTCCCGGAGGTGGCGGTCGACGAGGTAGTCGGTCGCGTTGAAGAACGTGGTGGTGCTCGGTGGTTTGGCAGCAGTCATGGTCGGCCACCCCTCACGCCAGGTAGACGTACTCGTAGTCGAACGGCTTGCCGTTGATGCCGTTGATCGGGGGCGCGACCCAGCTGGCGATCTTGCCCCGCTCGTACACCGGCCGCATCAGCGACCGCACGAACGAGAGGTCCTCGCTCGTCGGCAGCCACCGGGAGCGGTTGGCCTCCCAGGTCTGCTCGTCGACGATCGTGCCGTCCGGGGTGATGTGGTGCTCGGAGTTGACGCCGACGGCGCGGTTGAAGCCGGGGTGCGGCAGCGCGAACCGGTAGTCGATGTCGTTGTCGGCGAGGATCTTGTTCCACCGGTTCAGCCCGTTCTGGCAGTCGGCGATGTACTCGCCGCGCAGGTCGAGGTTCAGCGCGAGCAGCGCCTGCACCTCCTCCTCGGACCAGGTGCCGTCGTCGTTGGGCTTCTCCATCACCATGCTGTCGTTGGTGAGCTGGTGATCGTCCTTGCGCCGGGTCTCGTTCCAGCGGCCCTTCAGGCCCGCGGTGTAGTAGTTGGCCGCGTTGGTCGACGTCTCGCTGCCGAACAGGTCGAGCGAGACGGTGTAGTGGAAGTTGATGTACTTCTGGATGATGTCCAGCGGGATGCCGCCACGCGGCCCGATGTCCATGGTGTCGTGCTCGCGGATCAGCTCGGCGCTGCGGCTGACCACCCGGTCGACGCCGGTGGTGCCGACGAACATGTGGTGCGCCTCTTCCTTGAGCATGAACTCGCAGGTGCGCGACAGCGGGTCGAACGCGCTCTCCTTGAGGGTGCCGAGCTGGTACTTGCCGTCGCGGTCGGTGAAGTAGGTGAACATGTAGAAGGCGAGCCAGTCGGCGGTCTCCTCGTTGAATGCGCCGAGGATGCGGGGCGTGTCCGGGCTGCCGGAGTTGCGGTAGAGCAGCCCCTCGGCCTCCTCGCGGCCCTCCCGGCCGAAGTAGGCGTGCAGCAGGTAGACCATCGCCCACAGGTGACGGCCCTCCTCGACGTTGACCTGGAACAGGTTGCGGAGGTCGTACAGGCTCGGCGCGGTCAGCCCGAGCAGCTTCTGCTGCTCGACCGACGCGGGTTCGGTGTCGCCCTGGATGACGATGAGCCGTTGCAGGTCGGCGCGGTACTCGCCGGGCACCTGCTGCCAGGCGGGCTGGCCCGCGTGCTCACCAAAGGCGATCTTGCGGTCCGGGTCATGCTCGGAGAGGAAGATGCCCCAGCGGTACTCGTTCGGCACCACGTGGCCGAAGTGCGCCCAGCCTTCCCGGCCCACGCTCACCGCGGTGCGCAGGTAAACGCCCTGGGTCTCGAGGGTGGGGCCCATCTCGCCCCACCAGTCCATGAACTTCGGCTGCCAGCCTTCCAGCGCGCGCTGCAGCCGCCGGTCGTCCGCGAGGTTGACGTTGTTGGGGATCTTGGAGTCGTAGTCGATCGACTGCGTCATCGTTACACCCGCTTCCTGTCGAAGACTGCCTTCTGCCCGGTACCGTAGCGGCGCAGGGCACCATCGGGGCCGGACGCGTTGGACCTGGTGAAGATCCAGTTCTGCCAGGCGGTGAGGCGTCCGAAGATCTTGGTTTCCATGGTTTCCGGGCCGACGAACCGGTGGTTGGCCTCCATGCCGGTCAGCGCGTCCGGCGACAGCGCCCGGCGGCCTTCCACGACGAGGCGGACCTCGTCCTCCCAGTCGATGTCGTCCGGCGCGTCGGTGACGAGGCCGAGCTCGTTGGCCTCCGACGGGGAGATCGGGCGGTCCTTCTCCCGCCGCAACCAGCCCAGGTGGTCGTCGTCGCCGTAGAAGCGAGACTCCACACGCGACAGTCCGTTGGCCATCGGGAAGATGCCGAAGTTGGCGTCGGACAGCGTGATCGCGGCGCGCTCCTCGCTGTCCTCGTCCTCGATCGGCGGACCGTCCAAGATGTACTGCCGGTCGCAGGCGAGCGCCAGCTCGAGCAGGATGCCCGCGAAGCAGCTGCCCGGCTCGATCAGCGCGACCAGGCTGCGGCTGGTGACGTCGAGCCGCTTCACGGTGCGCTTGTAGTAGTGCAGGATCTCGTTGCACAGCCAGTCGTTCTCGGCGTTGCCGAGCACCGCGCGCTCGTGCGCGAGCACCTTCTCGGCGTCGCCCTCGGTGCGGATCACCCAGGTGCCGAGCTCGATCTCGTTGGTGCGCAGCCGCAGGATCAGGTCGTCCAGCTCGCGGGTGACGGCGAGCAGCCAGGTCGCGGCGCCCTGTTGGTGGATCTCGTCGACGGTCGGCGCGGCGTCTGCCGGGCCTCGCACGGTGATCTCCACCGTGCCCGCGTTCCGGTCGTAACTCGCGCTGACGTGCCGGTAGCTGATGCCCTCCGGCGTGACCTCCGGGGTCAGCGGAGTCAGCTCGATGCCCTGCGCATCGCCCTGCTTAGCGCCGGCCGCGGTCTCGGTGGCGATCCGTTGCAGCGTCTCGGTGAACTCCCGGCGGGGCGCCAGCTCGTCCACGAGCCGCCAGTCGACGGCCGTCTTGCCGCGGATGCCGTCGGGGCGGGTGGCGAAGATGTCGGCGCGGTCCTTGCGCACCTTGCGCTTGTCGGTGACCCGGGTCAGCCCGCCGGTGCCGGGCAGCACGCCGAGCAGCGGCACCTCGGGCAGCGCGACGGTCGACGAGTTGTCGTCGATCAGAATGATCTTGTCGCAGGCGAGCGCCAGCTCGTAGCCGCCGCCGGCGCAGGGGCCGTTGACCCCGGCGAGGTAGGTCTGGCCGGAGTTCTCGGTGGCGTCCTCCATGCCGTTGCGGGTCTCGTTGGTGAACTTGCAGAAGTTCACCTTCCAGTGGTGCGGCGAGCCCGCCAGCATGCGGATGTTGGCTCCGGCGCAGAAGACATTGTCCTTGCCGCTGGTCACCACGACGGAGCGGACGCCGGGGTGCTCGAACCGCAGCCGCTGCGTGGCGTCGTACAGCTCGATGTCGACGCCGAGGTCGTAGGAGTTCAGCTTCAGTTCGTAACCGGGCACGATGCCGCCGTTCTCGTCGACGTCCATCTCGAGCCAGGCCACCGGGCCGTCCACCCGCAGGTTCCAGTGCCGGTACGTGTCCGGGTGGCGGTCGAAAGTCACCTCCGGCGTCTGCTGCGGCGCCGAATCCTGGTCGTTCTCGGCTGCCGCGTCGTCGGCGACGACGGGCTTCGTGACCACTGTCATGTTCGGGCTCCTCTTCGCTGTCGTGCGTGCCACCGATCCTGATTATCTACACTTACTCTTAGTCTCGTCAATATTGTGTAGAAGATTTTCCCGGGCTACCGTAACCCCGACGCCCTCACCAGCACGGAAAGGCAGCGACCATGAACGAGCGAGGCGTACCGGCGAGCGAACTGTCGGACGAGGAACTGGAACGACAGGGCACTCAGGCCCATCTCACCCGCAACCGCGTGTTCCTGCACGGCACGGCGGAGCAGTTCCGGGCGCATACCGACCGGATGCTGGAACTCGAACAGGAGTACCTGCGCAGGCACCCCAAACGCACCTGGCAGGGCAGCGCCGACCAACCGGACGACTCCGGACCCGATCTCGCCGAGCTGAACACGCTGGCGCAGGTCAGGTTGCTGTTCAAGTCGTTCGTCGACCAGATGAACGTGCTGCTCGCCGAGGACACCGAGACCGCGTCGTCGGAGCCGGACGCGCGGGCGCGACGGCTGCTCGCGCTGTTCGCCGAGGCGGCGGACGGCGCCATGAACAAGCTGGAGGCGCACCAGCGGGCGCGGGAGCTGGGGCTGTCACCCGCCGAGGTCGCCGCGCTCTACAAGCACCAGCCGCCGCTGCTGACCACGGCGGGCTCCGACCGCGTCGTCACCGACGCCGGCCGCGCCATCGCCGCCGACGCCGTTACGCGCTGAGCCCCAGTGCCGTGACGACGCCCGGCGTCACCAGCAGCAGCATCGCGAGCCCGGCGCCGGCCACCGCGAAGCGGTAACCGCTGGTGGACAGCGTCGCGCTGGTGCGGCGGGGCAGCAGACTCCAGATCACCCCGAGCACGACGCTCGCCTCGAGCATCATGGCGAGCACACCCGGCGCGCCGACGGGTTGCGGGACGCCGGCCTCCGGGCCGAACGGGAGCCCGAGTGCCCGGGTGTACACCCAGAGGCACATCACCCCGGCGTTCGCCAGCAGCCCGACGCCGAGCAGGGCGGGCCACGGCCAGCGCGCGACGAAGACGGCCCATGCGAGCTGGAACAGCGCCAAGGCGGCGAAGAACATGCCGGACTGCTGCCACTCGGCCAGGTACCTGGGCGCGACAACGGCGTGGATGACGCCCGCCCCGATCGAGGCGAACACGGCAAGCATGACGGCAAGCCTGATATCGGTCTTGGGTTCGCGATGCATGTCGGTTCCTTCGGCCGTCCTTACGCCACACGGCGGTACGTCGTCGTAGTGTGCGACGGCAAGGTGTCCGGCGAATGACGCATGGTGGTGGCGATGGTATGCGGGCCGGGGCCGTCTGGGTACCCACCGCTGTCACCCGCCGACCGCGAGCCGCACCGCGAAGGCCGCGATGACGGCGCTGGACACGACGGCCGTCGCCACCCGGCCTCTCGGGCCGGACAGCGCCCGGCCGAGCACCGCGCCGCCGCCCGCCAGCAGGCACTGCCAGCTCGCCGAGGCGGCGAACGCGGCGGTGACGAAGACCACCGCACGCGACGGCGTCGCCGTCACCTCGCTGCTGTGCCCCACGACCAGCGCGGCGAAGTAAACCACCGTCGTCGGGTTCACCAAGGTGAGACCGACCAGCGTCCAGTACGCCCGCAGCGACGTCGTCACCCGCCCGCCCGGCTCGTCGCGCCGGGACGTGCCGCGCAGCACCGCGACGGCGACGGCGAGCAGCACCGCGGCGGACACCAGCCGCACCGGCTCGGCGTAGTGGACGACCACGGGCGCGAGCACGGCGCCGCCGAGCACCGCGACCAGCGCGTACGCACCGTCGACGGTGGCGACGCCCAGTGCGGCGGACAGCCCGACCCGCAGGTTCGTGCGCGCGGTGAGCCCGACGAGGTACACGCCGACGGCGCCGACCGGGATGGCGATGGCGTAGCCCGCGAGCAGCCCGGCCAGTAGCGCCGTCGTCACGGCGCTGCCAGGCGATGCGGCGCGCTCATGCCCAGCAGCGTGCGGGGCGCCGTCACCGGGCGCAAACCAATTTTCTCAGCGCGCGCGAACGGCCCGGCGGACGTGCCGCCGGGCCGTTGGCCGTGCTGTCCTTACTGTTGCCGCCGTTCGTTCTCCTCGGCGGACGACGCCGCGTAGCGCGCCTGCTCCGCCTGGGACTCGTGCTCGGCGACCTGCTGCTGGGCCTCGCCCTTGCTCTGCTGGGCGCTGCCCTCGCGCTGCTTCTCGTCGTTGCCGAACAGCGCGCCCGCGGACTCCTTCAGACGGCCCTTGACGTCTTCCACGGTGCCCTTCAGGCCTTGCTGGTTCGCCATCGTGGGAATCCTCCTTCCTGGGATGACACCACGAGGGTTGCCGGTGACGGCGGCGGCTCAAACGTCTAACGGCGGGCGGGGAGAGAACACTGGTTCACCGGGTGCTCGACGCCGGTGCTGGGGATGGTGCCGTTGGGGGCGGGCGGGTCGTCGCGCTCGACCCAGCGAGTCATCGCCAGGAACGCCGCCCGGTAGCAGGGCAGGATCGGGCGCAGCCGGTTCGGGTAGTCGTCGTAGAGGCCGTCGACGTGGGTGCCGTCCTCGACCACGTAGTAGCGGTGCTGTCGTGCGTCTCCGGCGCGCCGCACCATGTCGCGGTAGACGTCGGAGTCGGTGCGGATCGGCAGCAGCGCGTCGAGCGTGCCATGCAGCGTGATCATCGGCTTGCCGATGTCGCCGGTGTTCGACACCCGCCCCACCGCGTCGTGCACGCTCTCCGGCCGGTCCGCGTAGTGGTAGTCGGCGTCGCAGGACGGCATGCCCGGCTGGCAGAACGGGATGCCCGCCGACAGCGGGCCGTCGTAGTCCGGATCGAACTCCTCGCGGTAGATGCGCTGGGTCAGGTCCCAGTAGACGCCGTAGTGGTAGTCCCACAGGAACTCCGAGCCCCGCGGGAACCCGGCGCCGATCATCGCGCGGTGCGCCTGCTCGTCGCCGGTGGCGCGGTAGGCCGGGTAGTTGCGCAGCGCGGACGGCAGGTAGCTGAACAGGTTCGGCCCGCGCTCGGTGAACAGCGTGCCTTCCCAGTCGACGCCGCCGTCGTACAGCTCGGGGTGATGCTCCAGCGCCCACCGGGTCAGGTAGCCGCCGTTGGAGATCCCGGTCATGTATGTCCGATCAGGACTCGTGCCGTAGTACTGCCGCGCCACCCGCTTGGTCGCCTTGGTGAGCTGCGTGACCCGGTAATGCCACTCGGCCACCGCGTCCCCCGGCCGGGCGCCGTCGGTGTAGAACGTGGCGCCGGTGTTTCCCTTGTCTGTCGACGCGAACGCGTAGCCGTGCCCGAGCACCCAGTCGCTGATGATGTAGTCGTTGGCGTACTGTCTGCGCACGCCGGGCGCGCCGGTGATGACGACCTTGCCGTTCCAGTCCTCCGGCAGCCTGATCACGAACTGCGAGTCGTGCGCCCAGCCGTTGTTGGTGTTTCCGGTCGACTCGTCGGGGAAGTAACCGTCCACCTGCACGCCCGGCACGCCGCTCGGGTTCTTGGTGCCGTCGGCGTGCAGGCCGGACCAGTCGTCCGGGTTGGTGTGGCCCGAGGTCGTCGTGCCCGCGGTCGTCAGGTCGTCGAGGCACGCCGTTTCCTGATGCGCCGCACCGGGTACGGCGATCCGGCCCATGCCGCCGCATCCCTCCGCCGACGCCGGGCCGGCGCCGGTCACGATCAGCGGCGCCGTGAGCACCAAGGCGAGCACCAATCTCACGCGGTGACCGTAGAAAACGCCGGTGACCGGCGACATAGGGTCGCGACACACAATCCGCGACGGCGATGTGGCGGCCGGTCACACGTGCGGTGTGCCCAGCTGATGCAGCCGGAGCGCCAGTTGCAGCTCCAGCATCCGTTCCGGCGTCTGCCAGTCGTCCCCGATGAGCCGGGAGATCCGGTCGAGCCGCTGCGCGACTGTGTTGACGTGGACGTGCAGCGCGTCCTTGGTCTTGGCGAGGTTCCCGTTGCTGGCGAAGTAGGTCCGCAGCGTGCTGATGAGCTCGGTGCCCCGGCGGTTGTCGTAGTCCACAATGCGCCCGAGCTGGGCGTCGACGAACCCGGCGACGTCGGGCTGGTCGCTGAGCACGAGGCCGACGAACCCGATCTCGGCCGCGGCGGCGCCCTCGCCGATGCGGCCCAGCGTGCGCAGCGCGCCGAGGCAGCGCTGCGCCTCCTGGTAGGCGGAGGCCACGTCGCCCGCGCCGCGTGCCGGTCCCGCCCCGCCGACGGTGACCTCGGCGGAGAGGGTCTGTCCTAGCTCGGCGGCCAGCGCGGCGGCCTCCTTGCCGGGCTCGCCGGTCGGCAGCAACAGCACGATCTTGCCGTCGAAGCCGCCCGCCAGGCCGTAGCGGGTGCGGGCGATGTGGTTGGCGGCCAGGATGGCGCGCTGCCGGTCGGCGCTGCCGACGTCGGTGACGAACACCGAGAACGCGGCGTTGAGGTCGGCGCCGAGCCGCTCGGCCCGGGCAGTCAGCGCGTCGAGGGCAGCGCGGTCGAGGTCGCGGTGCCGCAGCAGGTCGTCGAGCAGCTCGCCGCGTACCCGGCTCTCCGCCTCGGCGCCGGAGCGCCGGGCGAGCAGCAGCAGGGCGGTGACGACGGCGGCGCGTTCCAGGATGCGCTGGTCGGCGTCCTCGAGCGCGGCCTTGCCGCTGAGCACGAGCGCGCCGAGGTGCTCGGTGCCCGCGGAGACGGCGGCGACCCAGTGTCCCGACGCGCGCACCGACCGGCCGCTCGCCCGCGAGGCGGCCACCGCGCTGGTCAGCGGCTGCGGCTCGATGTGGTCCGGTTCGCCGACCCTGGCGAGCTCGCGGTCCTGCTCGTCGAGCACGAGCAGTGAGCCGCCGATCACTTCGACGGTGCTGGCGGCGAGTTCGGCGACGCCGCCGCCGGTCAGCACAAGCTGGGCCATCTTGTCGTGGGCCGCCGCGGCGCGTTCCACGGCTTCGCTGTGTTCCTTGAGCAGGCGGTTGGCGCTGTTCAGCTCGGTCAGCGCGACGCGGGTCTCCTCGAGCAGCCGGGCCTGGTCGATCGCGACGGCGGCGTGCGCGGCGAGCGAGCCGAGCAGCGCTACCTCCTCCCGGGTGAACGGCCGTTCGGCTCGGTTGGACGCGAACAGCACGCCGATCACCCGCGAACCGATCTGCAGCGGCACGCCGAGGATGGAGACCAGGCCCTCCTCCTCGACAGCGGAGTCGATGGTGTGGACGTGCCTGAACTGCGGGTCGGCCATGTAGTTCGAGGTGAAGTACGGCATCCCGGTCTGCGCGACCAGCCCGCCGAGCCCCTCGCCGAGCGAGAGCCTGACCTGCTGGAACGCCGCCGACGTCGAGCCGTCGGTGACGCGCATGTAGGTGTCGCCGCGTTCGGGATCGTGCATGGTCAGATAGGCGATGTCGGTGCCGAGCAGCTGCCGCGCCCGGCGCACGATCGCGTTCAGCACGGAGTCGAGATCGGAGAGCCGGGCGAGGTCGCTCGCGGTCTCGAACAGCGCGGTGAGCTGGCCCTCCCTGCGGCGCCTGCTCGCCAGCATCTCGCGGACCTGCAACGCGAGATGCTTGCCCTCCTCCAGCTCCTCGATCACCGCAGGGGGTTCGCCGCGCGATCTGGCGGCGAGCAGCGGCCCCTCGAACTCGACCGCGGCGGCGTCGCGCGCGAGCAATCGGAGGAAGTCGTTCCAGAACACGCCCCCGATTGTCGCAGCCACCATGGCTATCCGGCCCCCATCGCGATCAATGGGCGGTCCAGCCGCCGTCCATCGTCATCGACGATCCGGTGATCGAGGACGCGGCGTCGGAGCACAGGTAGGCGACGAGGTCGGCGACCTCGTCGGGCTCGATGAGGCGCTTCAGCGCGGCCCGTCCCAGCATGATCCGCTCGACGACCTCGTCCTCGGAGATGCCGTGCGCCTCGGCCTGCGAGGCGATCTGGTGCTCGACGAGCGGGGTGCGCACGTAGGCCGGGTTGACGCAGTTCGACGTCACGCCGTGTGCCGCGCCCTCGAGCGCGATGACCTTGGAGAGCCCTTCGAGGCCGTGTTTGGCGGCGACGTATGCGGACTTGTAGGGCGAGGCGATCATGCCGTGCACGCTGGAGATGTTGACGATGCGGCCCCGGCCGTTGGCGTACATGTGCCCGAGCGCGCGGCGCACGATGCGGAACGGCGCTTCCAGCATGACGCGCAGGATGTGGGAGAAGCGGTCCGGCGGAAACTCCTGGATCGGGGCGACGTGCTGCAGACCGGCGTTGTTGACCACGATGTCGACCGCGAGGTCGAGCCGGTCGACATCGTCGAGCCGGGAGAGGTCGACGACGACCTGCTCGACGTCGACCTGCTCGGCCAGCTCCGCGAGACCGGCCGCGTCCTGGTCGGCGGCGATCACCGCCACCCCCTCCTCGGCAAGCCGCACCGCACAGGCGCGCCCGATCCCGCTCGCGGCACCGGTGACGAACGCCCGCTGACCCGACAGATCGCCCGCACTCATGGCGGTGAACCTACGACGATGCGGTGCGGCCGCTCCACGTCCGAGGCGCCCATAATCCGCGCGGGAGTCATGTAGGGCAGCCACACCACCGACCGGCCGAAAGGCGTCCCCTGGCAGCGGCGGTCAGCGCCTGCCAGCGTCGACCCGTGGTTCCACGCGGTTCGGTGACCGTCGCGCCCGGAGACGCTGCGTCGGCTTTCGCCGGCGGGTACGTCAACTTCGGCTACTGGGAGCACATCGCGGGTCACAGCACTGTGTCGGACCGGGTGGAGAGCCAGCGGGAGCTGTATCGGATCACGCTGCGCGAGCTGGATATCAGCGGGGCCGACATCCTGCTCGACCTCGGCTGCGGCCAGGGGCGCGGAACCGCGCTGGCGCTGCGCGAGTTCCGCCCGGCGCGGGCGCAGGGCGTGGACGCCATCGGGGACCGAGTCCAGCACGCCGTGGCGACCGCGCCCGCCGACGAGCGGTTGAGCTTCCAGCAGGGCTGGGCGAGTTCGCTGCCCTGCGCGGACGGAGTTGTCGACAAGCTGGTGTCGGTGCAGGCGGTGCAGCAGCTCTACGACCTCGACGTTTTCGCGAGCGAAGCGGCGCGGGTCGTGCGCACCGGGGGCCTGATCTCACTCGCGTCGTTCTTCGCGCCGCCGTCGACCGGGGACATGCATCGGGTGCCGCACATGAATCGGCTGCTCGAGGACGGCTGCTGCTGGGCGTACCCGGTCGAGCAGCTGATCACGTCGCTCCGGGAAGCCGGCTTCGACCTGCTGCACGTCTCCTCGATCGGCGAGCACGTCTGGCACGGCTTCGACGCCTGGCTGGCGCGAACCGACTTCGCCGAGCGTGACGCCGGAACGGCTGGCCGCCTACGAGGACGGTCTGCTCGATTATTACGTGATCACGGCACGCCGCTGATGTCGTGTCCGGCCATGCATGACGACGCTGACCGGTGAGGTGCAGCTTGCCCGTCGTCATGCCCGCCGCTTCCAGGTCTTCGTGGGGCGAGCCGTCTTCTGTCAGCGGGGTGACGCGCAGCGCCTGGAACTGGACCGTCGTCGTGCGGTGTCGTTCGTGGTTCGGCTCAGTCGGCACGTCGGTTCCTTATCGCCTCGCGGACGCGGCGCACACACACCTCACCGAAGTTGGGCAGGGACCGCAACTCGGCATCGCTCGTGGTGGCGACCTGATCTGCTGTCGCGAGCCCGACGCGGTACAGCGCGCGGGCGACCCGGTGCCCGGTCATGTCATGGCCGATCAGGTCGAACAGCTCACCTCCGGGACAGACGGTGCAGGTGCTCTGGCCCCGCCGGTGGCGTGGGCAGAGGACCATCACGTTGGGGTAGGTCGTGATCTGCCACCCTGCCGCGGCGGCGGCCGCTCGGAGCTCGCTCTGCTGCACGGACGGCTCAAGGTCGAGGGCGGCGTCACAAGCCATGTGATCGCAGTCGATCCTCGTCACTTTCCAGAGCCGACCGATGAGGGCCTTTCTGATCACGTGGGTTCCTTGCTGTCTGGTTCCGGAAGGCTTGACGCCTGGCTCGCGCGGCACCGGATCCAGCCGGGTGCTGTCGTTGGGCACCTCCGGCGGCAGCGAGCTGACCGCCTTCTCCCTCATTGTCGGCCGGTGTGGCGGGTGGGTGTCGGTCATGGATGCTCCGGTCCTGGGCTCGTACCCTCGCCGTCGCGCCCGTCGTCGGTGTCGGTGGTGATGGCGTCGTCGAGGGCGTCCTCCAGTTCGGCGCTGGTGACATCCTGGGCGAGCTGGTGCTGGTGTGCCTGGTGCGCGGGGTTGTGGAGCCCGACCAGGTGCACGTCGTTCCAGGGGACGAACCCGCTGCGTTCCAGCAGCCAGCCGGCACGCTGGGCGACGTCCTCGGCCTCGGCGGGGGTCAGGCCGGGCGCCAGCTCGGCGATGTCGGTTGGGTCGACCCGGCAGGCGGCCAGGCGGGCCATCGCGGAGAACCGGCGCAGCGCTGCGGACAACAGCGGCGGCGCCAGCCCGCAGCCGCGCCAGGCCTCGTGCAGGTACACGCTGCGCAGCAGCACGACCCGGGCCGGTCCGGGCGCGAGGAGCAGGTCCAGCTCGTCGACGAGCGCGCCGCTGCCGGGCTGGGTGAGCGCCTCGGCCAGAAACTCGGGTGCCCACGACCCCGCGGCGGCGGGGTGCAGCAGCTGCGGGTCGGCGGCCAGCTCGGCCACCGCCAGCTCGATCACGCCGACGCGGCGCACGTCGTCCGGGCACGGTGCGGCGCCGTTGTTGTCGGTGACGTCGATGTGGACCGTCCAGCGTTCGGGCCGCTCGTCGGCATCGCCGACCTGCCACCAGGGCACCCTGTTCGTCGTGGTCAGCGCGATCGCGGTCGGCCACCACGGCGGTGTCGCATACATGGCTGATTCCCCACTGGGCTCGGGGCAGCGGGCGCCGCTGCGAGCTGCACCTTTACCCAGTAGTTTAATGTGATCGACATAAGGTTAACAGCCTTGCTGTGATCGCCTCTGGCTTGATCGACTTCGTGCCGGTAGGCATAACTGGCCATGCCGCCAGACCAGACGACCCAGGATGCCGGCGAGCGGACTTCGGAGTTCGCCCGCGTGCTGGGTGAGCGCCTACGCGCGGCACGTCAGGCGAAGCGGCCCAAGCCCTGGAGTCTGGAGCGGCTGGGGCGGCGTGCCCGGGTGCACTGGACCTACATCGGCGAAATCGAGCGCGGCGAGGTCAACCCGTCCGTGCTGGTGCTGGCCCGGATCGCGCACGCGCTCGAGCTCGATCTGGGTGAGCTGATGGCGGCGCTGCCAGCGCCGCCGCCGGGCAAGGACCCCGACGCCGACGAGTAGGGCCCAGCCGAGCCAGCGCACGCGCCGATTGGCCTGACCAACAAGTCCCGCGGCCCCGCGGCAGAACCGGGACACCTCCCGTCGTGCGTTGCCAGATGGCCGATCCCTGTCCCAGCGCGCGACACGACGCCCACGAGCTAGCT
>WHUB01000419.1 GCA_009377395.1 Actinophytocola sp. | reverse complement strand
AAGCTCGGTGTCGGTGTCGAGACGCTGCGCAAGTGGCTGGTGCAGGCCCAGGTTGACGGCGGTGACCGGTCCGGGCCGACCAGCCAGGAGCTGGCGGAGATCAAGGCGCTGAAGGCCGAGGTCCGTGACCTGCGGGAGGCGAACGAGATCCTGCGGAAGGCCTCGATTTTCTTCGCGAGGGAGCTCGACCTCACCACCGCTGATCTGCGGGTTCATCGACGCGATGCGCGCCGACGGCCACGGGGTCGAGTCGATCTGTGCAGCCCTGCGCGAGCAGGGCTGCCAGGTCGCCCCGCGGACGTACCGGGCGTGGCTGAGGACGCCGGCCTCGGACCGGGCGGTCACCGACGCGGCCATCGTCAACGTGCTGCGGGCGCTGACGAGCGGTGGACCGGGTGGGCGGCCTCGACCCGAGGTCATGTACGGGCGGCGGAAGATGACCGCGTGGCTGCGCCGCCACGGCCTGCCTGGGGTGTCCAAGCACACGGTGGACCGACTGATGCGCCAAGAAGGCATGCGCGGGCTGGTCCGTGGCCGCCGGACCCGGACCACCGTGCCCGCCAAGCACGGCGGCGTGCGCGCTGGTGACCTGCTCAACCGCGACTTCGCCGCCCCGCACCCCAACC
>WHUB01000418.1 GCA_009377395.1 Actinophytocola sp. | reverse complement strand
CTACCAGCTGGTGCTCATCTCGTTCACCGCCGGGCTCACCGCGGTCGCGTACCTGTTGGTGCGACACGACGGCAGGAAACGCACGCGCCAGGTCGACGCTACCGAAGGCGACGACACCGGCGGCGACGGCGGCGGCACCCAGTGACCGGCGACGCAGGCGTCGTCGTCCTCCCCGGCCGACTCAGCCGGTGCGCTGCCAGCGGACCGCGCCGCCGACTACGGTCAGCCGCGGTGTCGCCGAGCCCGACCCGGCGACGTCGGGGTCGGTGAGGTCCGCGTCGAGCGCGACGAAGTCGGCCAGGTATCCCGGTGCCAGCCGGCCCTTCACGTGCTCCTCGTACGAGGCGTACGCCGCCTCCGTGGTGTAGCCGCGCAGCGCCTGGAGCGGGGTGACCACGTTGCCCGGGTCGGGGTCCGTCTCGCCGGTGCACGGGTCGGTGCGGGTGGTGGCGGCCCGGATGCCGGCGATCGGGTCGAGGGTCTCGACGGGCGCGTCGGAACCGAACGCCACGCGCGCGCCCGCGGCGGCCAGGTCGGCCCAGGCGTACGACGCCAGCGATCGCCTGCCGAGTAGCGGCGGCACGAGCGCGAGATCGCTGGTGCAGTGGACCGGCTGCATCGACGCG
>WHUB01000417.1 GCA_009377395.1 Actinophytocola sp. | reverse complement strand
GTGACCAGCGCGGCCTCATCGACGTCGTCCGGCAGTCGCAGCCACACGTGCAGCCGCGTCGGCGGCGGCGGTACAGGCCCTGCAGCCCGGCCTCGCGCATCAGCCGGGCCACGCGCTTGTGGTTGACCTCGACGCCCAGCCCGAGCTGCAGCTCGGCGTGCACCCGGGGCCAGCCGTAGGTACCGCGGGACTGTTCGTGGATCTCCTGGATCTGTTTCAGCAGCACGTCGTTTTCCTCTGCGCGGGCCGATGGTGGGCGGCCGCGCCAGTCGTAATATCCCGACCGCGATACGTTGAGTACTCGGCAGGCCACCGCGACGTTGATTCCGTCTTCGGCCAGCTCGTGGACCAACCGGTACGTCAGTTTGGGAGAACGTTTTCCTTGGCGAAATACGCGGCGGCCCGCTTGAGGATCTCGTTCTCCATTTCCAATCGCCGTTTATCGCGGCGCAGCTGGGTGAGCTCACGTTTCTCCGCCGAGTTCAACCGGGTATCACTGCCGTTCTCATCGGCCTCGGCCTGGGCCATCCAGCGGCGCAGGCACGACTCGCTGATCTGCAGCTGCTTCGCCACCTCAGCGACCGGTTGATCGCCCTGACGGGCAAGTTCAACAGCACGACGACGGA
>WHUB01000416.1 GCA_009377395.1 Actinophytocola sp. | reverse complement strand
CCAGCCGCAGCGTGTCCAGGTCGTGCAGCGACCGGTGGAGCAGCGCAGGTAGCCGCCGGTCGTCCGCCTCGACGTGCGGGGACGCCCACGGCGGCGCGCCGGTGGGCGGCACCACGACCCGACCGGGGTCGTCGACCCGCAGCCGCCAGCGCACCACGACGGTGGCGCGGGGCGGCACGACCACCGGCCAGGTCAGCGCGGCCCTGTCGCTGTCGACGCGGGCCCGGTCGCCGGTCAGCCGGACGCGCACCGCGCCGGCGTCGTCCGAGGCCCGCCAGGCGAGGCCGTCGCCGGCCTGGCTGGGTGGGACGGTCGGCACCGCGGTTCCGCGCCGCACGGCCGGCATCCCGGCCAGGTCGCTTCCGGCCTCCAGGCGTACGTCGACCTGCACCGGGCCGGTCGCGGTGGAGCCGAGCTCGATCTCCTCGTCCATGCCGTCGGCGACGACCTGTCGGCGGCGCGTTACCCGCACCGTCGGGTCGGTGCCGGGATCGCCGAGCTCGCGGGCGACCCCGACGAACGTCACCCGGCCGGGGCCGTCGGCGGTACCCACCAGCCCCTCAGGCTCCGTCCCGCCGACGAGCAGCCGCGCCTGCGAGAGCGCGCGGATGTCCGCGTGGAAGACGC
>WHUB01000415.1 GCA_009377395.1 Actinophytocola sp. | reverse complement strand
TGTTCCGGCCCCCGGAGCAGGTCGACGGTCTCCAGGCCCGCGGGCACGGGCAGGCCGGCGTCCGCGACGTAGCCGCGTCAGCGGTCGCTCCGATCGAGGAACGGGGTCATCAGGTCGGGCACGGCCTCCTCGGCGAACAGCAGGCCGGCGCTCTCGCCGACGTCGCGGATCCGGTACGCGCCGCCGCGGGCACCGGTGGTGGCGGCGACGGTCGCGAGGCCCGACCGCCGCTGGAAGTAGGAGCGGCTGATCGTCCAGCCGATCACGCCGCTTCGGCGCAGTGCGACGGTGCGGCGGAAGACCGTGCCGTACCTGGTGACGAGATACTGCTCGGTGAGGTGGTGACCGAGGTTGCGGTAGGCGTCGAAGGCCAGCGGGACGGTCACCGCGAGCAGTGCGACGGCGACGAGCGCGGCCCACGTGGGAAGCCGGTCGGACGAGGACCCGCCCACAGCGAGGACGGCGGCGAGCACCAGCGGCGGCAGCACCGCGCGGACGAGCCGGCGGCGAAGCGCCGCCGGCGGGTGCGGGGCGAAGTCGGCCGCCGCCACCGGCGTCTGGCGCTCCCCGAGCACCTCGGCCGTCACCCGGTGCGCGACCGGCAACGGCGCGGGCGGCAGCAACGCG
>WHUB01000414.1 GCA_009377395.1 Actinophytocola sp. | reverse complement strand
CATAGACTTCGGCTGGGTGCTGCACCGCAAACGCCGCGGCGAACCCGGCTGACCGCGCCTGGCCTGCTCAGCCGCCGCCGAGGTGGCCGGAGCTGCCGGACTCGACCAGGCTGGTCAGCTCGCCGGGCAGCGCCTCGCGCACCTTGTCGAGGATGTCCTGCGTCGACTCGCCGAGCAGTTCGAGTACCACCCTCGCGCGAAAGATCGCATTCGGCGGATCGGTATGACCGCGCTCCGCGGCGCGCTCGGCGAACTCGTCGAGACCGAACCGCTCGCCACTCGCGGCGCCACCCATGGTGACGGTGCGCCGCAGGTGTTCACCGATCTCCATGGGCAGCTGCGACGCCAGGTTCGCGGCCAGGTGCTCCGGGATGCGCTCACCGAGCGTCTCGAGCGTGGCGCGGGTCGCGCCCTCCGCCTCGCCTCGACTCGCCAGCTGAGCCCTGTCCTGCACGAGTCCGATGAACTGATCGTGTTTCACTTTTTCCTCCTTACGCTTCTTGGTACGAATACCCGGCCACCGCGCCGGTGACACCCGGGCGGAAAAATCGACTACCAGCGAATACGGCGGCTGGTGGACGAGCGGGCAACACCCGCAAGGCGGCATCGCGTGCCCCATTGGCGTGGG
>WHUB01000413.1 GCA_009377395.1 Actinophytocola sp. | reverse complement strand
CGGGGAACTCGGCCAGCCAGTCCAGCACGGCCTGCACTCCGAGGTATTGCACCTGCTGGGCGTGGGAGTCCCTGCGCTCAAACGGGGGCGCGGCCAATCGCCGCATCACCGCTGCCCGGGAGGCCGTCGTCGTCGGCCAGCGCACCGGCACGACACGAGGCGGGAACCGTTGCATCAACTCATCAGCCGCATGCACGTTGGAAGGTCGGTAGGAGTGTTCCGATCGCCGGTTCACCCTGCTGGACGGCGGCGCCACGGGCTCGGTCATGCTTGCGACCTTCTGAACAACGCGTCCAACGACTCCGGCCGATACCCCGATGCCGCAGCGTCCGGTCCCGGCTGCGCGGCGCTTGGGGCTGTGGTGCGGCGATCATGGTGGGCCAATACCGAGGCGATCACGTCCTCGGGCAGCGGGTTCGCATACAGCTGCGTCGTCGACAGCGACGCGTGTCCCAGGACCCACTGGACGTCGGTGATCGGCATTCGCGGATCCCGCGCCATCCGATACGCGGCCGTATGCCGCAAGTCGTGCAACGTCCAATTAGCACCCAGCTGCGCGTTGACGCGGGTGAACTGTCGCGCGTCAGGATTCCTGGCAGGGCTGTTGTGTCAGTCCTGAAGGAGAATCC
>WHUB01000412.1 GCA_009377395.1 Actinophytocola sp. | reverse complement strand
CCCCACCCCGGGACGTCGACCCACCATCGCAACCCTCGCAACACTCCGGGGACGAGGTGTGGGGCTCCTTGGGGCGGGGCAACCTGGCCGACGCGGGAACTTTCGCCCCGTATCAGGACACCTCTCCAAATCTCCGCTGACCTGGGCTGCGGCCAGCAGCTGCGTCTCATCCGTCTCAGCCGTCACACGGCGACGAAGCGCGTCCTGGCTACCGCTTTGGCTACCGGACAAGCTAACACGGCGTCGACGTGTACTTCACCAGCTTGCGCAGGTGCCTGATGACGGCATGTCCCTGATGTCGATTGCCATCGTCGTCATGGGACCGGGTGCTTGCCACCCACAGGACCCCCTCGGTGGCAAAAACCTGGTCCCCATGATGCGATGGGACCACCGTCTTGCCAGTTGTGGGACCACCCGGGCGTCTTCTCGATTAGAACGTGTTTCAGTTCCATTGTCGGTCTGGCGTCACACTGGTCATGTCCGTGTGGGTCGGTTCGGCTTCGAATTCGGACACTACCTTGCGGCTGGCCGTATGGCTGTGTGAGGGGCTGTTGATCTGCCGGACAGCAAACCCAAGGTCCTCAAGCGCCAGATGCGCAAGTGGTTTTCGCCCACCGGGTCATCACACGC
>WHUB01000411.1 GCA_009377395.1 Actinophytocola sp. | reverse complement strand
TGGCCGCTGCCCTTGCCGAAGTCACGGTACGCTGCTCGCGCTAGCAGAGCTTGGCGCTCGGTGACCGGTTCGATCGTGATCCCCGCGACGTCGATCGCCTCATCGAACCGCCGGCTGGCCACCGGGTCCCGGCTCCCGTCGATGACCACGGCAGCCTCGACGTAGCTGACAGCCGACATTCTGCGGTCGTCGTCAGCCTCGATCGCCCGCGCGAGAGTCTCTGCATCGGGCTCGTCACGCAGGATCGCGACAACGGCAGACGTATCGATGATCACTTCGGCAAGCCTTGCTCGTCATAGAGCAGATCGCCATGATCTGCGCTCCGATATGGCTCGCCGAGACGCGCCGCGACGTCTCGCCCGATGCCGAGTAGCCGGTCCGCGAGACCGGGCCCGCTCCGTTGCCGTACTCGCTCCAGCCGTTCCCGCACCGCCGCGGTCACCGCGGTGCTCTGACTCTCGCCGGTCCGGCTCGCCAGTTCGCGGACGAGCCGGTGGGTTTCGTCATCCTTGATGTTGAATGCCATGTGGTACCTCGATACCGGTCATTGGTACCAAGATACCAGATCCGCCTTACTCCCCCATGGCGTCGATCAGGCTTTTCGGACGCAGGTCCTGCCAGTTCTGCTCGA
>WHUB01000410.1 GCA_009377395.1 Actinophytocola sp. | reverse complement strand
TGAGAGGTTGCGGAGGCGGCACCATGGACTACTCCTACCCGTTACGAGTGTCCGCGTCGCGCTACCCGGAGCGCACTGCGGTCAGTTTCCGCGGCGCGTCCGTCAGCTACGCGGCCGTCGACGAGCGTGCCGACGTGCTCGCCGGCGCGCTCGTCGAACGCGGCCTGACCGGTCGCACCGTCGGCACGCTGCTGCTGAACGAACCAGACACGCTGGTCACCTACCTCGGGTTGGCGAGGGCCGGCGGCGTCAACGTGCCCGTGAACGTGCGGCTGAGCTCCCGCGAGCAGGAGTACGTCCTCACCGACGCCGGCGCCAGCTGCCTGGTCGTCGACCGTGAGTACCTGGCACAGGTTCGCGAGCTGCGGGAGCGACTGCCCGAGGTGCGTGACGTCGTCGTGTGCGGTGCCGGGCAGGATGAGCTCGAGGACGAGGTCGCGTTCGGCACGCTGCTGCGGGGAGACCGTCCCGACGAGCGTGATCTGCCCCGCTGCGAGGACGGCTCGCCCGCGACGATCACGTACACGGCGGGGACGACCGGATTCCCGAAGGGCGTCGTCCGTACGCACGGCGCGAACCTGTGGAACGTGGCGAACTCGGCGCTCGGCTCGCCGCGGAGCACCGACGACGTC
>WHUB01000040.1 GCA_009377395.1 Actinophytocola sp. | reverse complement strand
GGGCTCCGACATGACCCAATGCTAGAACATACGTTCGACGCTACCGAGCCGACACGCCGTGCACCGGCGAACGGTGTGGACTACCGCCGAGCGCTCTTCTTGTCCCGCTTCGCCTGCTCCCGCGCGGCCGCCCTGCGCTCTCGCCTGCTGCCGCCACCGGTGTTCGCGGGGGCGGCGGGCTTGGCCGCGCCGTCGTCACTGCGCCGCACGCCGCCGGTCTCGTCGGGGCCGGAGAACGTCAGGCCGTCACCGCCGCCGCGCAGCGCGGCCGGCGCCGAGCCGCCCTGCACGGACGGTTGCGGCGGGGTCGGCCGCGCGTGCCTGCCGCCACCGCCGGGCACCTCGGTCGCCTGCTCCTCGGCGCCCTGCGCCGGCTCGGCCGCCTCGACCTGCAGGTGGAACAGGTACCCGACGACCTCCTCCTTCAGCGAGTCCAGCATGCCCTGGAACATGTCGAAGCCCTCGCGCTGATACTCGATCAGCGGGTCACGCTGGGCGTAGGCGCGCAGCGAGATGCCCTCCTTGAGGTAGTCCATCTCGTAGAGGTGCTCGCGCCACTTCCGGTCGAGCACGCTGAGCACGACCTTGCGCTCCAGCTCACGCATCGCGCCCTCGCCCGCCAGGCTGTCGATCTCGGCCTCGCGCTGGTCGTAGGCCGCCTCCGCGTCGGCGAGCAGCTCGTCGCGCAGCACGTCCTTGGTCAGGTCGTCGTACTTGTCCTCGAGCTCCTCCCAGCTGAACGACACCGGGTAGACGTTCTTGAGGTCGGTCCAGAGCTGCTCGTGGTTCCAGTCCTCGGCGTAGCCCTCGCTCGCCGCGGCGTTGACGTGGCTCTTGATCACGTCGGTGAACATGTGCCTGCTCTGCTCGCTCAGGTCCTCGCCCTCGAGCACGCGGCGGCGCTCGCTGTAGATGACCGAGCGCTGCTTGTTCATGACCTCGTCGTACTTGAGGACGTTCTTCCGCGCCTCCATGTTGAGCTGCTCGACCTGGGTCTGCGCGCTGCGGATCGCCTTGGTGACGAACTTGTGCTCGATCGGCACGTCGTCGGGCAGCCGCATCGTGGTCATGACGCGCTCCACGAAGGAGGCGTTGAAGCGGCGCATCAGCTCGTCGCCGAGCGAAAGGTAGAACCGCGACTCGCCGGGGTCGCCCTGTCGGCCGGAGCGGCCGCGCAGCTGGTTGTCGATGCGGCGCGACTCGTGCCGCTCGGTGCCGAGCACGTACAGCCCGCCCGCCTCGCGGACCTCGTCGGCCTCCGCCTTGCTCTCGGCGATGGCCTGCTCATGCGAGCTCGGGTACGCCGCCTCGTACTCGTCGGGCGTCTCGACCGGGTCGAGGCCCCGCTCGCGAAGCACCTGGTCGGCGATGATCTCCGGGTTGCCGCCGAGCACGATGTCGGTACCGCGACCGGCCATGTTCGTGGCGACGGTGACCGCGCCCTTGCGACCGGCGCGAGCGATGATGAGCGCTTCCTTGTCGTGGTACTTGGCGTTGAGCACCTCGTGCGGCACGTTCCGCTTGAGCAGCAGCTTCGACAGGTACTCCGAGCGCTCGACGCTGGTGGTGCCGACGAGCACCGGCTGGCCCTTCTGGTGCCGTTCGGCGATGTCCTCGGCGACCGCCTCGAACTTCGACTCCTCGGTCTTGTAGATCAGGTCGGGCTGGTCGACGCGGACCATCGGCCGGTTGGTCGGCACCGGCACGACACCGAGCTTGTAGGTCTGGTGGAACTCGGCCGCCTCCGTCTCGGCGGTACCCGTCATCCCGGCGAGCTTGTCGTAGAGCCGGAAGAAGTTCTGCAGCGTGATCGTGGCCAGCGTCTGGTTCTCGGCCTGGATCTGGACGCCTTCCTTGGCCTCGATCGCCTGGTGCAGGCCCTCGTTGTAGCGGCGGCCCGCGAGCACCCGGCCGGTGAACTCGTCGACGATCATGACCTCGCCGCCGCGGACGATGTAGTCTTTGTCCCGGTTGAACAGCTCCTTGACCTTGATGGCGTTGTTCAGGAAGCCGACCAGCGGGGTGTTGGCGACCTCGTAGAGGTTCTCGATGCCGAGCTGGTCCTCGACGAACTCGACACCCTCCTCGCTGACACCGATGGTGCGCTTGCGCTCGTCCACCTCGTAGTGGACGTCCTTCTTCATGAGCGGCGCGAGCCGCGCGAACTCGGTGTACCAGCGCGAGGACTGGTCCGCGGGCCCCGAGATGATGAGCGGCGTGCGCGCCTCGTCGATCAGGATCGAGTCGACCTCGTCGACGATGGCGTAGTTGTGCGAACGCTGCACGCACTCGTCGAGGCTCCACGCCATGTTGTCGCGCAGGTGGTCGAAGCCGAACTCGTTGTTGGTGCCGTAGGTGATGTCGGCGTGGTATGCGCGCCTGCGCTCGGGCGGCGGCATCTGCGGCAGGATCACGCCGACCTCGAGCCCGAGGAAGCGGTGCACCCGGCCCATCCACTCGGAGTCACGTTTGGCCAGGTAGTCGTTGACCGTGACGACGTGGACGCCCTTGCCGGAGATGGCGTTGAGGTAGCAGGGCAGCACCGAGGTCAGCGTCTTGCCCTCACCGGTCTTCATCTCGGCGACCTGGCCGAGATGCAGCGCGACCGCGCCCATGACCTGCACGTCGAACGGCCGCTGGCCGAGCACCCGGTAGGCGGCCTCCCGGCCGACGGCGAAGGCTTCCGGCAGCAGGTCGTCCAGCGACTCCCCGTTCTGGTGGCGGCTGCGGAACTCGTCTGTCTTGGCGCGCAGCTCGGCGTCCGACAAGTCCTTGACGTCGTCTTCGAGGGCGTTGACCGAGTCGGCGACGTGCTTGAGACGCTTGACTCGCTTTCCCTCGCCCGCACGGAGCAGGCGGCTCAAAACCATCCGGTTCGTCCTCGCTGTGTGGTGACTTGTGCTTGGGCTGTCATTGTTCATGGTGCACCCTCGCCGCGGCCCCATCGTAGGCAACCTGGCACCCGGCATGCACACCCGTCAGCACAACGCTGCCCCGGAACCGAATAGTTCCGGGGCAGCGGTAACGACAGTGTGAATGTGGCTATGACTTTCCGCCCAGCCTGATTACGCCGTAGTCAAAACCCTTCCTGCGGTATACGACGCTCGGCCTGCCTGCGTCGGCGTCGTTGAAGAGGTAGAAATCATGGCCTACGAGTTCCATTTCGTAGAGCGCCTGGTCGATCGTCATGGGTTCGGCGGAATGCTGCTTCTCGCGCACGATCCTGCCCGGCTGGTGCTCGACGACGCCGTCGTCCCAACGCTGTTCCGGCACCTCGATTCCGGCAGGAGCTTCCGTCTCGACGGGAGCCGGCGCGTCCATCACGGCAGTCGGCGCCGCCGGCCGACGACCGTTGGCGACCGGCAGTGCGCCGTTGCCGTTGGCCGTCGCGTTCGCGCTGACCGAGGTCGCCTCCGCTACCGACTCGGGGCAACGGCGTCCGTAATGCACCCGCCTGCGGTCGTGCATCCGGCGCATCCGGTTCTCCAGCTTGGCGACCGCCGCGTCGAGTGCGGCGTAGAAGTCGCCAGCCCGTGCTTCGGCGCGTATCGGGGAACCCTTGCCCTTCCCAGTGATCTCGACACGCTGGCAGTTCTTGTGTTGCCGACGGTTCGGCTCGTGGAAGAGCTCGACGTCGTAGCGGATGACCTTCCTGTCATAGCGCTCGAGACGGGCCAGCTTGTCACTCACGTGCACCCGGTAATGCTCCGGGATCTCCACGTTGCGGCCCTTAACGACGATGTCCATGCACGACCTCCCTCGCTCAACGAATGAGCTGTGATTACAACTGGTCGGTACCGGATGAGAATTGGGTCCCGGCGTACGTCTTAAACCTGGGCATCTCGCGACGTCTCACGCTGCCCCAGGAGACTCATACGCACCGGCACCGGAATGACATGGGCTTGTCACCTCCTCTTCGGCCGGTATTGCCCTGATAGCGCAGCACGTTAGCCGCAGAATGCCGTTCGCGACAGCCCCCGGTGCGGGGGATGTCGCGGGGTGGTGGATAATGCCGCGCCACTGCGGAGGGCGACGATCATCGACGCTGAGACGCGGTGATTGGGCCAGGTGGGTGGTACTGGCCCCGGATGGCGGAAGGGGCCGGTTTCAGGCCGGAACCCCTCCGGTGTTCGGGCAGGTAAGGCGGGCAACACGCCCGGCACACCAGGCCGTGACGACGTGGGCCTCGATGGCTGCCTCATACCTGGGACAACGCACACAGCGTGGTCAGAGTTCCACCTTCCACCCGCCCGATCCGGGAACGGAAAGGTCACCAAACGATCACGAGACTTCACTCCCGTGGGGGATACGCGGCGAGGTCAGCGCCAGCACCGCCGCGACCGTGACACCGGCCCGCGCCAGCGTCCGCTCGCAGGCCATCGCCGTCGCGCCGGTGGTGATGACGTCGTCCAGCAGCACCACGCCCGCGCCGGGAGGCGGCAGCGCTGCGGGCACCGGCAGCACCCGGCCCGCCAGGTTCGCCGCCCGCGCTACCGGGTCCAGCCCCACCGCGTCCTCGGCGTCCGCCGCCAGCCGCAGCGCCGGAGTGACGCTCACCCCGGCCCGCGCGGCGCAGTGCCGCGCCAGCCGCAGCATGTGCTGACCGCCGCGCATCCGCGCGGCCACCCGCCGGGACGGCACCGGCACCAGCCAGCACGCCGCCGCTCCCCTGCCGAGGCGGGGCAGCGCGTCGGCGAGCCGCCCGCCGAGCGCGGCGGCGAGGTCCCGGCGGCCGCGTTCCTTGTACGCGAGAGCACCAGCCTGCGCGGCACGCCGGTGTAGCGCGCGAGAGCGTACGCAGGCGCGGCAGCGCCGCACGCCACCCGCATCGGGCGCGTCAGCCGCCGCAGGCAGCCGGGGCAGCACGCCACGCCGCGCGCACCACATCCGGCGCACACCGGCGGCAGCAGCAGGTCGAGCGCGTGTCCGAGCACGGCTGGCAGCTCCACGCCAGCACCATGCCAGTGACCACCGACAACTCAGTGCTTGTCCCAAACGCGCGACGCTGCTCCGGCGCCCCGCCGCCTCGATCGTTGCGGCTTCGCCCGTGGTCAGCCCGGATAGAACGGCGAGTGCAGCGCGATCTGGTCGCGAGAGCTCTGCCGCCACACCTCGGCGAGGTCGGAGGTCTCCCACAGCCCGCCCGAGTTGGCGGCCACCACCGGCCTGCCCGGCGCGGCGGTCACCGCGCTCACCCGCGGTTCCAGGTTGGACGTCGTGTAGCTCGCCTTGCTGTAGCCGTCGACCGACACGCTGACGACCGGGCGGGTCGGGTTCGTGGTGGCCGCGACGAGGGTGTCCTGCCCCAGCCAGTCGACGTCGATGACGTCGGTCAGCGTCTCCGGCTGCAGGATGCGCGGCGCACGCAGCCGCACCGAGTCCGATGTGCGCGTCACCGAGGCCATCACCAGCTTGTGGTCGGCGACGATGGCGGCCCTGGTGCCGTCGCGGGAGAGCCGCAGCGCGGTGATCGGGCCGAAGCCCTCCAGCGCCGCGTCGTTGACCTGCACCGCCTGCCAGACGCCGTCGAGCGTCAGCACGGCCCGGACCACCTTCCGCCCGTTGACGACGGTCCAGACCTCGTTGCTCGCGTTGCCGCCGGAGTAGGACGGCCGCCAGGTCGGCCGGGTCATCTGCTCCGCGGCGAGGTCGACCGTGGCCAGCTCGCTCCCCATCGGCCCGACGAGCAGCCGCACGCCCTCGGCGAGGTCCTCGACCACCGCGATCCTGCCGCCGTCCATCGACTGCGCCGCCGACTGCACGGCGTAGTTGCCCGCGCCCGCCGGGCCGTCGATCGGCTCGCCGTTGTCCAGCCGCACCACCTGGTTGCCGTACAGCGCGAGGCCGGGCAGGTTCGCCGACATCGTGGCACCCACCGGCGGCACGTCGGTGAAGCGCCAGTCGCGGTGGCCGGGCACCAGCTCGTTGCCGTCCGAGAGCAGCCGGATCCGGTTGGTCGCGACCGCCTCCAGCGACATGACCAGCTGCAACGCCATCAGCCGTCGGCTCGCCGTGCTCTCGCCGGACACCCCGGTCAGCGGCACCTCGAGCGCGCCGTCGGCGTCCACCGTCACGTTGGTGTCGAGCTGGGCCGACGCGAGCGGGTTGTCGACCGCCGTCGCGAGGGCGTCGGACGGCCCCTGCAACAGGGTGTCGACGATCCTGCCGGGCAGGCCCTCCCTCGGCTGGGCGAGCATGTACCGGGGGTCGGGCACCGGCACCGTGCTGTTCGGCGCGAAGTAGTACAGCGGGATCCGGTAGTAGTTCTCCTCGAACCGCCGCTCGGTGGTGATCATCTCGGTCGGCGGGTTGACGATGCGCCACTGCTGGTTCTTCGTGTCGCGGGACAGCAGCATCTCGGTCTGGTACGTCCCCCCGCCGGGAGTGAACGCGTCGTCCGCCCCCAGCGTGCCGATCTTGCTGCCGCGCACCCGGATGAACATCTTGTTGGGGTCGTCCGGCTGGTGGTCCGGGTCGACCGGGACGGCGTTGAACTGATCCTGCAGGATCACGACGCTCGGGCTCGGTTCCCACTCGGCGGCCGCCCGCTTGGTGAGATAGAGCCTCGCCTCCCGGTAGTCGGTCGCCTCCTGCCCGCTCACCACGAACTCGCGCACCGTGTCGTTGGCCGAGAGGCCCGGGGTGGGTCGCAGGTTCGGGATCACGTCGTCCGCGGTCGCGGTGTCCTCGCTCCCGATCACCTGCGGGTCGGTCTCCCGGGGCATGCTCGCGCAGCCGGTCGCGACGAGCAGCACACCGCAGAGCGCGGCCATTAGGCCGTGTCTCGTGGATCTCGGTCGATGGGATCGGTGATCCAGATTGTTCGGAGCAAGGCGGAGAAGGAAGGCCATAGCGGAGCTATGGCCGATGACGACAACGCAGCCCCGGACGATCTGGGCGCCGAGACCGCGACCACGGATCCGCGAGACACGGCCTAGCCGCCGGCTCACCTGTTCACCTCTTCGCGGTCCGCGAGCGGCTCGGCGCCGTCGGTGATGCGGGTGGCATCGACCACCGGCGATACGGGCGGATCGGGCGGCAGGCCGAGCGGGCTCGACATGATCTTCGTGCCCTGCGACCGGGGCAGCGTGAGCCGGAAGCACGCGCCGTGGCCGTGGGAGCCCCATGCCTCGATGTCACCGCCGTGCAGCCGGGCGTCCTCCTGGCTGATCGCGAGGCCGAGCCCGGTGCCGCCGGTGCGCCGGTTGCGCGACGGATCGGCGCGCCAGAACCGGTTGAACACCAGGTCCTCCTCGCCCTGCCTGAGCCCGACACCGTAGTCGCGGACGGTGATGGCGATGGCCTCGTCGTTCAGGCCGAGCGTCACCCGCACCGGTAGTCCTTCGCCGTGGTCGACCGCGTTCGCGACCAGATTACGCACAATGCGTTCCACCCGTCGCGCGTCGATCTCGGCGCTCGCCTCCTCGGCGGGCAGCCGCAGCTCGATCTCGCTGCCCGCCGACCCGGCGAGCGCCTTCACCTGCTCGCGCACCCGCTCCACGACCAGCCGGACGTCCATGACCTCGGCCGTCAGCTCCTCGACACCGGCGTCGAGCCTGCTGATCTCGAGCAGGTCGCCGAGCAGCGCTTCGAACCGGTCCAGCTCGTCGACCAGCAGCTCGGCGGAGCGGGCGAGCCCCGGCGGGAACTGCTCCCGGGACGCGTGCAGCACGTCGGCCGCCATCCGGACGGTGGTCAGCGGCGTGCGCAGCTCGTGCGAGACGTCCGAGGTGAAGCGGCGTTGCAGCTGGCCGAACTCCTCGAGCTGGCGGATCTGCGACTGGATGCTCGCCGCCATCTCGTTGTACGAGGCCGCCAGCTTGGCGAGGTCGTCCGAGCCGACGACGCGGAGCCGTTCGTCCAGCTCACCCTCGGCGAACCGGGCCGCGGCGTTGGCCGCCCGCCGGACCGGCAGCACCACCTGCCGGGTCACCAGGTTCGCGATGCCCGCGAGCAGGAGCAGCAGCACCGCGGCGCCCGCGATGAGGGTGTGCTGCACCGTGCTGATGGTGTTCTGCTCGGCGCTGAGCGGGAACAGCAGGTACAGCTGCAACGGCCGCGCGTTCGTCGTGACCGGCGCGCCGATGATGAGGTACGTGGTGCCGTCGGCGGTGTGGATCTGCTCCGCCTGCCTGCCCTGCTCGACGAAATCCCGCAGGTCGTCCGGCACCCGGCCGTAGCTGCCCACGAAGATCGACTCGTCCGCCACGCCACCGAGGTCGCCCCGGTACGACCGGTCCCCGCTGGCCAGCACCGGTTCGAAGGCGCCGGCGGCCGAGTCCTCCGCCTCGTTCGCGGCCGGTGACGAGCTGGTGATCTTCCTGCTGGCCTGCTCCAGCCGCTCCCGCAGCGTCTCCGGGCCGGCGTCGATGCCTTCCAGCTCCGACTCCGCGGTGGCGAGCACGGCCCTGGTCTGCGCGATCGCGGCGCGGCGCTTGGTGTCGAGCAGCCGCTCGGCGATCTGGTACTGCAACAGCATGACCAGCACGAACACCACCGCCGTCGACAGCGCCAGCGTCGAGACGGTGACCTTGAACTGCAGCGAGCTGCGCCAGCGCTCGCTGATGGCGGCAGCCGTGTTCCGCCAGAACGTGACGACCCGGCCCGTCAACGATGCGATCGCTTCACCGAGCGAGATCAGTCGTCGCTTCACTTATGGTGGGCCCGCCTTATATCCCACGCCGCGCACGGTCAGCACGACCTCGGGGTGTTCCGGGTCCCGCTCGACCTTGGAGCGCAGCCGCTGCACATGGACGTTGACCAGCCTAGTGTCCGCGGCGTGGCGATAGCCCCATACCTGTTCGAGCAGGACCTCGCGGGTGAAGACCTGGCGTGGCTTGCGCGCGAGCGCGACGAGCAGGTCGAACTCCAGCGGCGTCAGCGCGATCGGCACGCCGTCGCGGGTGACCTCGTGACCGGGCACGTCGATGGCCAGGTCACCGATGGTCAGCGACTCGGCGGGCTCGGACTCGGTGCGGCGCAACCGCGCCCGCACCCGCGCGACCAGCTCCTTCGGCTTGAACGGCTTGACGACGTAGTCGTCGGCGCCCGACTCGAGCCCGAGCACGACGTCGACGGTGTCGCTCTTGGCGGTCAGCATCACGATGGGGATGCCTGCCTCGGCTCTGATCGCCTTGCACACGTCGATGCCGTTCATGCCGGGCAGCATCAGATCGAGCAGCACCAGATCCGGCTTGAACTCGCGAAACGCGGTCATCGCGCGCGACCCATCCGCGACGACCGCGGTGTCGAAACCCTCACCGCGAAGCACGATTGTGAGCATCTCAGCGAGCGCGGGGTCGTCGTCGACTACGAGAACACGTGCCTTCATGCGTTCATGTTCGCACTACTGGGCCAGTTCTCGCTGAGCGACCCGGCGATACGAACGCTTTGCCTCGAAGGTCAGGCCCGGCGTGACTCGATCGGACGAATCCGGGTCACAGCAGCGCGGCGAGCGAGGCCGCGTCGACCTGCCCCGCGCCGTCCACCACCTGCCACGGCGAGAGCCAGTGTCGCTCGGCGAACTGCTCGTACACCCGCCCGCAGCGGGCCTGCAACGAGTCGTCCGACTCGTAGGTGTCGCGGGGGCGAGTGGCGTCGTCCGACTCCCGCGACCGCGCCCGGCCCGCCGCGACCGACACCGGCACCCGCAGCAGGAGCTGCTGGTCGGGCACCGGGATGCCGAACCGCTCGACCTCGAGCGCGCGCACCCACTCGACGATCTCGCCGTCGGCGTCCTGGTGCAGCCGGGCCGCGCCGTAGGCGGCGTTGGAGGCGATGTAGCGATCGACCAGCACGACGTCGGCCTCGGCGAGGTCGGCGCGCAGCCGCTCGGCCGCGCCGAGCCGGTCCAGCGCGAACAGCAGCGCCATGCCGTTGACCGAGTCGGTGAGGTCGCCGAGCCTGCCGTGCAGCCCGTCGCGGGCGAGGTCGGCGTGGACGTCCTCGCCGTAGCGGGGGAACGCCCGGCCGATGACCCTTGCGTCCCGCGAGGTCAGCTCGGCGGTGACAGCCTTGGCGAGGGTGTTCTTGCCCGCGCCGTCGAGGCCCTCGATCACGATCAGCTTGCCCACGCCGCAGAGCCTAGGCCGTGTCTGATCGGCTGCCCATCACTGCCCCGACCGCGTGTTTTCTCGCCCCGGCAGGCGTTTCCTGCGCGCGGCGGAAAGGCTCTGGGATTACCGTGCCAAGGTTCTGCGCCCCTGCCCGATCATGGGGCGAAGTGGAATGATTCGGTCACCAACCATCAGTGAGGTCATCAATGTCGCTGCCCGGCCCCAACGCCCGCGTGATCGAGCTGCGCGTGCCGGGCCTCGTCGGCGTCAGCGGGGAGCAGTTGCTCGACTCGACCGCCTCGGTCACCGTCGCGGGCGACGAGAAGGGCGAGATCGTCCGGCCCGCCGACCGGCTGCGCAGGCCGGTGGCCGGGCCGGTGCTGCACGCGTTCGGGCGAGCGGTGCCGCGCACGGTCGAGGGCTACCTGTGGCACAAAATGACCTCCGGCGGCGCGCTCACGGCGACCTGGGGGCTGCTGTTCCCGTTCTCGCTGGTCAACGTCGCCCACGGCATGCTTCCCCCCGCTCCGGAGGGAAGCCGGGCGGGCCGGGCCCTGGTGATGCTGTGCCAGGCGCTGCTGCGGCTGGCCGGGCTGCTGCTGACCGCGCTGTTCGTCACGCAGGCGGGCGTGATCAGCCTCGACCTGCTCGCCGCGCAGTGCCTCGCGCCGGACACCGGCTGCCTCGCCGCCGTGCCCGCCATCGTCCGGGAGTCGGAGACGGCGCGCACGCTGATCGGGATGCTGCCGCCGCTGCTGGTCGTCGCGCTGCTGTACGCGGTGTCGGCGGGAACCTGGCGACGCCTCGGGGTGCGGGCGGCGACGGAGACGTCGCGGCCCTCCCCCGGCTCGCTGCCGGGGCACGAGCTGCACCCGCACCGCAACGCCGGGGTGCTGCGGGGACTGCACACCATGGCCGCGCTCGGCTGTGCCGCGCTGCTGCCGCTGGGCGGGGCGTTCTCGCCGCCGGACGGCACCACCGCCCGCGTGGTCTGGCTGGTCGCGATCGCGTTCCTCAGCGGCACGGTGCTGGCGACGGTGCTGCTCGATGACATCGCCGACTGGCTGCGGCTGCTGTTCCCGCGGCCGGTCGTGGCCGCGCTGATCACGGCGGCGAGCGCGCTGGTCGTCGTGGCGGGGTTCGCCGGATCTCCGTTGACGCCGGGCGCCGGTGACGGCGCCGCGTTGCCGGGCGTGGACGCGATGGCCGAGGGCCTCCTGGTGCTGCTGCTCGCCGTGACGACGGCGTTCGCGCTGGTGCTCGCGCCGCTCGCGCTGCTGGCGCGGCGGCAGTGGCGCGGCCTGCCGCACCGGCTGCGGCCGTGGCTCGGCGGTTGGGTGGCGGCGCCGACGGTGCTGCTCGGCTGCCTGCTCGGGGCCGGGTTCGGCGCCGGGCTCGCGATCACCGTGCGTCAGCTGCTCGGCGGGCAGGAGCCGGTGCTGCCGCCGAGCTACACCCTGCTCACGGTGTTGTGGGGCGTCGGCACGGTGGTCGCCGCGCTGCTGTGGGCGGTGGTCTACCTGGTGGCGATCCCGCTGCGCAGGCGGCTGCGCGGCATCCCGAGGCTGGTGCGGTTGCAGCAGCGGGACGCGGGAGAGCAGCGCGCGGCGGCCGACGCGTGGGCGACCGCGACCATCGAGCGCAAGCATCTGCACCGGCTGGTGGCGGGCATGGCGCTGCTGCTCGGCGCGGGTGCGGCGCCGCTGCTGGCGTTGCGGCTGGCCGACCGGCCGCTGCCGGGCTGGCTCGACCTGTTCGCCGCGCTCGGCGTGCTCGCGCTCGGCCTGCTGGCGGCGGGGCTGCTGCGGGTGATGTACTCGGCGGCCCAGTACCCGGAACAGCGAAGGCACCTCGGCGCGCTCGCCGACCTGGTGTTCTTCTGGCCGAGGCGGGCACATCCGATCGTGCCGCCGTCGTACGCGGTCAAGGTGGTGCCGGACCTGGTGGCGCGGGTCGAACACCACCTGGCCGAGCCGGACGCGCGGGTGGTGCTCTCCGGCTACAGCCACGGCGGGCTGCTCGCGATGATCGCGGCGGCGCGGCTGACGACCGAGCTGAGCGAGCAGCAGCGCGAGCGGGTCGGGCTGATCACGGCGGGCACGCCGGCGCAGTGGGGCTATCAGCGGGCGTTCCCCTCGCTGCTGGCGCCGGCGAACCTGGCCACGCTCTACGGCGCACTCGACGGCCGCTGGCGCGGGCTGTGCCGGGGCACCGACTCCTTTGGCGGCGGCGTCACGACCTGGCGGCACCAGGTGGTCGGCGGCAAGCTGCTCGGCATCGGCTACCTGGCCGACGGCACCGTCGGGCCGCTGCCCGCCGCCGTCGCGGGCAAGGCGCACAGCCTCGTGCTGGGCGGGGACCACTGGCTGGCCGACCCGCTGCCCAGGCAGGAGGACTCCCGCCGGTGGGCCGCCGGGGTGCTGCGGCACAACGACTACCTGGTCGACCCGGAGTGGGACCGCGCCGTCGCCATGGCGGCCGGGCTCGAGGTCCCCGGCGCGGCCGTGCGTCCCGAGCAGGACCAGCCGTCGTTGTTCCCGGACCTGCCGCGTCCGGCGGGCGGGGTGCGCTCGCCGTCAGCGTGACGCGGTGGCATCCGGCGTGCGGTCGAGGTCGGGCTCCAGGTAGATCAGCCGCGCGGCGGGCACCTTGGCGCGAATGCGGTCCTCGGCGTCGTCGATCGCACCCGCTATCTCGGGGAGCGACATGCCCCTGGTGAGCGCGAGCTTGGCGGCGACCAGCAGCTCCTCCGGGCCGATGTACTGGGTGCGGATGTGGATCACCCGCTGCACCGGGTTCTGCTCCAGTTCGCCGACGATCAGGTCGAGCTCGTCGTCGGAGGAGCCTTCCCCGATCAGCAACCCCTTCATCTCGATGATCAGCACGACCGCGATGACGCCGAGCAGCACGCCGATCATGACGGTGCCGATGCCGTCCCAGATCGGGTCGCCAGTCACCATGGTCAGGCTGACGCCGAACAGCGCGAAGATCAGCCCGACCAGCGCACCGGCGTCCTCCAGCAGCACGACCGGCAGTTCGGGCACCTTGGCCTGCCGGATGAACTGCCACCACGACGCGTTCCCCTTGAGCTCGCGCGACGCGACGATGGCTGTGCGGAAGCTGTAGGTCTCCAGCGCGATGGCGACCAGCAGGATCACGATCGCGATCATCGGCCCGTGCAGCGCATGCGGATCCATGATCTTGTGCACGCCCTCGTAGAGCGCGAACAGCGAGCCCATCGAGAACAGCAGCAGCGCCACGATGAAGGAGTAGAAGTAGCGGTCCCGGCCGTAGCCGAACGGGTGCTGCCTGGTCTCGCTTCGCCGCGAGGTCTTCTTGCCGAGCAGCAGCAGACCCTGGTTCGAGGTGTCGGCGACCGAGTGCACGCCCTCAGCCAGCATCGACGACGACCCGGTCAGGCCCGCGCCGATGAACTTGGCCGCCGCGATGCCCGCGTTGGCGAACAACGCCGCGAGGATCGCCTTGGTACTGCCGTCAGCTGACACGCTCCGGTCCCTTCTCCCACTGGCCTTCTCGCTGCGGGAGCATACTAAGAAGACCGAGAAGGCGGCCGACTGGCACAATTGTTCTGACCTGCCAGTTCGGCTGACTTTCGGTCGGATTGGTATCTACCGGCACAGTCTTGCTCACCGGTAGAAGGGTTGTTCCGTGGTGGGGTCGGCAAGAACCACGTCGAGCAGCGGGTCGGCGGTGAGCTGGGTGATCAACGCGGCAGTGCCGCCGATGCCCGCCCAGTGTGGGTCGACGTCGTTGGCAACGCACCAGGCGTGATCGGCGGGCCAGACGAACGCCGGTTCGGCCTGGTGGAGCCGGATCTCGCCCGGCCACCCCTGGGCGGTGTCCCACGTGCCGACATCGGCCAACGGCCCGCGAAACAGCCAGTACGCCCGCTCGGGCACCGCGACCTTCGGCGGGTGTGGCACCGAGGGAACCGGGGCGGGTGCCAGCCCCGGCTGGGCCTCCGAGGCGGTGTCATCGTCGAGGTACACCGCCGTGTCATCGACGGCAATGGCGTCGTCGTCGGCATAGCCATCCCAGACGCAGAAGTAGCAGTCGTCTGGGGTGGCAGTGTGGTCGGCCAGCATCTCGAACAGCCGGGGCAGCGGCTCGGTGGGCCAGTCCGGCTCGACGTCGTTCTCACTCTGACCGGGACGCACCGGATCGGGCAGGAACCGAAGCCGCGCGTAGGCGTCGAAACCGGCCGGGCCGAAGCCGACGAGCCGCTGCCACGGCAGGTCGCTGCCCGTGATCCAGTCGGCGGCCGAGAGGTCCCGGCACAGGCTGAGTGTCACCCCGCAGGGCCCGCGGTCGCGCGGAAGAGCTGCGGGGACGTGGCGGCCGACGGGCGCACCGTCACCGCGCCGTCGCGGGCGGCGAGCCAGGCCGACTCGCCGCGTGCCAGCGCGAGCTCGCGGCCGGTCGCCGACTCGCGCAGCACCGCACCGCCCCGGGTGCACAGCAGGATCTGCGGACCGGCGGGCAGCTCGACGGGGCTGGTGTCGCCGTCGGGCCAGTCCATCCGGGACAGCTCGAACTCCGGCGCGTCGGTGCGATACACCCGTAGCCTCGGGTCGGCGCTGTCCGGCTCGTCGGACAGCACCGGCACGCTGCCGCGAGAGAAGTCGATCACCCGCAGCAGCTCGGGCACGTCGACGTGCTTCGGCGTCAGCCCGCCGCGCAGGATGTTGTCGGAGTTGGCCAGGATCTCGACCGCGAACCCGCGCAGGTAGAGGTGCAGGTTCCCGGCGGGCAGGTACAGCGCCTCGCCCGCGCGGAGCTCGATCCGGTTGAGCAGCAGCGAGGTCAGCACCCCGGCGTCGTGCGGGTGCTCGTCGCCGAGCTGGACGACGGTGGCGCACTCGGCGGCGAACTCGCCGTGCGCCTCGGCGTGCCGGGCGCAGGACTTGAGCACGTCGGGCAGCAGGTCGTCGATGCGCTGCTGCGGCAGCGTGATCCAGGTGGTGAACAGCGCCCGCAGCCCGTCGGTGTCCGGCTGCTCGGCGAGCAGGTCGGTGTAGGCGGTGAGCTCGGGCGTCTCGATGGTGCGCAGCAGCCGCACCGTGCGGGCGGCGTCGGCGAACCCGGAGAGCACCTCGAACTCCGTCAGCGCGCACACCAGCTCCGGCTTGGCGGTCGGATCGGGATAGTTGCGCTCGGGCGCGTCGCGCGGGATGCCCGCCGCCTCCTCGCGGGCGAACCCGTCGGCGGCCTGCGCCGCGGTGGGGTGGGCCTGCATGGACAGCGGCTCGTCGGCGGCGAGCACCTTGAGCAGGAACGGCAGCCGGTTCTGCCAGCGCCGCGCGCAACCGGAGCCCAGCTGCCCGTCCGGGTCGTCGGCGACGACCTCGCACAGGCTGCGCAGCCGCCCTTCCGGGCAGCTCACGCGGGACGGATCGCCGGGGTGGGCGCCCATCCACAGCTCGGCCTCGGGGTGCGGCGCAGGCACGGGTCTGCCGAGCAGCTCCGCGATCGCCGTGCGCGACCCCCAGGCGTACGGCCGCACGGCGTTGTGCAGTAACTCCACGTCTTCAGCTCCTCGACCGGGCTCAGGACTGCACCGGCGTGAACCGGTTGGCGCCGCCGATGCTGCCCGCCCCGAGGCCCAGGTACACGGCGGCAAGCTCGAAACGCAACCCGAGCACGGCGGCGACGACCGGCTCGGCGGCACCGATCTCGTCGGTGATGTCGACGACATCCGCCGGGGAGAACACCTCGGTCGCGGCGCGCCGGGCAGCAGCCGCCGCACCGTCCTGTCTGACCGAGAGCAGCAGCAGCTTACGTCTGCTCATCGTTGCATCGGGATCGTCGGGGTCCGCGAAGATATCGTTACCGCCGCTGCTTCCCACCACGTCGCGGTAGAGCGCGCCGCGCGCCAACGCGTGCCGGTACTCGGCGGCGTCGGCGACGACGGCGGCCTCGGCGGCGAGCAGGTACGCGGCGTGGTCGCCAACGGCGGCAGCCACCGGGTCGAGCGCCCACAGCAGCGGCGTCCGCTCGGCCAGCGCGAGCGCGAGCGTCTTCGCCGGGTTCACGAACGACTCGTGGTGCAGGTGATCGCGCTCCGCCTCGACGTCCAGTTCGTCGGCGAGCGCGTCGAAATCCACGGCGAGCAGGCCGAGCGCGGCCAGCGTGCGCAGTCCGGCGGTGTAGACGGTGGCGAAGATCCGGTCCGGCCCGACGACCACCCGGGGTGCGACCAGCGTGCCCTTGCCGGCGACCGACGCCGCGACCGGGCCTTCCTCCGGCGAGGTCAGCACGATGGTGGCGCCGTAGCGGGCCGCCAGCGCCAGTGATTCGGCCAGCTCGTCGTCGCCGGGGTCGTCGGTGTGCGCGTAGACGACGTCGAGCGCGCCGACCCAGCTCGGCACGACCTCGGCGAGCACGACCGGCACCGGGCAGCTGGGCCCGAGCAGCGACGCGAGCATCCGCATCGCCGCCTTGCCGACGCCGGAGCGCCCGACGAGCACCAGCGCGCGAGGCCTGCCGACGTCGAGCTTGCCGTCGAGGTCGAGCTCGGCGGTCCGTTCGATCACCGAGCGCACCTGCGCGCCCGCCATCGCGGTGGCACGCAGCACGCCCGAGGTGTCGGCGTCGGCCAGCCGCGCCGGGTCGTCGAGCAGCGAGTCGTCAAACACCATCGGTCGTCGGGCCGGGTTCAGCGGTCGGCTCGGTCGCCTCGTCCAGCAACAGCACCGGGATGCCGTCGGTCACCGGGTACTGGCGACCGCACTCGGTGCAGGTCAGCGCGTCGGCGTCGGGATCGTCCGGGGTGCCTCGGGTCAGCGGCGCGTGGTCGGGCGAGGGACACGCGAGAATGTTCAGCAGTTGCTCGTCAAGCGTGACGGCCATAGTTCCTCCCTACCACGCAGCGTCCCATGCTGTCCTTGCGCTGCCGTCTCTGTCCAATAACTGTCTGATTGTCGCAGTGCGCCTCAGCCGCGGACGATCGCCAAGACCTCGTCGGTCAGCGCCCGCATCGCGTCCTCGTCGCGCGCCTCGACGTTGAGACGCAACAGCGGCTCGGTGTTGGACGGCCTGAGGTTGAACCAGCCCTCGGGGAGTTCGACGGTGAGCCCGTCCATTTCGTCGACGACGGCGCCGGATCGGTTACCGAAGGCGTCCTTGACGGCGATCTGGCGCGCGACCTGGTCGTCGACCGTCGAGTTGATCTCACCGGAGGCGGCGTAGCGCCGATAGCTCGACGTCAGCTCGGACAGCGGACCGTCCTGCTCGCCGAGCGCGGCGAGCACATGCAGCGCGGCGAGCATGCCGGTGTCGGCGCGCCAGAAGTCGCGGAAGTAGTAGTGCGCCGAGTGCTCGCCGCCGAAGATCGCGTCCGTTTCGGCCATGGTGGCCTTGATGAACGAGTGGCCGACGCGGGTGCGCACCGCCTTGCCGCCGTGCTCGGCGACGATCTCGGGCACGGCCTTCGACGTGATCAGGTTGTGGATCACCGTCGCGCCCGGCTCCTTGGCCAGCTCGCGCACCGCGACCAGCGCGGCGATCGCGCTCGGTGCGATCGGGTCGCCGTTCTCGTCCACGACGAAGCAGCGGTCGGCGTCACCGTCGAAGGCGAGTCCGGCGTCGGCGCCGATCTCGCGCACCTTCGCCTGCAGGTCGACGATGTTCGCCGGGTCGAGCGGGTTGGCCTCGTGGTTCGGGAAGCTGCCGTCCAGCTCGAAGTACATCGGCGCGACCTCGATCGGCAGCCCCTCGAACACCTTCGGCACGGTGTGTCCGCCCATGCCGTTGCCGGCGTCGACGGCGACCTTGAGCGGCCTGCTCCCCGACAGGTCGACCAGCTTGCGCAGGTAGCCGGCGTAGTCGTCGAGCACGTCCCGCTCGGTCACCACGCCGGGCGCGCCCTCGAACGGCGGCACGCCCTGCTCGACCGACTCCTTGATCTCGGCGAGGCCCGAGTCCTGGCCGACCGGCGCCGCGCCCGCGCGGCACAGCTTGATGCCGTTGTACTTGGCCGGGTTGTGGCTCGCGGTGAACATCGCGCCCGGCAGGTTCAGCGAGCCGGAGGCGAAGTAGAGCTGGTCGGTGCTGGCCAGCCCGATCGAGACGACGTCGACGCCCTGCGACGTCACCCCGCGCGCGAAGGCCGAGGCGAGGCCCGGTGACGAGTCGCGCATGTCGTGGCCGACGACCACGGCCGACGCGGCCTCACCCACCACGAGCCGCGCGAACGCGGCACCGAACCGCTCGACGAGGTCGTCGTCGAGCTGCTCTCCGACGACACCTCTGATGTCGTACGCCTTCACGATCCCCGACAGGTCAGTCACGCCATCTCCCGAATCGACGCCGGCTCTTGCAGAACGCTGGAGCAAAGCTCAGTGGCGCAGAGCCTACACAGTGCCGGTGACACGTCGATGGGGGCCGGACCGGCCGCGGGCAGCGGTCAGCGGTTGACCGGATCGGGCAGAACCCGCAGGTGGCCGCGGCGGCCGCTGCCGGTGTGCTCCGACTCGTAGCTGACGACCGGCTCGGAGCGCCCGGCCTCCCGCACCGCCTCGGCCAGCGCGGTCAGCTCATCGGAGGACGGCTCCTGTGAGGAGAAGTCTCCCTCGTGCCGGACGACCTCCCAGCCCTTGGGCGCGGTCAGCCGCACCGCGTGCTCCTCGCACAGGTCGTACGAGTGCGGTTCCGATGCCGTCGCGAGCGGGCCGACGACCGCGGTCGAATCGCTGTAGGCATAGGTCAGCGTGGCGACCGCGGGCAACAGGCACCCGGTTCGCGAACACACCCTTACGCTCGACACGGCCCGACCATAGCGCGTCGGCGTCGGCGGCTCGGGGAGGCACACCGTGTCGCGGCCGATTGCGACGACCGGGCGATGCTGTGATCGGCCACCCGGTGAGGGGCGGCCGCGCGCGGACGCACGCGTACCCTCCTGTATGTGGGCATGACACGCAGCTTCCGCTCCCGGCACCGGCGCCGCCGTGACCGGCGCGGCCGCGGCCTGCGCGGCCCGCTGCTTCCTGCCTCCCTGCCTGCGGCATCGAGCAGGTCGGAGCAGTTCGACGCGCTGGTCGTCGAGGCGCTGGAGCCGATCGAGTCCCGCTGGGCCGACGACCTAGCCATGCTCGACGTCGCCGTCGACGAGGTCCCGGAGGTGCCGGGCAACGAGGTGCACCAACTCGCCGACGGGGTGTTGTTCGACGGGGCCATCCCGCTGTCGCGGCTGGTGCCGGTCGGCGTCGACCGCAACGGGGTGCCGACCCGGGCGCGGATCGTGCTGTACCGCAGGCCGCTCGAGGCGCGGGCGAAGGACCCCGCCGACCTGGCCGACCTGATCAACGAGGTGCTGATCGAGCAGATCGCGACCTATCTCGGCGTCGACCCCGAGGTGATCGACGGGCCGTAGGGGGTCAGTGCTCACACCGCGCGGCTGCGCGGCGGGATCGCGGTGAGCAGGGCGAACAGCAGCGCGCCCATCTGCACCAACAGCAGCAACGCGCGCAGCGTCCCCTGGTTGCTCACCACGACGTCGGCGGCGCGGGTCGGCACCTCGACGCCGACCTGATGTCCCCATGCCGGCACGATCGGCACCTGCTCGCCGTTGACGCTGGCCTCCCAGCCCGGCTCCAGGTTCGCGGCGAGCACCAGCAGCCTGCCCGCCGGTCCGTCCGAGGTCCGCACCCCCACGTCCGGCAGATCGTCGCCGACCACGGCAACGCCGTCGGCGCCGACATTGCCCGGCGGCGGCTCGCCGCCGACCGCGAGCGTGCTCAGCGACGGCGCGATCAGGGTGACCTGGCCGCTGACCGGCGTCAGCCGCAGCACCGACCTGCCGTCGCCGAGCGGTTCCTCCTCGGCCACCAGGTCGCCCCCGGCGTCGAGCAGCGACGCCGATCCGACACCATCGGGCAGCACCACGAACTGCACCCCCGCCGCGCTGGCCGAGGCGAGCACGTCGCGCACCTCGCCGGTGTCGCCGTCCGCACCGCCCAGCAGTGTGCTCTGCCAGCGCGCGAGCCGTTCCGGGGCGCCCTCGGGCAGGGCGAGCGAGTCGTCGCCGAAGGCCGGCATGCCGTCACCGGAGGCGCGCGGCGACTGCCCATGGCCGCGCAGCACGAACACCGTCTGGCCGCTCTGGTCGAGCTCGGCGGCGAGCTGCGCCGGCAGCCGCCCCGGCCCGGCGTCACGCAGCGGCCCATCGTCGGCGGTCACCACGGCGGCGACGGCGAACACCGCGAGCGCACCGGCACCGGCGCCGATGGCGAACCGGCTGGCGAACCCCGTCGGGACCCGGGGCTGGCGGTCACGCTGGTCACTCCAGCGCCTGCCCGACGCGCCGAGCAGCACCGCGAACAGCCCGGCGGCGACGAGCAGCAGCGGCGCGCCGGTCCAGCCCGACCGGGCCTCGCCGCCCGCGACGGGGGCGACCGGCAACAGCTCGACGACCACGACGCCCGCGATGCCGGTCGCGACGATCCCGGCGCCGGGCAGCAGCCGCTTCGTCGGGCGCACCACGGCGGCAGCGAGCGCGGCGACGACGAGCAACCCGCCGAGCGGAAGTGTCCCCGGCCCGCCGGGGTCCAGCGACACCAGCTCGGCGATTCCGGGATCGGTGCCGGGCACCCGGGCGCCGAACCCGTGCAGCAGCAGCGCGGGGTTGGTGACCAGCTCGGCAGGCCACGGCAGGGTCAGCGCGATCGGCAGCAGGGCGACGAGCGCGATGCCCGCCAGCCGACGTCCGAGCGGCACCGACGACGTGGCGAACACGAAGCCGCCGAGCAGCACGGCCAGCACGAGCAGCTGTGTCAGCGGCGAGAACGAACCGATCACGGCGAGCCCGAGCGAGACCGTCACCGCGACCGACAGCCACCGCCGCCCGCCGTCGCGCGGCCGGAGCACCTCGACGACGCCTGCCAGCACGAGCGGCAGCAGGAGGTGCACGACGACGACGTCGATCCGGCCCTGCGAGACGGCGGCCATCGCGGGCGGCAGCAGCGCGTAGCCGGTCGCGACGACGGCGCGCACCCAGCGATGCACGCCGAGCCTGCCGCTGGCCGCGTAGGCGCTGAGCGCGGCGAGCGGGATGTCGAGCAGCAGCAGCAACGCGACGGCCGCCGACGGCCCGCCGACCAGGTACGACACCGCGCCGAGGACACCGACGATCGCCAACGCGGGCGGCGCCTCCGCCGCGGTGCCGCCGCCCTCCGGGTGCCAGCTCGTGAGGTAGCTCGACCAGAGCTGACTCAGGTCACCGACCGGCAGCAAGCGCCCACCGGCGAGGTCGAGGCCGAGCCGGTGCGCGTTCACCAGCAGCGCCAGCCCGGTCAGGCCGAGCACGAGCAGCACCGGCGGGGCGAACAGCGTCGCCGCGAGCACCCTGGCCCGGTTGACCTCGACGAAGACCAGGCCGCTCGCCCCTTCGCCGGGGCTCGGCCTCGGCGCCCGCTCGACGGCCTCCTCGGTGTCCGGAACGTGGGACACGGCGGCAGCGGGGCGCTTCGGCTCGATGAGGGGCACCGCGACGACGTCCTTGGGGTCGCCACCGGCGAAGGCGGCGGCGCGCAGCTCCTCCGGCGGCACCCAGGTGGCGCGGGTGGTGGCCGACTCGGGCAGCTTGCCGAGCGCCGCCTCGCTGGCGATCCGCCGCCGGACGAGCGCGCGCACCCAGGCGTTGACGGCGAACCGCAGCCGGGTCATTCTGCTCACGAACAGCCCGCGCACGCTGGCACGGTGGCGGTACCTGCCGGTCCGCCCGTCGCCGCTCGCGGCGTCTGCCGCGGCGCGCCTGCGGGCCTCCTCCCTGAGCTGGCGCCCCGGGGCCAGTTGCCCGCTGCGCAGCATGAAACCGACCGCGGCCAGCTCGGCGCCCGCCCGCGCGAAGTCCCTGCCGAGCGCGAAGCCGATCGCCCGCAGCAGACACAGCACGACCAGGCGCGGCACGCCGAGCAGGAACGACGACGTCGACGAGTTCACCAGCAGGGTGTAGATGCCGCCGATGCGGTCGGCGGCGAGCGTCTTCGCCCGGTCGGAGCCGGGGCCGGGTATCGCGCCGATGTTCCGCTCGCCCCGGCGCAGCGCCCGCGCGTGCCGGATCCTGGCGCGCGGCACGCACAGCACCGTCGCGCCCGCGACGTTGGCACGCCAGCCGAGGTCGAGGTCCTCGCGCAGCAGCGCGAACTCGTCGTCGTACCCGCCGAGCCCGTCCCACAGCTCACGTTTGATGAGCGCGCCCGCGCTCGGCATCGCGAGCACCTCGGTGCTCTGCTCGGCCAGCTCGGCCGCGTCGATGCCCATGCCGTCGTGCCGGTGGCCGGAGGAGTCGGTCGACAACCCGGCCTCGACGATGAGCCGGGAGTCGAGCCAGTCGACGGCGAGCGGGCCGAGCACCCCGGCCGACGGCGCCGTGTCGGCGGCGTTGAGCAGGTCGGTGAGGCAGTCCGGCTCCGGCGCGCTGTCGTCGTGCAGCACCCACACCCAGGTGTGACGCTCGTCGTCGAAGGTGACATCGGCGTGCTGCACGCCTGCGGCGACGGCCTCGGCGAAGCCGGTGTCGGCACGTATCGTCAGGACCGAGTCGACGATCCCATCCTGCTGGCCGGACGCGTAGCTGAGCAGCTCCGGCGTCCGATCGAGAGAACCGGTGTCGACGGCGACAACCCGGGCGGGACGCACCGTGCTCCGGCGAAGCGCCGAGAGCACCGTCGGCAACCAGGCTTCACCGTCGTGGCAGACCACAACCGCGACCACAGGTGCGGTCTGCATAGGCAGTGTCGCCCTCCCCGCGCTACACAGCGCGCTTCTTCAGCTTCCGGCGTTCCCGCTCCGACAAGCCACCCCAGATGCCGAACCGTTCGTCGTGCGCCAGGGCGTACTCGAGGCACTCAGACCGTACCTCGCAGCCTTGGCAGATCCGCTTTGCCTCCCGGGTTGATCCCCCCTTCTCCGGGAAAAAGGCCTCAGGATCGGTTTGTGCGCACAGCGCCCGCTCCTGCCAGTCCTGTTCCTCGGTGATGTCGAACAACTCCGCGAGAACACCGTCATCGAAGTCGACGTTCTCGGCCCAGGTCATAGCTGCCCCCGTTTGATGGCCTACGTCCGCTTTCCGCACGTCCGCCTCCTTGCTTCCACGCAGTTGAAGTTGGCGAACACCATCCGCTGCCCCCTGCTGTCAAGAGTCTAAGCCGCAGCGAATGACATCACTGTGATTACACCCTTGTGATCCGCTGGGGTCAAGCGATGTCCCATGGTTGGGGGATAGTCGAGCGGCGAACGCGCAAGCTGACACGCCGAGCGGATGACGGCTCATCGTCGCGAATCTGGAACTGGCGACCCTCGGCTGCCGAGACGGAACCCGGGTGCGCGAGACTGAGACCGTGCAACGATCAACTGTGCGGCCAAGCCCGATTTTCTTGGGAATCCTCGCGACCACCGTGGTGGGCGGAGTGCTCGCCACACTCTACCCAGCCGTCGCCGACGGCGGGCGCCACCCTGTGGCGACAGCGGGCATCGTGCTGCTCGTGCTGGGCGGCTGGGCGTTGTCTCTGACGCTGCACGAGTTCGGTCACGCGATCGTGGCATATCGCGGCGGTGACACCGAGGTGGCCGCCAAGGGCTATCTCACCCTGGACGTGCGCCGCTACACCGATCCGGTGCTCTCGCTGGTGCTGCCGCTGGTGCTGCTCGCGATCGGCGGGATCCCACTGCCGGGCGGCGCGGTGTGGATCAACAACTGGGCGCTGCGCTCCCGGCGGGTCGCGGCGGCGGTCTCGCTGGCGGGCCCGCTGTCGAACCTGGTGCTCGGTGTGCTGCTGACCGTGGTGATCGCGCTGCTGCCCGGGATGCCTGCCGGGCTGCTGTTCGGGCTCTCGCTGCTCGCGTTGCTGCAGATCGTGGCGTTCGTGCTCAACATCCTGCCGGTGCCGGGCCTCGACGGCTACGGCGCGCTGGAGCCGTACCTGCCGCCGAGGGCGCGCGAGCTCGGTATGAAGGCGCGGCCGTGGGCGCCGCTGGTGCTGTTCCTGCTGCTGATCAGCTTCAACCCGGCGCGGGTGGTGGTCTTCGGCGGCGCCGGGTTCCTCTTCGAACTCCTCGGCGGCAACACCGACAACGCCTACATCGGACTGTTCATGCTTCAGTTCTGGCAGTGACGCCCGTCCGCGCGAACCACTTCTCGGCCTGCTTGGCCGCGCGCCGCAGCCCCGAGCGCTCGCCGAGGTAGTCGCCGAACATGCCGGCGACGGGCAGCATGCCGATCAGCCGGTGCCAGAACCGGCCGCGCGGGCGCTTCTCCAGTTCCTCGGTGACGGCGTACAGCGACCGGCCGAGCCGCCACAACGTGACCGCGAAGCCCTTCACCGAGATGCGGCGTCCGGTCCGTTTCGCCGTACTGTCGGCGAGTTCGGCGGTGAGTTCGGCGGTGCGGGCGTCCTCGGCCGCGGCGTCGTACTCGGGGTAGTCACCCGCCGCGAGCCGGGCGTCGACGTCACGGCGGAACAGCACCCAGGCCAGCAGCCGCACCCGGTCGGCGTGACCGGTGACGCCCCGCTCGCCCGCGATGGCGCACAGCAGCAGCCCCTGCGAGGCCGCGCCGAGCGCGTCCTGCACCGGCAGCCGGTCCGCGAGGGCGCCGCCGAGGCCGGGGACCGAGGTCAGCAGCGACGTCACCCGGCCGACCCGGTTGATCCACCAGCGGGTGCGCTGCTCGGGTGTCATCGCCTGCCAGGCGCGGGTGCCGGGCACCTTGACCGTGCCGAGTCCGTGCAGCAGCCGCCTGCGCAGGGTCGGCGGGGTCGCGGCGAGCTCGGCGAGCTGCTCGCCCCGGCGGGCGGCGTCGGCGGCGCGGGCGCGCAGGCCGAGCGGGTCGGCGTCGCGCAGCGCGTCCAGCACGGGCGCCGTCGCGCGCACGAACGGTCGCAGCACCGCGACGACCTGGCGGTCGGTGATGGTTTCGCCCACGACTCCTCCACTGTGCCGGTAGATACCAATCCGGCCGAAAGTCGGCCTGACTGGCGAGAATCGAGTGTGCCAGCCGTCCCAACCTTCGGCCTTCTTGTCATGGCATGGCGCGGCCGGACGCTCTCGCCCGATCGATGCGGGACTGCGCGAGCACCCGTCCGAGCACTATGGCGGCCGGCAGCGCGCCGCCCGCGACCAGTGCGATCGTGCGCCAGTCCTGCGGCAGCATCAGGTCACCGCCCGGACCTGACAGCCCGACGCCGACCACCGTCATGAACCAGAGCCCGAGCGAGACACCGCCGAACCCGGCGGGCCCGCCCATCCGCACCGCGTGCTGGGCGGTCTGCGAGACGAGCCACGGCGTGGTGACGATCGCGAGCAGCACGGTCACCGGGAACGGCGCGCCGCCGAGGTCGGGCAGCACGATGCCGTCGAAGCGCAGCGGCAGGAAGAACAGCTCCAGCATCGCGAGCACGACGGAGTTGACCAGCAGCAGCGTCAGCGCGATGCCGTCGACCACCGCCGTGAACCGGCCACCCGTCACGACAGCCCGCCGAACAGGTCCTTCTCGCACCCGGCGCGGGGTCCATGGACCAGCTCGAAGTACTCGGTCGCCAGCAGCGGCTGTGCGAGGCCGTTCGACAACGCGAAGCACGGCCGCCCGCTGTCCGCGACCGTGACCTGCGTGGCGTGGGCGGCGAGCGCGCGGAGCTTGTCGCCGGTGTGGCCCGAGATGTCGATCTCGGTGGTGGCCCTGTCGTCGGCGACTACCGGCAACTCGTCGTCGGCAGGCACCCGGAACGGCACGCCGGCCATCTCGCGGAGCCGCGCGAGCTCCTGGCGGACCGGGGTGGCGGGCGCGATGATGTAGAACACCCGCGCCACCGAGTCGGCGGCGGGCGCCGCGGCCATGGTGATCTCGTGTGCCCTGATGTGGTCGGGGTGGCCGTAGCCGCCGGACGGGTCGTAGCTGATGACGACGCTGGGGCGCAGCTCGTCGATGACCGCGCTGAGCTGGGCCGCCTGCTCGGTCACGCTGCCGCCGACGAGCGCGCGGGGATGGTTCGCCGACGGCGTGCCCGCCATACCGGAGTCGCGCCAGCGGCCGGTACCGCCGAGGTAGCGATGGTGTCGCACGCCGAGGGCGGCGCAGGCCGCCATCAGCTCACCGTGCCGGTAGCCGCCGAGCTGGTCGGCCTCGGCGGCGGCGAGCTGCGCCAGCGCGGGCGGGATGATCTCGCCTTCCTCACCGAGCGTGCAGGTCACCACCGCGATCTGGTAGCCGTCGGCCGCGTAGCGCGCGATGGTGCCGCCCGTGGTGATGGTCTCGTCGTCGGGATGCGCGTGCACCAGTAACAACCTGGGTTCGCCGTCGTCCGCCACGCCGCCACGGTAGCCCACACCCGGTGCAGTCAGGTGAGCCGCACCCGGGGGTCGAGCACCGCGTACAGCGCGTCCACCACGATGTTTGCCAGCACGATGAACCCCGAGGCGAGCAGCACCAAGCCCATGATCACCGGCAGGTCCCCGTCACTGATCGAGGTGACGATCTGCTGCCCGAGCCCGGGCAGCCCGAACACCGTCTCGGTGAGGATGACTCCGCCGAGCAGCGTGCCCAGGTCGATGCCGAACTGGGTGACCACCGGAGACATCCCGGCGCGGAGTCCGTGCCGGTAGATCACCCGACGTTCCCGCAGCCCCTTGGACCGGGCGGTGCGGATGTAGTCCTCGCCGAGGACCTCGAGCATCGAGCCGCGGGTGAGCCTGGCGTAGGTGGACGCGCTCACCAGCGCGACGGTGAACCAGGGCAGGATCAGGTGACGCAGCCACTCCCCCGGGCTCGCCGCGAACGGCACGTACCCACCGCCGGGGAAGATGTCGAAACCGGCCATGGTCAGCCGGAAGAACAGCAGCAGCAGGAACAGCTGGCCGAGCAGGAACACCGGCATCGAGTAGAAGAACAACGCGAACGCGGTGACGGTTCGGTCGAGGAACGACCGGGGCCGGGTGGCGGCGAGCACGCCCGCCGACACCCCGATCAGCAGCCAGAGGATCGCGCCGCCGAAGGCCACCGAGGCCGTGATCGGCAGATCCTCCTTGATGACGTTGACCACCGGCATCGAGTTGACATAGGAGTAGCCGAGATCGCCGTGCAGCAGCCGGTTGAGGTAGTCGAGGTACTGCTCGGTGATCGGCTTGTCCAGGCCGAGCCGGTGCCGGATGAGCTGGATGACCCGCTCGGTGGACTGCTTGCCCGCCAGTGTGCGGGCCACGTCGTGCGGGGCGATGAAGTACAGGATGAACACGGCAGTGGCGACCACCCACATGACGGCGACGCCGAGCGTGAGCCTGCGGACGAGGAATTTCAGCATCCTTGCTCACTCCTCCGCCGCGAACAGCCGGTTGTACCGGGGGTCGAAGGCGTCGCGCACGCTGTCACCGAGCAGGTTGAACGCCAGCGTGGTGACGAGCAGCGCGGCGCCGGGGAAGACCAGGTACCACCAGGCCACCTGGTAGTAGTTGATGGCGTCGGAGAGCATGCCGCCCCAGGTGGGTGTGGGTGGCACGACGCCGAGTCCCAGGAAGGACAGCGCCGCCTCGAACACGATCGACAGCGGGATCAGCAGCGTGACGTAGACGATCACCGGCGCCAGCACGTTGGGCAGCACGTCCACGAACATGATCCGCATGTTGCCCGCGCCGAGCGATCTCGCCGCCTCGACGTACTCCTTCTCCTTGATCGAGAGCACCTGCCCGCGCACGATGCGCCCGACCGAGGAGAACGAGAAGAACGCGATCACTCCGATCGACACCTGCATGCTCGAGCCGATCACCGAGACCAGCGCGATCGCGAACACCAGGTACGGCAGCGACAGCACCACGTCCATGAACCGCGAGAGCACGGTGTCCACCGCGCCGCCGAAGTAGCCGGCGGCCAGCCCGATCACGACGCCGACCAGTACCGCGATGCTCGCCGCGGCGACACCGGCCAGCAGCGAGATCCGCGCCCCGTAGATCACCCGGACCAACACGTCACGGCCGAGCTCGTCGGTGCCGAACCAGAACATGCCGTTGGGGCCGACCGGGATGCCTGCCGGCGACAGCCCCGTATCCCGGTACTGCCCGGCCGGGCCGTGGCCGGTGATGCGCTTGGCCAGCGGCGCGAAGATCGCGATCAGCGCGATGATCACGATCATGATGGCCGAGCCGACCGCGACCCGGTCCCGGCGCAGCCGCTCGAAGGCGAGCTGCCACGGGCTTCGCCCTTCGATCTTCTTGGCGGCCTCGGAGAGGCCCGCTTCCGCCGGTTCCGGCGGTGCGGTGGCGGCCGACAGTTGGCTCACAGCACGTCTCCCTCCGTGTCGAGCGCGAGTTCCGGCGTGGCATGCGCGAGCACCTCGCCGTCACCGACCGGGAAGTGGCAGGCCGCCCGATGAGCCGGCGGGTCGGTGAACTTGACCTCCAGCGGCGGCTCCACGTCGACGCAGTGTTGCTGCGCCTTGGGGCAGCGGGGGTGGAAGCTGCACCCGCTCGGCGGGTCGATCGGCGAAGGCACGTCACCGCGCAGCACGATCCGCTCCCTCGCCTCGGCGACGTCGGGATCGGCCGACGGCATCGCCGACAGCAGCGCCTTGGTATACGGGTGGCGGGGATGGTTGTAGATCTGCTCGGTCGGCCCGAACTCGACGATCTTGCCCAGGTACATCACCGCGACCCGGTCCGACACCCGCTCGACGATCGAGAGGTCGTGCGCGATGAAGATGTAGGTCAGCCCGAACTCGTCCTGCAGGTCGTCGAGCAGGTTGATGATCTGCGCCTGGATGGAGACGTCCAATGCGGACACCGGCTCGTCGCAGACGATCACCTCCGGCCGCAGCGCGAGGGCGCGGGCGACGCCGATCCGCTGCCGCTGGCCGCCGGAGAACTCGGCCGGGAACCGGTTGTAGTGCTCCGGGTTCAGCCCGACGAGCTCCATCAGCTCCTGGACCTTGCGCTTGCGTTCCTCACCGTCGGCGACGTTCTGGATGGCGAACGGGTCCCCGATGATCGGACCGACGCGCCGCCGCGGGTTCAGCGAGCCGTACGGGTCCTGGAAGATCATCTGCATTCGTTTGCGGTGTGGCCGCATCTTCCGCCGCGACAGCTCGGTGATGTCGGTGTCGCCGAAGGTGATCCGGCCCGAGGTCAGGTCGTAGAGCCGCAGGATGCACCGGGCGAGGGTGGACTTCCCGCAGCCGGTCTCCCCGACCAGGCCGACGGTCTCGCCGCGGCGGACGTCGAGGTCGACGCCGTCCACCGCGTGCACGACGCCTTCGGTCCGGCGCAGCAGCCGGGTGGAGTGCACCGGGAAGTGCTTGACCACGTTCTCCAGCCGCAGCAGGGTCTCGGTGCTCACCGGGCGCCCCCTTCCGGCGCCGCCGCCACGGCCGTCCGGTTCCGCTGGGCGACGTCGAGCCGCTGCGCGTCCAGCTCGGGGCTGGCCCCGGCGATGTCCGATGGCAGCCAGCACGCCGAGCGGTGACCGGCCACGCCGCCGTCGGCGTCGTCCAGCGGCGGCATCTCCGAGACGCAGCGATCCATCACGTACGGACAGCGCGGATGGAACGGGCACCCCTGCGGCGGGTGGATCAGGCTGGGCGGCTGACCGGTGATCGGCTTGAGCCGCTGCCCCTTGTTCGTCGGCCGGGGCAGCGACTCGAGCAGACCGACGGTGTACGGGTGATGCGGGCGGTAGTACAGCGACCGCCGGTCGGCGACCTCCATCGGCTTGCCCGCGTACATCACGAGCACCTCGTCGGCGACATCGGCGACCACACCGAGATCGTGCGTGATCAGGATGATCGCGATGTCGAACTCGTCCTGCAGGCGCTGCATCAGCTCCATGATCTGCGCCTGCACCGTCACGTCCAGCGCGGTCGTCGGCTCGTCCGCGATCAGCAGCTTCGGGTTGAGCGCCAGCGCCATCGCGATCATCGCGCGTTGCCGCATGCCGCCGGAGAACTGGAACGGGTAGTCGTCCACCCGCCGGTGCGGCTGCGGGATGCGCACCAGCTCGAGCAGCTCGATGGCGCGCTGCCGGGCCTGCCGCTTGGTCATGTCGGTGTGGTTGCGGATCATCTCCATGATCTGCCAGCCCACCCGGTAATAGGGGTGCAGGCTGGACAGCGGGTCCTGGAAGATCATGCCGATCTCGGCGCCGCGCAGCCTGCGCAGCTCGTCGCGACCCATGGTGAGCAGGTCACGCCCTTCGAACCGCGCCTGGCCGGACACCTTCCCGCCGGGGTTCAGCCCGACGATGGTCTGTGTCGCGACGGACTTGCCGGAGCCGGACTCACCGACGATGCCGAGCGTCTTGCCGCGGTCGACGCTGAACGACACGCCTCGGACGGCCTCGACCACGCCGTCCGGCGTCGGAAAGGAGACCTTCAGGTCTTCTACGGTCAGCAGTTGCATTGGTCCTCCCGGAGGTCGTCCGGTCGTCATCGTGCAGGGCAAGGCCCACCGGAGGGAGCGTGGTGACGCTCCCTCCGGTGGGCTGCCGGTTCGCTACCTGACCCAGACGTTCGGGAAGTCGCAGTTGGTGCTGAAGAACATGAAGTTGCACCCGCCCAACCGGCTGGACTTGTACACCGCGACCTTCTGCTGAGCCAGCGGGACGATGACGGCGTCCTCCATCACCTGCTTGTTCACGGTCTCCCACAGCTGCTCTGCCTCGTCGGGGCTGGCCGCGGTCAGCGCCTCGTCGATGCCGTTGTTCACCGCGGCGCTGTTGTAGCCGCCGTAGTTGGTCGACCCCGGCCCGTAGTGCCTGCCGTCGTACAGCGGCGAGATGATCGACCGGCCGTTGTTGCCGACCCAGTCCGGCACCCAGCCCGGCCCGGCGATGTCCCACTCGCCACGCGCGCCCGCGTCCGGGTTCTGCAGGTACTCGGTGTAGAACGGGTCGGGCTGCACCGGGAAGAGCTTCACGTCGAAGCCGGCCTTCGCGAGCGAGGCCTGAATCGTCTGCCCGACCTGCGGGTGCACGCTGTTGGTCCGGAACGGCATCTTCAGCGTGATCTCGCCCGGCTCGTAGCCCGCCTCCTTCAGCAACTGCTTGGCCTTCGCCGGGTCACCCTCGTCGCCCGGCGTCGGGTACGGGTCGTAGCCGTCGATGAAGCCCCCACTGCCGCCCGGGACGGCCTGGTCCAGCGGCTGCGAGATCGCCGGACCGCCGTAGACCTGCGAGACCGCGACCTTGTCGACGGCGTACTGCAACGCCTGGCGCACCTTCACGTTCTTCAGCGCGCCGTCGTTGTTCGGGCTGCGCAGGTTGATCGCGAGATACGGGTTCATGGAGTAGTACGCGTCCGGTCCGATGACCAGACCGGAGTCCTTGCTCACCCGCAGCCCGGCGAGCTGTGCCGCGGGCACGACCTGGTCCCAGAACAGATCCGCCTCGCCCGCCTGGACGCGCTGCAGCGCGGTGGAGGCGTCCGGGAAGCCCTGCATGATCTCGACCTTGTCGACGTACGCCTCGCGCACCGGGTCGGTGCTGGCATCCCACGCCGGGTTGCGCTCGAGCATGATGTGCTTGCCCGGCTTGTAGCTCGTGATCGAGTACGGCCCGTCGGAGATCAGGTTCTGGCGGAACTCCGCGCCGTCCGGGAGGTAGTCGAGATACTCCTCCGGAGCGGGCGAGGAGAACGGCAGCGCGAGAATGTTGAGGAAGTCGCTCGCCGGCTTGATCAGCTCGATCTCGAGCGTGAGCTCGTCGACCGCCTTGATCCCTTCGACGTCATGCGTGGTGATGAACTCCTTGATCTGCGGCACCTTGGGCGGCACCTTCGCGAAGGCGTCGCAGTACTCGCTCATGCCGACGATGGTGTCGGTGTAGTACGCGATGGCGCCGCTCGGCTGCACCGGGTTGCACAGCCGCTTGAAGCCGAGTACCGCGTCCTCCGCCGTGACCTGACGCGGTGGGTTGGTGTCCCACATCGCGCCCTCGCGGAGGTTGATGGTGTAGGTCTTGAGGTCGTCGCTGACCTCCGGCATCCCGCTCGCCAGGTCGGGCACCGGCGTCTCCTGGGCGTCCAGTCCCGGCTTGTTCGGGGTGGCATACAGCTGCCGGGTGAACAGCCGTTGCAGCGAGAACGAGACCGTGTAGTACGCGGCGGCGGTGTCCATATGGTCGACATCGCCACTACCGATCACCCGCAGCGTGCCGCCGCGCTGTGGCTTGCCCGCATCCGCCGTGCCGGCACCGGTGCCACCACCGCTGCATCCGCTCACGGCCAGCGCGGCGCCGACGAGCAGCACGCCGAGACGCACCGCTGCTGTTCGAGATCTCCTCATTGGACTGTGCCCTCCTCAGCACTGAAGACATGCGCCCGAGTGACGCCGCTTTTTGGCCACCAGGGCATCGCGCCATGCCAGAACCGAACATGGCGTGTTGACGCAGCACCGTAGAAAGGAATTCATACGCCGTCAGCTGATCTCGTGGGATTGTGACCAAAGGGTGACGTGCCCATTCTCGCCAGTGGCGAGTTTGTCTACCTCACCTTTCTCTTGGCACGTCACAGGCGGATTAGGAAAGAGTTGCGGCCCCACTGAACGGTTCACGCTGATCGGCGTCACCCGTGTTGCTGAAAAAGTCAGAATGAGAATTGAAACGGCGGTCTCGGGTGTTACCGATCGATGCGAATCCAGTCGACCGCGTTCCCGAACGGACCGGCCGGCCCGGGGCCCGGTGTCACGCCGGAAACGGCGTCGGTGACCGCGAGGGTGTCGGCGAGCTGGAACAGCGGGATCGTGACGTTGGCTCGCCACAGCGCGGACTCCGCCTCGCCTCGGACATCGGCGAAGGTGCGATCGCCGGTCAGCACCGCCCGGCCGAATCGGTTCAGTCGCTCGTCGCAGTAGCCGCTGATGTTGCCCGGCCCGGCGCTGGAGTTCTCACCGCCGTCCCGCTTCCGGCAGGCGAACCGGGAGGCGAAGGCGGAGGCGGGGTCGGGCCCGACGGGCCGTGGCGCGAGCACGATGTCGGCGCCGACCCCACCGGCGCGGTCTGCCGCGTCGAGATCGTCCGGGTCGGTGCCGAACAGCGCCCGCGGTTTCAGCAGCGCCACCGTGGCCGCGATGCCCGCCGAGCGCAGCTGGCGCACCAGCTCGCGCGCCATGGCGTCGTACGGCTGCTGTTCGGCGGGTGCGGCCACCACCAGCCGCAGCCTGCCGCCGTGCTCGGGCCGCCACCCGTCCGCCGTCTTGTGGTAACCGGCCTGGCGCAACAGCCGCCCCGCCAGCGCCGGCCGGGCGCGCGCTCGGCGGCGGGGATCGTCGCGGCGTAGCCGGGCTCGGACGGCGCGGTCAGCTGCGCGCCCGCGCGCAGCTGACTGGACGGCCCGCCGTCGGTTCCCGCCGCGATGAGCCGGTCCCGGTCGATGAGCGCCGCGATGCCCGCGCGGACGGTGGCATTGGCGAGCGGGGCGGTCAGCGGGCGCAGCAGCACCTCGGCGACGACCGGACTGGGCACGGTGTGCAGCGTGAGGCCGTCGCCGAGCCGCCGCAGCGCGGCCTGATCCCGGCCGCTGGCCATGATCAGCGCGAACTGGTTGTTGTCCTCGCCCAGCGCCGCGATGACGCCGCGGCTGTCCGAACGCCGCAGTATCAGCTGGTCGACGGCGGCCGGCTTTTCCCAGTACCGCTCGTTGCGTTCCAACAGAATCTCGCCGCGCGCGGTGTCGACGGTGCCGATCGCGAACGGCCCGCCGTAGGCGGGGAAGCTGCTCGCGAGCGCCCCTTGCCAGCCGCCGGGCACGTCCTTGAGCAGGTGGGAAGGCAGCAGGTGGTGGAACAGGGTGCGCCAGCCCGGATAGCGCTCACGGAAGCGCACCTGGACGCGTTTGCCCGCGTCGTCGGCGGAGATGTCCGAGATGAGCCGATACCCGGCCGGGTCGAGCGTGCCGGGCTCGGTGCGCATCTCCTCGGCGAGGTAGATGAAGTCCTCGGCCGCGATCGGGGCACCGTCCGACCAGGACGCGTCCGGCCGGATCGTGTAGCTGACGGTGAACGGGTGGGCCGACGTCACGCGGGCCGAGCGCATGACGGTCCGGTCCAGCTCGAGCCGAGCATCATCGCCGGGCACGAACACCGATGGCAGCAGCAGCTGCGCGAGCGCACGCGTCACCGGCGACTGGTCGGCGACGGTGTGCGGGTTGTAGCCGCCGGAGATGGCGTCGACGCCGATCACGATCTGGTCGGGACCGGCCGGGGGCGTCGGCATCGCCGTGGTCGGTTGCGGACCCGGCACCGGTGGCGCGGCGGTGCACGCGGTGGCGAGCAGTGCCGTGGTGCAGCCCAGCGCTAGTAGCCAGCGCGTGCGGCCACCAGCCATGGCGGCGCCCACCTCCCCCGTGCGTTCCTGTGCAGGGCAGGTTCAGCCGACGTTGTCCCTGGCCTTCGCCCTCGACCGCTCCTTGGCGCGGGTGTGGCTGTCCAATATCACCTTGCGCACCCGCACCGCCTTCGGCGCGACCTCGACGCATTCGTCCGTGGCGCAGAACTCGAGCGCCTCTTCGAGCCCGAGCGTACGGGGCCGGGCCAGCCGCTCCAGCTCGTCCCCCGTCGACGAGCGCATGTTGGTGAGCTTCTTCTCTTTGGTGATGTTGACGTCGAGGTCCTCGGCCCGCGGGTTCTCCCCCACGACCATGCCCTCGTAGACCTCGGCACCAGGCTCGACGAAGAAGGTGCCCCGGTCGGCGAGCTGCAACAGCGCGTAGGTGGTGACCGGGCCCTTGCGGTCGGCGACGAGCGAGCCGCTGCGCCGGGTGCGGATCTCGCCCGCCCACGGGAAGTAGCCCTCGAAGATGTGGTTGGCGATGCCCGCGCCGCGCGTCTCAGTGAGGAAGTCGGCGCGGAAGCCGATCAGGCCACGCGACGGCAGCACGAACTCCAGCATGATCCGGCCGGTGCCGTGACCGCCCATGTGCTCCATCTTGCCCTTGCGCGCGGCGAGCAGCTGGGTGACGGCGCCGAGGTGCTCCTCGGGGACGTCGAGGGTCAGTCGCTCGAACGGCTCATGCAGGGTGCCGTCGATGGTGCGGGTGACGACCTGCGGCTTGCCGACGGTGAGCTCGAAGCCCTCCCGGCGCATCTGCTCGACCAGCACCGCGAGCGCCAGCTCGCCCCGGCCGTGCACCTCCCAGGCGTCGGGCCGTTCGGTCGGCAGCACCCGAACGCTGACGTTGCCGATCAGCTCCTGATCCAGCCGGGCCTTGACGAGCCGGGCGGTGAGCTTGTCGCCGCCGCCGAGACCGGCGAGCGGCGAGGTGTTGACCCCGATGACCATGGAGATCGCAGGCTCGTCGACGGTGATCCGAGGCAGCGCCTCGGGCGCGTCCGGGTCGGCGAGCGTGTCGCCGATGGTGATGTCGCTGCTGCCGGCGATCGCGACGAGATCACCGGCTGCGGCCTCGGCGACGGGCACCCGGTCGAGCGCTTGGGTGACGAACAGCTCCGAGACGCGGACGTTGGCCACGCTGCCGTCCTCGCGCAGCCAGGCGACCGTCTGGCCCTTGCGCAGCCTGCCCGCGTGGATGCGCAGCAGTGCGATGCGGCCGAGGAAGCTGGACGCGTCGAGGTTGGTGACCAGCGCGCGCAGCGGCGCGTCCGGGTCCGCCTTCGGCGCGGGCACGTGGCTGAACAGGATGTCGAACAGCGGGTCGAGCGTGTCGTTGTCGGGCTCGGCGCCGTCGGCGGGCTGGGTCAGGCTGGCCTTGCCGTCGCGGGCGCAGGCGTAGACGACCGGCAGGTCGAGGATGGCGTCGTGGTCGGCGTCCTCGATGTCGGAGGCGAGGTCGAGCAGCAAGTCGTGAGTCTCCTCCACGACGGCGGAGATGCGAGCGTCCGGCCGGTCGACCTTGTTGACGACGAGCACCACCGGCAACCCGGCTTCGAGGGTCTTGCGCAGCACGAACCGGGTCTGCGGCAGCGGACCTTCGCTGGCGTCGACGAGCAGCAGCACGCCGTCGACCATCGCGAGGCCACGCTCGACCTCACCGCCGAAGTCGGCGTGGCCGGGGGTGTCGATGACGTTGATGGTGACCGGGCCGTCGGCAGTGTTCCGGCGGATCGCGGTGTTCTTGGCCAGGATCGTGATGCCCTTTTCCCGCTCCAGCTCGCCGGAGTCCATGATCCGGTCAACCGGGTCGCCGTGGGCGCTGAACGCGCCGGACTGCCGCAGCATGGCGTCGACCAAAGTGGTCTTGCCGTGGTCGACGTGCGCCACGATGGCGACGTTGCGCAGGTCGGTTCGCGTCGGTGTTGCGGTCGCGCTGGCAGCGGGCACGGCTGAACTCCTGTCGGGTATATCGGGAGACCACCGCGCGCACGGCTCGGAAGAAGCTGCGAGTGGTCCCACCCAGAATACCCGGCGGCCCGTTGTGACCCGTCACACAACGGCATGAGCCACCGGCGGCGTGGCCCATCGCGGGCCGCTACGCCGCCGGTGAGTGTGGTCTTTTTACTGGTTGACCAGGGTTTCGTTGATCCAGTTCAGTTCCTTCGCGGTACGCGTCGCGGAGAACTCGATCACCTCGTAGTGCACCAGATGTTTGTAGGCGAACGGATCCGTCGCCAGGATCGCGTCCAGCTTCCCCCGGGCCATCGCACGCGCGATGATCACGCCGCCGGTGCGGGGTTCTCGCCGGCCTGACAGCAGGAAGTCGCCGGCCTCGTAGTGCTTGGCGAGCCACTCGGCGTGGTCCGGCAGTACGAAGTCGATCTCTTCAAGGGGCGCGGTGTAGGTGCTCAAGACGACGTACATACCTCAACGGTAAGCCCGATTCCGCATCGTGAAACCTGTTAACTTCCGGTCGCGAGGAGGGCGTGCAGCTCCGGCAGCAGCACCTGGTCGGCAGGCAGCCATGCGAGGTCGTCCAGGGCGTCGCGGCTCACCCAGCGCAGCGAGCGGTGTTCCAGCGCGACCGGCTCGGCGGACGGGGCGGCGAGGGTGGCGGCGTAGACCCGCAGCAGCGCGCCACCGGGGAGTTCGGTGTCGCCGACACGACGTCCGATATGGACGTCGACACCGAGTTCCTCGCGGCACTCCCGTCGCAGCGCGTCGGGCTCGGGCTCTCCCGGTTCGACCTGTCCGCCGGGCAGTTCCCAATACCCGGCGAGGTGGCTCGGGTAGGAGCGCTGTGCGGCGAGCAGTGCGCCACCCCGCACGATCGCCGCGCCGACGACTACCTTCTTCCGGCTCACGGGCGAGCGGGCCGGGTGGATGGCACGATGAGTGTCATGGTTGAGCTGCTAGCGAATGATCAGATCGAAGAGGCCAAGGCGAGCAGGCCGCAGTGGGATGTGGCCGGCTCGGCGTTCGTCCGCACGGTCGAGCTGGCCAGCTTCCCGCAGGCCATCGAGGCCGTCGACCGGATCGCCGAGATCGCTGAGGAGATGGACCATCACCCTGATATCGACATCCGGTGGCGCACGCTGAAGTTCTCGGTGAGCACGCATTCCAAGGGCGGCATCACCAGCAACGACGTCGCACTCATCGACCGCATCGACTCCGTCCTCGCGGAGCTGTAGCGGCGAGACGTCACGTCTCGGGCTCGAACGCGACTCCCAGCTCACGTGACGCGGCACGCAGACGCTTGTCCCGGGTCCACAGTCGCACCTCGGGGACCAGCCGGACCGAGGCCAGCAAGTGCGCGTCAACCAGGCTCAGTCCCTGTCCATAGAGCTTGTTGGCGTCGACGAATGCCAGCACTTCGTCGTGTGTCGCGACCGGCAAACCGGCAAGATCGCGGAGGTATTCCAAGAACGTACCCCGATCGCGCAATGTCCCCAGTGCGAGTTCGCCGATCACCATCGGGTGTTGAACGACGAACGAGCGGTCGAGCAGAGCCACCAGCTCCGGTTCGGACCGATGCAAATGGTCAACCCAGATCGAGGTGTCTACCAGGATCACGGCTCAGGCCGCTCACGACTTCGCCGTGCCGCTTCGGCATCCGGGTCACTGCCGCCAAGCCTGGCGAGCCGGTGGGCGCTCTCGCGCTGGACCAGGGCCTCAAGGCCTTCCCGCACCAGAGCGGACTTCTCCGTCCTCCCGGTCAGCGCGATCGCCTTCGCTACCAGCGCATCGTCCAAGGTCACGGTGGTACGCACATTCCCACCTCCTGCATCAACATTAGCACCATTTGGTGCTCATTTTGATGCGGACGGGCGCTACACGTTAAACCGGAACTCGACCA
>WHUB01000409.1:269-633 GCA_009377395.1 Actinophytocola sp. | reverse complement strand
GACCACCTCGGCCCAGTCATACACCGGGCGGCCGCGCGCACCCCGCATCTGCGCCGCCGTGATCACCCGGCACAGCCGCCGATACCCCTCCGGATTACGGGCCAGCACCAGCAGATGCTGCCCCGCGGGGTCGGGCACACCCTGCTGCGGGCCGTTGAGGCCGAGGCTCAGCTCCGCGCCGAAGACGGTGCGCAGCCCGGTGCGCTCCGCCGCCTGGGCGAACTGGGCAACCCCGTACATGCCGTCGTGGTCGGTGATGGCCAGCGTCTCGACGCCGAGCCGCAGCGCCTCGCTCACCAGGGCCGCAGGCGCGGAGCATCCGTCCAGGAAGCTGTACGAGGTGTGGCAGTGCAGCTCCGCCCAC
>WHUB01000409.1:0-259 GCA_009377395.1 Actinophytocola sp. | reverse complement strand
GGGTTCCCGCGGTGAGGCGGGCGCCGGCGTGGTGGTGTGGTGGCGGTCGGAGGAGTCGTCGCTGGTCGGCCGCTGCTTGTCGCCGCGCCAGGACAGCCGGCGCTCGAAGTCGTGCCAGGGAATCGGCGGGTTGTGCCACCCCATCAGTACGCCGCCTCGAGGTAGCAGTGCTCGTCGCGCATCAGCAGCAGCCAGGCACGGCCGTCTTCGGTCACCACCTGGAACCTGGTCAACCTGGCGAACCGCGTGGGATCCCACC
>WHUB01000408.1 GCA_009377395.1 Actinophytocola sp. | reverse complement strand
AACCTTGGGCCCGACGCCGATCGCTGGCGTGATTGTGATGATCTTGCTCACCGGAACGCCCGTTCCCGTTATCCATCTAACGGTGTCTGCGGCGGCGTTAGCGGCCACGTTCACAATGATCGCGATATCGGGTCCGGCTTCCACGGCGGTTTCCTCGACAATGAGCTCGTACTGGACGGTGTGCTCTTCGCCAGTCCAGAGCTGGTCGCCTTGGCGGACTCCTACTTCGTATCCCAACACCCGACGTAGTTCGGAGCCAATCAGGAATCCGGTGGCTTGCCTCATGTGACCGCCGACGAGGACGCGCCGATTGGCACCGAGTTGATCGGGGATGGTTCTCACCTCAGTCGCGAGGTCGTTCCATGTCGCAGGCGCCTCGGGCTCAACCCGAGTCCAATCGGTGTCACCGCTGATGTGGTCGACCCAATCGACGGCGACCATCGCCTGACGAGCAAGCTGATCGCGTTTAATGGTCGCGATGAAGACAGTGGTCCATGGCGACCCGGCCTCCAGGTTTAGCGTAGAGATTGCGTCCCGGAGGTCGTCAACCGTGAAACGACGATGACCTGCGATGACTTGTTGAGGTGATCTCAGCGAGATCGTGTTCGGGCGTGTTCGATGTGGGTGAGGACGA
>WHUB01000407.1 GCA_009377395.1 Actinophytocola sp. | reverse complement strand
GATCGCGGGTGCTGTCAATGAGCACGACGCACGCCTCGTAGGCCTGCGACACGCGGTAGCCGGTCGCGAAGCCGCTCCACAGCTCCGACATGTCGTGCAGCGAGACCTGCACGGGGGTGAGCCGCACCCGCTCCGGCTGGAGGTGAAGGTCGCTGTCGGAGAGGTCGTTGGTGGTGGCGTCGAGGATCTCGTCGCTGCCGAGCAGGCAGTGATCATGGAAGACGCTCATCGCGCCGCCCAGCAAGGCGTGCGCCTTCACCTCGTTGGCGGCGTAGGCGTCTTCCAGTTCCGCCGCCGTGGGCCCGAAGCTCCGGGCGGCGTGCTCGTAGTAGGTGCTCAGGGCGATCGTGATCCCGTGCTCGTTGAGCACCTCCACGATCGGCTCGACCCCGAACCGGTCCTTGTAGGTAGCGATGTAGTCCACGATGACCCTGGTGGGGACGGTCAGTGGTTCCCGAGCTGGCGGTCGAGCTCCGCCGCTGCGAAAAACGCCGAGGAGGTCCTCAAGATCTCGTTCGCCCGCCGCAACCGAGCGTTCTCACGTCGAAGACGAGCGTTCCCGGCCTCGACCGTCTCCCCGGCCTCACCGCCGGCGACAGACCCCGCGGCGGCGCCGTCCTCACGGCGGATCCAGT
>WHUB01000406.1 GCA_009377395.1 Actinophytocola sp. | reverse complement strand
GTCGAATCCCGCCGCTGAGCATGCACCAACTTTCGCACCATGTCGGGAGTCCTGGGCACGGGCCGGGGACTGGGGCGGTGACTCTCGGCGGGCGGAAGGTGGCGATCAGTCGGCCGCGGGCCCGCACCGTCGACGGGCACGAGGTGCCGCTGGCCTCGTATCAACACTTCGCCGACGATGACCTGCTCGGTGAGGTGGTGATGGAGCGGATGCTCGCCGCGGTGGCGACTCGCCGGCACGCCCGTGTCGCCGAGCCGGTCGGCGACCAGGTCACCGCGACGAGCAAGTCGATGAGCAAGTCGGCGGTCTCGCGCCGGTTCGTCAAGGCGACCGAGACCGCGCTCGGCGAGCTGATGAACCGAGACCTGACCGACCTCAAGATCACGGTGCTGATGCTCGACGGTGAGCACATGGCCGAGCGGTGCGTGGTGGTCGCGTTGGCGATCACCGCCGACGGCACGAAGGTGCCGGTCGGGTTGTGGGACGGATCCACCGAGAACAAGACCGTGGTGCGTGCGCTGCTGTCCGACCTCGTCGGGCGTGGCCTGAGTGTCGATGACGGGCTGCTCGTCGTCATCGACGGCGCCAAGGCGCTCGCCGCCGGAGTCCGCGACACCTTCGGCGACAAGGCGCTC
>WHUB01000405.1 GCA_009377395.1 Actinophytocola sp. | reverse complement strand
GCCTTCGACCCCTCCAGCCTGGCCGCCGCGGCACTCGGACCGAAGCACGCGATGCTGGCGGTCGCCAGCGCGTCCGCCAGCCCGGCGACCAGCGGCGCCTCCGGGCCGACCACGACCAGGTTCACCGCCAGCCGGCGGGCGAGCTGCACGAGCGCGGGCACGTCGTCGACGGGCACCGCGTGCGTCTCCGCCTGCTCCGCCATTCCCGGGTTGCCCGGCGCCGCGTGCACCTCCGTCACCACGGCATCCGCGACGAGCGCGCGCACCAGCGCGTGCTCGCGTCCACCGCTGCCGACCACCAGAACCTTCACAGCCGGCGAGCCTACTCAGGTCCCCCGTCGTCGGCTCGCCCGGCCGCCCTGCCGCAACCATGCCTTGTTAGCAGGGCCGAGGGCGGGTTCCCACGGCACCGACGCCTTGGCAACCCGCAACCAGCCTTGTTAACAAGGGCCGGGCGGCGGCGTCGGTCAGCTGAGGTCGCGCAGCCGGACCACCGCGTCGCGCCCAGGGCCGACACCGACTCCGGCGACGGGCACGCCGGTGAAGTCCTCGATCGCCCGCACGTACGCCTGCGCCTCGGCGGGCAGGTCGCCGAACGACCGAGCGCCGCTGACGTCGGTGCCCCAGCCGTCGAGG
>WHUB01000404.1 GCA_009377395.1 Actinophytocola sp. | reverse complement strand
TTTGGTGCTCATTTTGATGCGGACGGGCGCTACACGTTAAACCGGAACTCGACCAAGTTTCGAAGTAGAATAACGTCATGGCGAACGATACGTGTGCCGCGATCTATCTTCGAGTGAGTCTAGACCTGACCGGCGAGGGCTTGGCCGTCGAACGACAGCGTGAGGACTGCGAACGGCTTGTCCAGGGTCGAGGCTGGTCACTAGTCGAGACCTACGTGGACAACAGCATCAGCGCGACCGACAAGGCCAAGACCCGCCCCGCGTACGACCAGATGGTTGCCGACTACAACGCGGACAAGTTCGACGCGCTGGTGTGCTGGGACCTTGACCGACTAACCCGCCAGCCACGCCAGCTCGAAGACTGGATCGACGCCGCCGAAGAACGGGGCTTGCTACTCGTAACAGCGAATGGCGAGGCCGATCTCTCCACCGATGGTGGGCGAATGTACGCCCGCATCAAGGCGGCAGTCGCACGCGCCGAGGTCGAGCGGAAAGGCGCTCGACAGTCTCGCGCACAGCGGCAGCGTGCCGGTCAAGGGCGGCCGCCGAGAGGCGTTCGAGCAACCGGCTACACGCTCAACGGCGACGTGATTCCTGCGGAGGCCAAGGCCGTTCTCGCCGTTTTCGAGGCCTTCGCG
>WHUB01000403.1 GCA_009377395.1 Actinophytocola sp. | reverse complement strand
ACCGTGTCGACGAGGCGCTCGGCACCGCACCGACGAAGATCGCCACCGGCTGCCCGTTCTGCCAGGTCATGCTCGACGACGGCCTGACCTCGCGGCAAAACGACGGCCAGGCCAGCGAAAACGTAGAGATCCTCGACGTCGCCCAGTTGCTACTCAACTCGGTCAAACGCGACGACCCCGAACCCGAGCCTGTTCCAGCAGACGCCCCCTCCCTCGACACCGACGCCGACCCGAACGCCAACCCCGACTCCACCGCCAGCGATCCCAAAGCGGGTGAAGATACGTAGTACACCGCGCAAATGTGCCCATCCGCGGGTGACCTACGAGTCGTTGAGCCCGGGGCTTGCCACTCGATGAGTCCGCAACGTTGTCCCAGCTCACCAATACTGTGTGCCAGTTAGCTCTGTCGGGTACGGAGATCGGGCCCTGGTTACGACCGTCGCCTCGCCGGGCACCGGACGGGCCCGGCGGGCCGTCGACGTTGGCAGGTGCCAGCGAGTGCGACCCACGGGGCGTGCACACTGCCACCCCGTGTAGAGAAGCGCGCCCGGTGAGGAGATCTCGTTATAGTGACTCGATCGCCTGGGCCAGGGTGAAGTCGTTATCGGTGATCGCCTCCTCAGAGTGGGTGGTGATCGT
>WHUB01000402.1 GCA_009377395.1 Actinophytocola sp. | reverse complement strand
ATCTGGATCGGCCGCTGCTGTCCATCCCCCCGCGCGCGCTCGCCGCCTGCCGGAACGTGCGGCTCAAGGACGGGCGGACGATCCGGCAGAACATGGGCTGGGACAAGTTCATGCCCCGCCAGCTCAACGGCGCGCTCACCGGCATCGACAATTTCTTCCTGCGCGACGGCGGCCAGCGGCTCGTCTTCCTGACGACGAAGGACGCCTACCGCTACGACGAGAACACCGGCGACGTGACCTTCCTGACGCCGGTCGAGGCGACGGGCACGGTCGACGTCTCGGCCGCCGATCCCGCCGTCGTCGCCAGCGATACCGGGCCAACCGCGTTCGACACGAACGGCGTCAAGGCGGGCGATCAGATCAGCTTCGGCGCCGCCGACGAAACCGACCCGGACGCGACCTGGTACACCGTCGCGAGCGTCGATTCGGACACGCAGCTGACGCTTGCAACTGCCGTTGCAGGAGCCCCGCTGGCCGCGCAGGACTACACCATCCGCAAGCTGTTCACCGGCGACCTGTTCGACTGGTGGTCGTTCGAGACGTTCCCGGACGCGCAGTCGGTCGAGGGCACGGACGGCGACCGCTGGTATGCGACGAATGGGGTGGACAAGATCATCGCCTGGGACGGCACGTCCGATCA
>WHUB01000401.1 GCA_009377395.1 Actinophytocola sp. | reverse complement strand
TCGAACACGCCCGAACACGATCTCGCTGAGATCACCTCAGTGATTGATCTTGGAAGACGCTCCGCGCGCGGGGCTTCTACCTGCGGGGTTTCGACACCCAAGATTATATTCACGTTTGCTAACGGCAGATGTGGGCTCCGTTATGTCTCCGTTCGCTCTGCTGTGCTCAACGGGGGTCGTGACACGGCATGCGCGCTGACGTCGACGCGGACCTAGCGCTGACGGCGACGAGAATGTGGCCACGGCGTAATGCGGCTTACCGGAAGCACTGCGGCGAGCAGTCCAGTTACCGCCGCAACGGTTTCACAGTTTGATATCACGCAATTACCTTACGTTACTAGAGCGATGTACAGATGGCTCTGTGCTACGCCGTTCGCGCCGCCGATAGCTGACACTGAACGACTCGCTGTTTTGCACCTTTAGTCTCATTGAACGAGATCGCTACAGCAATGTGTTAAATGCCGGAATTATGACTTAACGTGGACAGTCTGGCTTCACTGTTTAGCGCACCACGAAGCCCTCGACGCAAAACCAAAAACGATTGGGTACCCCAATGAAATCTACGGGAAGTCGCATCTGTCGACCTATACATTGAGGTGATCTCAGTAAGGGTTGCTGCTTGATTCGGGCGACACGCCCAATG
>WHUB01000400.1:405-645 GCA_009377395.1 Actinophytocola sp. | reverse complement strand
CTGACCCATGCGCTGGAGAGCTACACCGCGGTCCCGTTCGACGCCAGACAGCGTTACCGCAGCGCCCGCGATCGTTGGGGTTTCTCGGGCGCCAACCCGATCAGCGACGTCTGGTGCAAGCAGGCGATGCGGATCGTCGGCCAGTTCCTGCGTCGCGCGGTGTACCACGGCTACGACCAGGAGGCGCGTTACCAGATGGCGTACGCCTCGGCCGTCACCGGCATGGGCTTCGGCAATGCC
>WHUB01000400.1:0-395 GCA_009377395.1 Actinophytocola sp. | reverse complement strand
GGCGCGGTGCGTGACTACCAATCGCCGGACTACCCGCCCATGCCGATGATTCCGCACGGCCAGGCCGTCGCGTCGACCGCCATGGCGGCCTTCCGCTACACGTTCGCGTCGAACCCGGCGCGTCACCTGCGCGCGGCCGAGTTGATCGGCGGCCACACCGTCGACTCCGACGCGTGCACCACGTCCAGGCGTGAACCGCGGTGGGCGAGCTTGCGGTAGGACCGGTCGATCTCATGCCAGGTGTCGTAGATCGCGATGATCTCGTCGCGTTCCCAGTCCAACAGGGCGTGCGGCGCCTGCGTCGGCCCGGGGATGCGGTCCTCGAGTCCTGCACCGCTGTTGATGCGGTCCAGCCAGAAGATCACCCGCGGATGGGTGACCTCCAGCACGCCGCA
>WHUB01000003.1:95682-124403 GCA_009377395.1 Actinophytocola sp. | reverse complement strand
GATCGCCGAGGAGGCGGCGCGAGGCTACGCGAGCCGGTTCCGGGCGCAGTACGTCCGGGCGTGATCCGAGCGATGACCCGTCGCGCTGAAGGTGTCAGCGACACTCCTGCCCACCAGCCGCCACGGCCCGACGGCCGGGGTCGAGGCGTGTGACGGTGGTGGGTCACCCCGTTATGAGTGCGCGGTGTCCTGCGTAACGACGATGCTCCGCGCGTGAGCTGGAGAAATGACTTGCCTGAAACCCCTTAAACCGGGCTGTGCCCACGTTTGCCCACGCGGGAGTTGATCCTGATCGCACGGTCGAGACGGCGCTCAGGCCGTCGACCCTATGGGCCAGAATCGGGTTACGCTGAACTCGGGCTGGAGCACCAGACGGGGTTTACACTCCATGGCCTGGTGCCCCGCGCCACGAGAACTTCGTTATCGCACGAGTGGAAACAGCGCCTCGAAGTTCGGGTGGCTCAGCAGGACCATCATGGTCGTAGTTGCGGCTACGACCTCGGCTCGGCTGAGCCACCACCCGTGACATCTTCGTCGTTTGCACCGCCCTGGCTTCGGCACACTCTCTCAGGGCCACTGGGGGTCGGAACACTTCTGGCACAGCCCATCCACCCCTACTGGGTGATAGGCGAGGACCAGCCGGTGGAGCTCAGTGCAGAGCACCTTGGTGAACTCTTTGACGGCCTGGCACGCCTGGTCAGTCAGCGATGGTGCCGATCAAATGACCGCTAAGCAACTTGTGCGCGCCGGATACAACACCAGAAGATCACCCGGTCGGCGGACAGCGGCTGGGAGCAAAACGTGACCCCATTTCGCCCCGGCAGAACCGCTGCTCCCATTTTGCTCCCATTTGGGGTGCCGGAGCGTCCAAAGAGGACAAAGCCAGGATCGGCCCCCGACTGCGTTTCCGCAGGTCGGGGGCGGTCTCCCGGTGTGTCTTGAAGGGTGGAGCTGACGGGACTCGAACCCGTGACCCCCACACTGCCAGTGTGGTGCGCTACCAGCTGCGCCACAGCCCCTTGCGACGTGTATACGCTACATGACCCCGATCGGCCCCCATGCACAGGGGGCCGCACAACGGCTGGCCGAGTCCGTCAACGCACACTTCGAGCTCCGCAACCCCGCCCGCTGCGGCTCAGGCGTCGTAATCGAGGCGAACCTCTTCGCTGGTGGGGTGGGCTTGGCAGGTGAGCACGTGGCCGGCTGCCACGTCGGTCGGCGACAGGGCGAAGTTGTGTTCCATCGTGACCGACCCCTGCAGGATCTTCGCCTTGCAGGTGCCGCAGGCTCCGCCGAGGCAGGCATACGGCGCCTCCAGTCCGGCCGTCAGCGCGGACTCGAGGACGGTGTCGCCGGCTGCCAGCGAGACCTCGTGCTGACGGCCGCGCAGCTTGACCGCGACCGTCGCCGGAGAGAACTCGTCGGCGACCTTGGGCTTCTGGTAGCCGTGGAACAGTTCCACGTGGACGCGGTCCGGCTCGGCGCCGCGCTCGATGAGCAGTTCGCGCAGGTCGGTCACCATCTCGACCGGTCCACAAAGGAACCACTCGTCCACCGAGGCCACCGGCAGGTCGGAGCCGAGCCATTGTTCGAGCTTCGGGCGGTCGACGCGACCGCGCAGATGTGCCGGGTGTCGCGGATCGCGGGAGCGCACGTGGATGATCCGGAGCCGGTCGGCGTACCGCGCCTCGATGTCGTCCAGCTCGTCGCGGAACATCGTGCTGTCCGCGTCGCGGTTGCCGTAGATCAGGGTGAAGCGACTGTCGGTCTCGACGGCGAGTGTCGTCCGCAGGATCGACAGGATTGGGGTGATGCCGCTGCCGGCGGCGATCGCCACGTAGTTCTTCGAGGCGAGTGGGTCGAGCGGTGTGCCGAACGACCCGGTCGGTGTCATCAGATCGAGGGTGTCGCCGACCTGGAGTTGCTCCATCGCGAAGGTGGAGAAGGCCCCGCCGGGAATGTGCTTGACGGCGATCGCCAGCGTGTCGGAGGTGGCCGAGGAGCAGATGGAGTAGTTGCGCCGTACGCCTTCGCCGCCGAGGTCGGTGCGGACGGTGACGTGCTGACCGGACTCGAAGGAGAACTCCTCGCGCAGGTCGTCGGGCACGTCGAAGCGGATCAGCACGCTGTCATCGGTCAACCGGTCGACGCCGGTGACCCGGACCGGGTGGAACACCGCGGCACGGGCGGAGGATCGTTTCGGCATCCGTACCGGGAGGAGCCGGGCCAGGCTGCCGTTCAGCCGCTTCCACTCGCGGTACTCATCGGTGTCGAGCTGCTGGCCGAAGACGGTGCCGATCGCAGCGTCACGCTCGAGGTAGGCCTCCTCGTTGCGGCGCCAGGCCGCGACGTAGCGGTGGAACGGGATCGAGGGGTGTAGGTGGTGGACGAGGTGGTAGTTCTGTGAGAGCAGCAGGGGTGTGAGGATCCATTCGGAGCCGACGCGGTTGCGGGTGGCGCGGTAGCGGTTCTCCTGCTGCGTGTCCTCGAGGTCGTGGTGCGGCAACCAGTCGAACCACCACGCCAGCACGATCATCGCGACCCGCGCGGGGATCAGGTACAGCACCGCCAGCGTCCACAGGTGTCCGGTGACCGCGCAAGCGACGATCACCGCGGCGCTCATGACCAGCAGGAACGAGGTCTCCAACACCTCAGCCCGGGGACGACGCCGCATGTTGCGCACCAGAAAGGCCAGGTACGGCACGTCCATCAGCGCGAACCGAACGGGGAGCTGCCACAACGGAGCGCCGCTGACGAAGTGGTCGGGGTCGTTCTCGCCGTCGTTGGTGTTGCGGTGGTGCTCGATATGGATGAACGCGAACGACTTGAACGAGATCAGCGGCGACACGAACAGCATCGCGACCCGCCCGAAGGCCACGTTGACCCAGCGGCGGGTGCTCACCGAGTAATGCGCGGCGTCGTGCAGCACGGTGAACAGCACGAAGATCGCGGTCGCACTGAGCAACACCGTCACCGGGACAGGAAGTGCGTCGGTCAACGCCGCCCACGTGGCGAACGCGAAGACCGCGATGGCACCGGAAAAGATACCGACAATGGGCCACGAGATCGCCGGGATCCCTTCGCCAGGGTCAGGCAGCGCGTGACGCGAGGCTGCGGGCGCGGGGTGCTCTGTGGTCGCTGACATACCCCGCAACCTACGAACCGTGAGCTACCCCTACCAGTGGTGCCGAGCCCACGCCGGTGTGCGCACAGCACATACCCGTCAGGTTCACCCCGGCTCCGAGGTGAGCACCGCCGGGCCGAGCACATGGACCAGCCGCAACGCCGCATGCAGCTCGGCAACACGGTCCGTAGCAGGACGCCCCCGACGTTCCTCTGCCCGGCGCATGCGCTGCAGCACGGTGTTGCGGTGTACCCCCAGCTCCTCGGCTGCCGCTGCCAGCCCTCCCTGTGCGTCGAGCACTGCCAGCAGCGTCCGTCGTTCCTCATCCTCCCGGCGCCCCTGGACCGCCAGGGCACCGAGCTCGGCCGAGACGAAGGCCCGGGCAAGGTCCAGGTCGCCGCTCATCGTGTCCACGAGCGCCAGCTCGGCGTACGACGTCACCGGCGCTCCCCGACCGGAGAGCTCCATAATCCGACGGCCGCGCTGCGCCTGGGCGTGGGAGTCGCGGAAGCCGCCGGGGCCCCGCGACGGCGTGCCGATGGAGATCCGGACCATCTTGGGGATCTGGCCGGCCACTGGCGCGAGGTCCTCCGGTGTCACGCCGGGAGCCCGCGTGGTGGAGACCCAGCCCCACAGCGCCTGGGCGCCGTCCGGGACGAGCAGGGGATGACGGGAACCGAAGTGAGCACCGACCGCGGTACCCACGCGCGCGAGGTCGACGTCATCGCGATCGGTCCAGCAGACGAAGCCGGTCTGCCATCCGGTGAGCCGGTGGGACAAGGTGCGCTCGGCACGCCCGAGGTCGATCGGGTCGCCGGCGATCAAGCCGCGGACCGCATCGGTCCGGGCCGCGCGGACCCGGTTCTGGATGCGGTCGAGCTCGGCGACGTACTCGGCGGCGACCTCACTGGAAATGCGGTCGACGTAGGCGAACGCGTAGCGCTGCAGGTTGGCCACCACCGCCAGGGCGAGGGCCGGGTCAGGCACGACATCGGTGGCCCCGGCCAGGATACGCTCGCTGAAATAGGCGTGACCGATCCGGTAGAAGCGCAGCATCACATCGACGCTGTAGCCGCGGGCCGCCATGGCGCGCGCATGCTCGAGGGCGGTGACCGGCGCCGTCGCGGCGCTCACGTCGATACCGTGCCGCACCATCGACAGCGCAGCTTCGAGGTTCGACGAGCACGACCCCAGCGTCAGACCGCGGAGATCGTCATCGGCACCGGCCTCCGGGATACGTTCGAGGATGTAGTCAAGCATGTCATCGGCATACGACGACACGTCCCCCAACAGCTCGGCGGCAGTACGGCGCAGCCCGATCACCACCGACTCGGGAAGCTCTGCCGGCTCACCCGCACTCACAAGGAATCCAACAGCCCGAGGGCGTCGTGAAGTCCCTGCTCGAGGACCTGGTCGGCGAGCCGGCGGTCGGCAATGGCGCGGGAGAGCTGCAGCGTCCCGATCATGATGGCGAACATGCCGAGCGTTTTCCGCCGAGCCGATTTCGGATCGTCCGGCACCAAGCGTGCGGCGATGTCGTCGACGACGCCGAGCAGGCCGTCGGTGTAGGCCTGCTTGGTCGCCTCGGGGCATCGGCCGATCTCCTCGAGCAGGGCGGCGGAAGGACACCCACCGCTGGGGTTGTCCCGGTGCTCGACCGACAGGTAGGCACGCATGATTTGCTCGAGCCCCGCGCGACCAGACGCCAGCGCGCTGAAGCTCTCCCGCTGTGCGCGCAACTGCTCGGCGACCGTGGTCGCGACCAGGTCCTCTTTGGACTCGAAGTGGGCGTAGAAGGCGCCGTTGGTCAGCCCGGCGTCCTTCATGAGCGTGGCGATACCCGAACCGTCAATGCCGTCCTGCTTGAACCGTCGGCCGGCCGACTCGACGATCCGCCGCCTGGTCTCCTGCTTGTGTTCTTTCCCGTACCGCGCCACAGCTCCTCCACTCGCGCAGGGGCCACCTACCTGCCGCCGACTCTCATTATATGCTAACCATAATATTATGGACGCACGTCAGTAGTTCGGCCAGGCTCAAGACGAGGTCCCGATCTCCCGCACGATGTCGATCGCTGTGGCCAAAGTGGACAGCCGCTCGTCCAGGGTGTGCCCGGCCGGGTAGAGCCGCACGGTGTTCACCCCGGCGTCGCGCCAGACGCGAAGCCGGTTCCGCACCATCGGTTCGGTGCCGATCAGTGTCGTGCCGAGCACCATCTCGTCGGTGACCAGTCCGGCCGCGCCATCGCGGTCACCCGCTTGCCAGCGCTTACGTACCTCGGCGGCGACCTCGGCCCAGCCCTGCCTGCTGTAGGCGTTGTTGTAGAAGTTCGCCGACTCCGATCCCATGCCGCCGAGGCTGAACGCCAACTCCTTCTTGCGCCCTGCCACCATCCGCCGCAGAGCATCCTCGTCGGCCGCGAAGGCGACCTCGGCACCTTGACACACGTCCAGATCCGCCCGGTACCGGCCGGCACGAGCCAATCCCGCGTCCAGGTGCGCGAAATAGGCGTCGGCCGCGCCCTCGGGGACGAAACTGGTACCCAGCCAGCCGTCGGCGATCTCGCCGGTCAGCCGCAGCATCGCGGGCGACAATGTGGCCAGGTAGATGGGAATCGGGTGGTGCGCGCGCATCGACAGCCGCATCGGCACCGCCTCGCCGCCGGGCAGCGGAATCTGGAACTCGCCACCGGAGTACGCAAGCTTCCCGCCCGCCAGCAGGTTGCGCACGATCTCGACCGTCTCCCGCATTCGTGCCAGCGGCCGGGCGAAGGGCACACCGTGCAGGCCCTCGATCACCTGCGGCCCGGACGCTCCCAACCCGAGTACGAACCGCCCCTCGGAGAGGTTCGACAGGGTGATGGCCGCCTGCGCCACGGCGACCGGCGTGCGGGTGCCAACCTGCATGACGCCGGAGCCCAGCAGCATCCGCTCCGTCCGCGCCGCGCAGTAGCCCAGCGCCGACGGTCCGTCCGAACCCCAGGCTTCGGCGACCCAGCAGATATCGAGGCCGAGCTTCTCGGCCTGGACCACGAAGTCCGACATGTGCGACCACTCGTCGAAGGCTGAGGCCTCGATCGTCGTCGCGGTCCGCATCACGATTCGGCCAGCTTCTTGATGCGGTCGAGCGTGACCGTCATGTTCCGTTCGAACTCCCGCATCCGCACGAACACGATCTTCTGTTCCTTCTCCGGCATCTGGTCGATCGCGAAGGACAAGCCGGACGGCGCGGGACCCAGCTGCATCCACTCCGACAGTTGGGTCCCACCGTCTCGCTGTTCGAGCCGGAAACGCCAGATCGCGCTGGGATCGTCCGGGTCGCCGACGGCCCATGCGAACGCTCGCGGTGGGTCACACTCGATGATGTACGAGGTGGTGGCCCACTCCCCCAACGCATCGTGTCTGCTCCGCCCGATGAACCGCGCTCCCACCGCCGGGCCGGTCGACCCCGCGACCCACTCGGTCGACTGCAGCTCATCGCTCATGCTCGGCATGAGCTCGACGTCGGAGACCAGCTCCCACACCCGTGCCGACGGGGCATCGATCCAGGTGCTCACCTCCACCGTCGGCTTGTCGGCGTAGCGGGCGCCAGTCCACTCCATCTCAGGTCAGCCTCCCCACAATCAACAGCCTGAGCACTAGAGTTGCTTAATAAGACTCGCGAGTCAACCCGTCGCGAAACGGCGCTGCACATCGGGCCGTCGCTTCAAGTGGTCTGGGTACCCGGGACCCATCCGCATCGAGACGCTCTCGGGCTCCAACGGTTCCCCACACCCCCCACACACGATCTCGGCATGCACGTCCTGACCACACGCTTCGTGGCGGAACGTGATCGGCGCGCCCTCCTCTCCGGCCAGCCATCGGTCACCCCAGCGCGACATGGCCGCGAGCACGCCGAAGAAGTCCCGACCCTTCTCCGTCAGCACGTAGTCGTACCGCCGCGGCTCGGTCTGATAGAGCCTCTTCTCCATCAGCCCCTCGTCGACCAACCGGCGCAACCGATCGGTCAACGTGTTTCGAGCGATCCCTAGCTCGTGCTGGAACTCGTCGAACCGGCGGATCCCGTAGAACGCCTCGCGTAGCACCAGCGGTGTCCACCAATCACCCAGCAGATCCATGGTCCGCGCGATCGAGCACGGCCAACTCGCGAACGACGTTCGTCTCATCTGCTCAGGATAGCCGAGTCTGGTAGCGAGACCCGGCAGGTGACGGCCTCCGGCGGCGCTACCGGGCGAGGAAGTCGAGGGCCGTGCCGACGAACTGCTCGTGGTACTGGAAGATGCCGCCGTGCCCGGCGTCGGGATAGATCACCAGTTCGCTGTCCGGCAGTCGGCCGGCCATGTCGCGGGTGTTGGGCGTGGGCAGCATCCGGTCGGCCGTGGGTGCGCTCGGCCAGCCGCGACAGGAACTCCTTGCTCTCACGCCTGCCGTTCGCGGTCCGCGTGAAGAAGAGGAACTGCTTCGGGTCCTGGAAGCTCACCAGCCCGCGGACGGTGTCGAGTTGCGCCACCCACACGACCTCCTTCATGCGCTTCCCGCCGGCCGGGCCGGTTCCGGTGAGGATCAGCTTGCGCACCAGGTCCGGCCAAGTGCAGCAGGAACACCACCGGCACACCGTCCCGCGGGCCGAGGTCACGGTAGGCGAAGTCCACCCCGCCGGCGGAGATCGTGCGTGTCGGTGCGACCCGGTAGGACGTGATGATCTCGTCCACGGGATTGCCTTCTGATTGAATTATGGTCATAATACCATGTGTCAGATGCGAAATGGTCTAATCGGAACGTGAGCCACAGTGAGGAACCCGCGGCCTTCACGGCCGCCAGCATGGTCGAGGAGATCTCTCCCGGACGCTTCGAGACGGCGATCAGTCCCGGCTGGACGATCGGTGGCAAGCCCAACGGCGGCTATCTCCTGGCGATCCTGGCCCGTGCGGCCACGCACGTCAGCCCGCACGATCATGTCCTCGCCGCGAGCGCGCACTACCTGCGCTCTCCCGACCCCGGACCGGCGTCGATCGAGACCGAGGTGTTGCGCGTGGGTCGTTCGGCGAGTCAGGTCCGGACGCGGCTCATCCACGACGGCAAGCCCTGCATCGAGGCGCTGACCACGATCGGCACCCTCGACCCACACGACAAGCCGTACTGGACCGAGGGGCTGCCCTCGCCCGAGATTCGCGACCGCGCCGACGCGATCCGCGTGCCCGGCACCAACCCGGCGGGCTTGCGTGTGGCGATCATGGACCAGGTCGACCTGCGAATCGACCCGGAGGACATGGGATTCGGCGTGGGCAAACCGAGCGGCAAAGGTGAGCTCAACGGCTGGCTAGAGCTACCGGGCGAGGACTTCGACCCGATCTCGCTGCTCTACGCCCTCGACTCGCTGCCGCCCGCGACCTTCGACATCGAAATGAGCGGTTGGGTACCCACATTCGAACTCACCGCCTACATCCGCGCAGTGCCCACCCCCGGGCCGGTGCGGATCCAGCAACGAGCGCAACTCATCGACGCGCACAAGGTGGACGAGGTGTGCCTGGTGTGGGACAGCACCGGACGTCTCGTCGCCCAAGCCACCCAACTCGCCGGCATCCGCCTCGGCTGACCACTGGGAGAGGTCAGCCCACCGTCGCGCGGGCTTTGGCCAGGGCCGCGTCGAGGATCGCTCCCGACTTAGCCGGGAAATTGCGCGATTCGCGCCAAATTCGCTGCCGTTTGTCTGTTTCTCGCGGCAATTCGCCCGGCGATGGACCGCACTGGTCAATGCTGCGCAGCGACGTCAAACCGGTTGCGTGGCGCGAGCACACGGTGAGTACCGCTGACTACTACCTCCCGTAGTGATACCGGCAGGCGGCGATGCGGATCTCATCGTCAGCGATCTTGTAGACGAGTCGGTGCTCATCGGTGATCCGACGCGACCAGTAGCCGTGAAAGCCATGCTTGAGCGCTTCGGGCTTACCGATCCCTTCGTTTCCGTTGCGGGCGATGTCTTTGATCAGAGCATTGATGCGCTTCAGGGTCTTACGATCTTGCGTTTGCCACCAGACGTAGTCTTCCCAGGCAAGCTCGTCCCAGACCAATTTCATTCGACGAGGTCGCGCTGCTCGCCACCGCCGGTCTCGAGTCGTTCGATCGCACCGATCAGCCGCCGAGCGTTCTCCGGGCTACGCAGCAGGTACGCCGTTTCCTTCAATGACTCGTAGTCATCCAGCGACACCATCACAACCGGCTCGTGCCCAGCGCGGGTAATCACGACTTCCTCGCGGTCGTTGACCACAGAGTCCAGCGTCTCGGCATACTTCGCGCGAGACTCGGAATAGCTCATCGTCCTCATCGAGCCACCTCTCATACGTACAGAAAATTGTACGTCCGAACTAACTCGGAATCAAGCCGGACGGCAAAGCGCCCGTCTCCGCCGCCCGCTCCGCGCCGGCTTCTGGTCCTCGGCTGACGGCTCGCCGACGACCTCGTCAGAGGAAGCTGACGTTCTGGGCGAGGGTGAGGCCGCTGGAGTAGTTGACGGTGTTGGTGGCGCGGCGCATGTAGGCCCGCCAGGCGTCTGATCCGGACTCCCGGCCGCCCCCGGTCTCCTTCTCGCCGCCGAAGGCGCCACCGATCTCCGCGCCGGATGTGCCGATGTTGACGTTGGCGATGCCGCAGTCGGAGCCGTCGGCAGCAAGGAACCGTTCGGCCTCCTGCTGGTCGCGGGTGAAGATCGACGACGACAGCCCTTGCGGCACGTCGTTGTGCAGCGCGATCGCCTCGTCGAAGGTGTCGTACGTCAGCACGTACAGAATCGGCGCGAAGGTCTCCTGACGCACCACGTCGCTCTGCCCCGGCATCGCGACGACGGCGGGTTCGACGTAGGCCGCTGCGGGCCGCTTGTCGGCGTGGCATCGCCCGCCGCCGACGAGCAGCGTCCCGCCCTCGGCCTCCGCCTGATCGAGGGCCTGCCGCATCGTCTGTTCGGCATGGGTGTTGATCAGTGGCCCCACTAGGGTGGTGTCGTCGAACGGGTCACCGATGGGCAGCTTCCGGTACGCCGTGGTGATCCGGCTCAGCACGTCGTCGGCGATGCCGGAGTGCACGATGAGCCGCCGCAGCGTCGTGCAGCGCTGGCCCGCGGTGCCCGCCGCGGCGAACACGATGCCCTGGGTGGCGAGGTCCAGATCCGCGGACGGCGCCACGATCGTCGCGTTGTTGCCACCGAGCTCCAGCAGCGACCGGCCGAACCGGGCCGCGACCCGTGGCCCGACCTCGCGCCCCATCCTGGTCGACCCGGTGGCACTGACCAGGGCGACGCGGGCATCGTCGACGAGCACCTCCCCGATGCTCCGGTCACTCAGCAGCAGCTGGTGCACGCCCTGCGGCGCGCCGACGTCTTCGGCGGCGCGCTCCAGCAGGCGGCCGGCGGCCAGCGAGACCAGCGGAGTCGCCTCGGACGGTTTCCACACCACGGTGTCGCCGCAGACCAGCGCGACCGCGGTGTTCCACGACCACACCGCGACGGGGAAGTTGAATGCCGAGATGACGCCGACGACGCCGAGCGGGTGCCAGGTCTCGGCGAGCCGGTGGCCGGGCCGTTCGGAGGCGATGCTGCGGCCGTAGAGCTGCCGTGACAGCCCGACCGCGAAGTCGCAGATGTCGATCATCTCCTGGACCTCGCCGAGCGCCTCGGAGCGGATCTTGCCCACCTCGATGGTGACCAGGTCGGCGAGATCGGACTTGTGCTCCCGGATCAGCTCACCGAGCCGCCTCACCAGCTCGCCCCGCACCGGCGCGGGCGTCGTGCGCCAGTCCCGAAACGCCTCGGTCGCCGCGCCGATCGCCCGGTCGGCGTCATCGGCGGTGGTCGCCGCCAGACCGAACAGGTCCTCGCCGGTGATAGGTGAGCGCGCGGCGAGACCGTCGCCTGCGGGGACGGTGCCGCCGACCCGGCGCAGGCTCAGCCGGGCGCGGTCGCGCAGCGAGTCGGTGCTGGGCAGGGTGCTGGTGTCGGGCATCGTGGGTTCCTTTCGGATCAGGTGAGGGCGACTGCCTTGCCCAGCGTCGTGGCGACGTCGGCGATCGAGTCGTTCTGCTGTCGTTCGTAGAGCAGGAACGGGTCGTGGATCTCGCGGCCGATGGCGCCGGCGAGCCAGTCACGGTCGTAGTGCGCGGCGTCCTTGGCGTCGTCGCGGGTACCGGCTCCGTTCAAATTGGACTGGAAGATGCCCGCCGCCGAGGCAGGCAGGAAGTCCTCGTACACGATGGGTTCCGCCCGGACGACGCCCTGGTCGAGCAGGTCGCGCAGCCGGCTCGACGGCCGCTCACTGCGCCGGTTGACGTGGTAGGTGAAGTACGCCAGCCCCTGCTCGATGAGTCCCCGTTCGCTGTCGGGAAAGCCCCGTTGCCACACCGCGCGGGCGACGTCGTCCCGGCGCGCGTCGGGGTCGGCCGACTCCTGCGTGATCTGCCCGGTGAGGTCGTCATACAGCGCTCGGCCGCGCCGGGTCAGCGCGACCCCGCGCGCCTCGACCTCGCCGAACCGCACCCGCAGCGAGCCGGTGGTCACCGTGCCGTCGGGCAGCCGCAGCGACCGGGGCTCGGCCAGCGCGCGGAACGACGTCTGCCGCAGCAGCACGTCCGGCCCGCGCCACGCGGGTGGGCCCTGGATGGCGTCGATCATCTCGATGCCGCGCGCCGACATGCGGCGATAGAGCTCGTCGATGTCGAGCACCCGTGGTGTCAGGTGGTTGATGTGGGTGCTGGTGACGCCGCCGATGTCCGCCGCGACCGCGGAGATCTGCTCCAGCGTCTCGTACCAGGCTTTGTCCACCGGTTCGGCGGAGAGTTCGAAGCTGCCCACGGCCAGCTCCAGGAACCGGTCCGCGTCCACTTCGGACAGTTCGCCGTAGCGCTGCGCCCGGTCGGCAAGCTCAAGCAGTTCCGGCGGGAACAGTTGGCGCCTGGCGAGGAAGTTCTCCAGCCGCTGCCTGAGATCCGCGTCGAAGAACCGCGGGTCGGCGGAGGTGAGCATCGAGGTGAACACCCGGAACGGGTTGCGGGCGAGCTCGCCGGGCTCGATCGGGCGGAACGCGGTCGACACCACTGGCACCGCGCTGGCGGCGGCGTCCCTGAGGTCGTAGAACCCGACCGGGTGCATGCCCATCGCGCCGAAGACGCGGGCGACCTGGTGCAGTTCGGCGGGCGTGCCGACCCGGATCGCGCCGTGTCGTTCTGCCGTCACCCGGCTGATGGAGCCGAGCCGTTCGGCGTCGGCGCCGTGGCGGCGCAACACGTCCGCGTTCACCTCGTGCGAGACGTCGACCAGCGTGGTGTACGCCGGGACCTCGCTGCCGTGCATCTCCGACAGCCGCCGCGCGAACTCCGCTCGCAGCTGCCATGGTTCGATCGTTGTCATCATCACCTCGTCAGACGATGTGGGTTTCCGGGCGCAGCTCGCGGTCGTCGGCGAACCGCCGCACGCTCAGCGGGGTGACGTCGACGAACGGCTCCCGTTCGAGATAGAGGTCCCGCATCACCTCGCCGACCGCAGGGGCTTGCAGGAAACCGTGCCCGGAGAAGCCGGTGGCGTAGAAGAAGTTCCGTGGCTCGTCGGCGCGCCCGATGAGCGCGTTGTGATCCGGGGTGACCTCGTACAGCCCCGCCCAGCCCTCGGACAGGCCGACGTCGAGCAGTCCCGGCGTACGCGTCTCGATCGCGGCGCCCAGGCGTGGCAGCCAGTCGTCGGAGTACTCCAGGTCGAAACCCGGCTGCTGCTGGGGATCGGACATCCCCAGCAGCAGCCCGCGTCCCTCGCGATGGAAGTAGAACGACGTCGCGAAGTCGACGGTGAACGGCACGGCAGGCGGCAGGTCGGGCATCGGCTCGGTGAACATCACCTGCCGCCGCACCGGTGACACCGGCAGCTCGATGCCTGCCATGTCGCCGATCGCGGCGGACCACGCGCCCGCCGCGCAGATCACCGTGTCCGCCTGGATCGTGCCCTGATCGGTCACCACTCTCCTAGCCTGCTCGCCCGCGACCTCGACGTCGAGGACCGAGATGCCGGTGCGCAGTGTCGCGCCGAGCCGCCGCGCAGCCGAGGCGTAGCCGAGGACCACCGACTCCGGGGTGCAGTGCCCGTCGTCCGGGGAGAACACCGCCGCCAGCAGGCCCTCGGTGTCGATCAGCGGCGACAGCTCGCGTGCCTCGGTGACGTCGATCATCCGGCTGGCGACGCCGAGTTCGTTCTGCAGCGCGACATCGCGTTCGAACGACGCGACGTCGTCCGGTGTGGACAGCAGGAACAGGTAGCCGACCTGGTGCAGGTCGATCTCCTGCCCCGGGCGCTGTCCGAACCGGGTGAACGCCGCCAGGCTGCGCGCGCCGAGGGCGATGTTGAGCTCGTCGGAGAACTGCGCCCGGACGCCGCCCGCCGCCTTGCACGTCGACCCCGAGCCGAGCGTGTCGCGTTCCAGCAGCACGACGGCGGTGACGCCCGCTTCGGCGAGGTGGAACGCGATGCTGGTGCCGATCACGCCGCCGCCGATGATCACGACGGACGCGGTGTCTGGTGCGGGTATGGGTCACGTCCTTCCTCGTGGGCGGGCTGGGGGTTGCGCCACATCGTGCACCCGGCCGTTAGTTGACGTCTACTCACAGTTTCTCTTGTTTTCCTATTAGGGTTCCTATATGGAGTGGACGAGCGTGCAACTGCGATCGCTGGTGGAGCTGCCCCGCCGGGGAACGATCACGGCGGTCGCGGACGCCCTGGGCTACACCCCGGGCGGCGTGTCGCAACAGCTCAGCACGCTGGAGAAGGCCGTCGGGCAGCGGCTGCTCCGCCGTGCCGGGCGACGGGTCGAGCTCACCGACGCCGGCGCGGCACTCGCCCGCTACGCCGAACGCATGCTCGGCGTGGAGTCCGAGGCCATCGCGGCACTGGAACGCACGACCACCGCCATCACCGGCACGATCCGAATGGGCCTGTTCGCCACCGCGGCGGCGGAGATCCTGCCCATCGCGCTGACCCAGATCCAGCACCACCACCCGAACCTGGCCGTACGCAGCAAGGACATCGACGTCGACGAGGTCCACGACGCGGTCGCCTCCCGCGCGGTGGACCTGGCCGTCGGACTCGACTACCCGGACGTCCCCATCCAGCGCGACCCGGCGCTGCGGCAGGTGCTGCTCTACCCCGAACGGTTCTCGCTGGCGTTTCCCGCCGGAACCGCGCCGTCATCGGAGCGGATCAGCCTCGCCGACACCGGCTCCTCCGGCTGGATCCTGCCCGCCGTCGACAGCCACTACGGCCGCGCGATCCTCGCCGTGTGCCGCCGCGCGGGCATCGAGCCCGACGTGCGGCACGAAGTGACCGACACAGCCGCCACGCTCGCACTGGTCGAAGCCGGCGTCGGCATCGCCACGGTCACCGACCTCATGCTGGGCCTGCGCCCGTCCCGGGTCGACGTGGTTCCGCTGACGGAGCGCTTCGAGCGGCACATCGTCGCGATCGTCCGGGCCGAAGCCGAAAGCAGACCGAGCGTCGGCGCACTCATCAGCGTGCTGCGCGAGCTGGAACTCACCGAAACCACGGGTCAGTAACGCCGGGCGAGAACGTCTGGAACGGGTCCAGCGCTGTCCAGTACGAGATCGAAGACGGCACCGAGACCGCGTGGACTGGCGGCCGGTTCTCCAACGAGACGCCGACCTCACGATGCGGATCTGGACACTGCCGAAGCCGACCATCGCGGTCGTCCAGGGCCACTGCCTGGCAGGCGGATGCGAGATCGCGATGGCCTGCGACATGATCATCGCCGCGGAGGACGCCACGTTCGGCGAGCCCGAGATCCAATACGGATCCGGCCCGGTGACCCTGCTGCTGCCCTTCATCATCGGGCAGAAGAAGACGAACGAACTCCTCTTCACCGGCGACAAGATCGACGCCACCGAGGCGCACCGGCTCGGCATGATCAACAAAGTCGTTCCGTTAGAAGAGCTTGCCGCAGAGTCAAAAACGCTCGCCCTCCGCATCGCACCGACTCCCCTTACCATTCTCCGGCTCACCAAACAGACACTCACCCGCGCGCAAGAAGCACAAGGACTTCGAGAAGCGGTCGCGACCAACCTCGACATCTCGTGCCTGATCAACGGAGCGAACACGCCAGAGCAGCAGGAGTTCGACAAGATCGCGGCCACCAAAGGCCTCAAAGCAGCCCTCGCTTGGCGCGACAGCCGCTACAACGAAAGCGCGTGAGACACGCCCAAGGCGCGTTGTTCGAGGAGGACTGGCGTTGGGATACCCCGACCGGGAATCGCATGATGACTCTGGCAGGGATTTTCCAATTGTCCAAGCCAGGCGGGCGCGGAACTGCGAGGATGTGGTGATGATCAACAGAATCATTCCGTACGCTGACGGAGACGATCTTGCCGCGTCACGGGACTTCTACGTCGAGGTGTTCGGGCTCGAGGTTGCGATGGACGACCCGGTACTCGGGCTGACATCACCGGACACCCCCACGGCGCAGATCCTCATTCCCCCACCGGGCATGGAGAATCCGGCGCCGCGCTTCGGGATCGACGTCGGCGAACCGGCAGCGGTCGACACCGCACACGCCGCGGCCATGCGACGCGGATTACGCATCGTCTATCCGCTCACCGACGAGCCGTGGGGCGTCCGCCGATTCTTCGTAGAAGACCCCAGCGGCACGGTGATCAATGTACTGGCACACCTACCCTGACGGCCCTGCCACCGACAGCCGTGGTCGTCAGCCGTGTACCGCGCGCAGACTGCCCGGTTGCCTGCCTTCGAGCTGGTCGAGTGCGGCCTGGCTGGCTGGGTCGGCCGGGAGGTGCACGATCAGGCGCTGGTCGTCGTCGGCGGACAGCTCCAGGACCTCGTAGGCGAGGCGGAGCTCGCCCGCCTCGGGGTGGTGCAGCCGGGTGGTGCCGGTGGCCGCGGCCAGGCCGGGCACGGTTTCCACCCGCCGCGTGAAGTCCGCGCCCGCGGCGATGGTCAGCTCGTCGGCCAGTGCGGCGATATCCGGATCGGCGCGGAACGGTCCCTGTTTCAGCGCGGCCACCACCTCGTCGGCCCGGTGCTCCCAATCCGGGTAGCAGGTGCGGGCCCGGGGATCGGTGAAGGTGAACCGGGCGAGGTTGGCCCACCCGTCGCCGTCGAGCAGACCGGTGGGCGCCCACACCCGCCGATACCCGTCGGTGCAGGCGAGGATCTCGCTCAGCCGGTTCAGCACGACCGCCGGCGCCGGTTCGAGATGATCCAGGATGGCCCGCACGGCCGGGCGCACCTCGCGGTTCGGCTGCGCGCCGCCCAGACAGTGGAACCCGCTGCCGGTGGTCTTGGTGAGGCGGTACAGGTGGATGCGCTCGCTCGGCGCGAGACACAGCGCGTCGGCCAGCGCCGACAGCACCGGCGGTGACGGCCGGCGATCCCGCCCCTGTTCCAGCCGGGTGAGGTACTCGACGCTCACCCCCGCCAGCGTGGCCAGCTCCGCGCGACGCAGCCCCGGGGTGCGCCGCCGCGCGCCCGCAGGCAGACCCACCTGCGCCGGAGTGACCGCCTCGCGACGGCTCCGCAGAAACAGGCCCAGCTCGTTGTCGCTCACCCTTCGCACGGTACCGGCGCGCGCCCACCCGAGGGTGGCCCTGCCACTACCACCATCCGTCCGGCCTTCCTGACAGCCACAGCGCAGCGCAGAGTCGGTGACGGGCGGCCGACCGGTCGCCTGACCAATCCCAAGGAGAAATGAATGTCTCGCACACGGCTCTCGCTGGCGGTGATCGTCGGCAGCGTCCGGGAGGAGCGCTTCGGCCCGGTGGTGGCGCAGTGGATCACCGAGCAGGCCGCCCACCACGGCGCGTTCGAGGTGGACGTCATCGACCTGGCACAGGCCGACCTGCCGCTGGAACTTCCCGCCGCCCCGCCCGCGCTGGACCCGAACCCGCCCCGCCCCGAGGGGATGACCGACCTGACCCGGCGGCTCGACGCGGCCGACGCGTTCGTCATCGTCACCCCCGACTACAACCGCAGCTTCCCCGCCTCGCTCAAGGCTGCGATCGACTGGCACTTCACCCAGTGGGACGCCAAAACGGTCGGCTTCGTCGGCTACAGCGGCGCCAGCGGCGGCCTGCTGGCCATCGAGGCACTCCGGCAGGTGTTCAACGAGCTCAACGCACACACCGTGCGCAACTACGTCTCGTTCCCCCGCTACTTCCTCCTGTTCGACGAACACGGGAGCCTGCGCGAACCCGACGAGCCCGCGACCGCCGCCCAGACCATGCTCGACCAACTGCACTGGTGGGCAAGCGCACTCGCCACCGCCCGAGCCATCCCCACCGCAGCATGACTCCACTCGCACCGCGCCAGGGTTTCGGCGCGATGAGGTTGCGGGACCAGACCACCGACGACACGGACCGCGATCCGGTAGCCGTGATCCACGCCGCGCTCGACGCGGGCATCACGATGGTGGACACCGCCGATGCCTACCGGAACGAGGAGCTGGTCGGCCGCGCCATCCATGGCCGTCGTGACGAGGTCCTGCTGGCAAGCAAGTTCGGTTTGGTGTGGCACGGCGAGCTCGCCGGGGACTTCGACGTACGGGCCGATCCGGCGTACGTGCGACAGGCGTGCGAGGCCAGTCTGCGACGGCTCGGTGTGGAGGTGATCGACCTCTACTACCTGCATCATCGCAGCGAGACGGTCCCGATCGAAGAAACCGTCGGCGCCATGGCCGAACTGGTCGACCAGGGCAAGGTGCGCGGGCTGGGACTGTCCAATGTGACGGCGAACGACCTCCGCCGGGCGCACGCCGTCCACCCGATTGTGGCGCTGCAGGAGCAGTGGTCGCTGCTGCAGCGCGGCGTCGAGCAGGAGCTGCTGCCTGCCGCCGCCGAGCTTGGCGTGACCATCGTGGCCCACTCCCCGACCGGCCACGGCCTCTGGCACCGGACTCGGGCGGCTGACGAGCCGGACGCCGTCGTGGGCACGATCGCGCGTACCCACGACGCCACGGCCGGGCAGGTGGCACTGGCCTGGGTGCACCACCGGGAACACGTGCACAACGTGCCGGTCGTGCCACTTCCCGGAACCACCCGGGTCAGTCACCTACGCGCCAACCTCGCCGCCTGCGACATCCGCCTCTCCGACGACGAGTTGCGACAACTCGACTCCCTCCGCGTGGTGCGGGCATGATGACCGGATGATCGAGACGACCGAGCGGGATGGCGTCGCCGTCCTGCGGTTGCGGCACGGCCCGGTGAACGCCCTCGACGTGGAGCTGCTCACCGCGCTGCCGCAGGCCCTGGCGCAGGTGGCCGAGGCGCGAGCGGTGGTGCTCACCGGCACCGGCCGGTGCTTTTCGGCGGGTGTGGACCTCAAGCGGATCGCCGACGGCGGCGCGGCGTACGTCGCCGAGTTCCTGCCCGCCCTGAGCACCGCGGCGCTCGCGCTGTTCGAGCATCCCCGCCCGGTGGTGGGCGCGATCAATGGCCATGCGCTGGCCGGAGGCTGCGTGCTCGCCGCCGCATGCGACCTCCGGCTCATGGCGGCAGGCACGATCGGCCTCACCGAACTCGCCGCCGGCGTCCCCTTCCCCACCGTGCCGCTGGAGATCATGCGCCACGCCGTCGGCCCCGCCACCGACCGGCTGGTCCTCACCGCCGACCGCCTGGAGCCGACCGAGGCCGCCGCGATCGGGCTCATCCACGAAGCCGTCGAACCCGACGACCTGCTGCCCACGGCGCTGGCGCGTGCGGCCCAGCTCGCCACCGCCCCGCCCGAGGTGTACGCCCTGGCAAAAACGCAGCTACACCGCCCGGCCCGCGAACGCATCGACATCGGCCGGCAACTCGACGAGGGCCACGTCCACCAGCTCTGGAGCGCGCCGACGCTGCAGCAGACACTGCGGGACTACCTCGCCAACCTGGCGACATGATTCGATAGGGACGTGTCCAACGACGACGACGTCCCGCGCGTGGTCAGCGCCAGCCGCACCATCGCCGCCGACGCCGACCGGATCTTCGAGCTCATCGCCGACCCGGCCCAGCAGCCTCGCTGGGACGGCAACGACAACCTGGCCACCGCAGCTCCCGGGCAGCGCGTCCGCGCCATCGGTGAGATCTTCACCAACACCATCACGACCGGCGATGTCCGCGAGAACCACGTCGTCGAGTTCGACGAAGGCCGCCGCATCGCGTGGCGGCCCGCCGAGCCCGGCCAGCAACCGCCCGGGCACCTGTGGCGCTGGGAGCTCGACCCGATCGACTCGGCGCACACCCGCGTCACCCACACCTACGACTGGACACAACTGACCGACCAGGGCCGCTTCGCGCGCGCCCGAGCGACCAGCGCGGACAACCTGCAAGCCTCGCTGGACCGGCTGGCCACCCTCGCCGAGCAAGACACGCGCTGACCCTTCGATCGGATCTCATGCCGAGGTTCGGGGCAGCTCCGCCGACCAGCTGTAGGTGGTGGGTTCGCCGTCGGTTTCGCAGTGGATCTCGTTGGTGGTCAGGAAGTGCTCGCGGGTGGCGCTGATGGTGCTGTGGGTATGAATGCGCACCGACCAGTCGCCGCGACTCATCCTGATGTCCCAGGTCGATTCCGCGTGCGCCGACAGCGGGTCGCCCTCGGTGATGCGGTAACGGTCGTGGCCGGTTTCCTCGTACACCAGGCCGTCGGGGTACGTGCGGCTGCCGCCGTAGTTGGGTTCGGTCTCGATCTCCCACGTGCCGGTGGCGACGTCATACCGCACCGTCCGTTCGCGGCTGGTGTCCACCGCGGCGGACCGGACCGGCAGCGGCGGCGCGTTCTCCGGCATGTCGAACGGGGCGGGCGTGAGGTCGTTGCCAGCGCGCACGGGTAGCCGCAATCGTCCGGAGTGGACGGTGAGAGTGGCGATGTCGGGGTGCGGCCACACCCAGGGCCAGTACGCGGACGACACCGCGATCCGGATGCGGTGTCCTGCACCGAATACGTAACCGGCGGCGGACATCGGCACCGTCACCCGTTCCGTCGTGCCTGGCTGCCAGTCGACGACCTCATGGTGCCCGTGCCGGTGCTTCAGGTTCAAGCTTCCCCGGCTGACCAGTGTGGACGATCCATCGGGTGCGACGTCACACAGCCGCACGATCACCTGCCCCGCGAGGCGGTCGCAGTCAAGGTCGAGGTCGACCTGGGGGATGCCGAGGATCGGGACCGGCTCGGTCAACTCCTCGGTGTCGTAGCATTCCGAGCGGCCGTCCTCGGCACGCTGGTCCGGCGGCAGGTCGGCGACGTTGCCGAACGGGAAGTAGCGCCCGGCGTCCACCCCGGTGTGCAGTGGAGACCGCACCAGCCGCGCCGAAGCCGGCTGGGGTTCGGCGCGCAAGCCGTGGCCGGTCAAGTGCCAGTCGGTCGTGGTGACGTACGGGGACGGCCAGGACGGTTCGGCGGCCCAGTGGCCGGGCAGATCCGCGTGGGCCGGACGTGGCGGCGCCCACTCCTGCAGGAACGCGCGCAGCGTCGGCTCGCGCATGATGCCGGTGTCGCGGCCCTTGAGCCAATGGTCCCACCACCGCAGGGTTTCCTGCAGGAACCCGATGGCCGGGCCTGGGGCGGTGGCGATGTCGGGATACTTGTGCGCCCACGGACCGACCAGTCCGAGCGCCGGGCCGGGCAGCTGGGCCAGCAGCCGGAACACGGTGTCGCGGTAGGGGTCGTGCCAGCCGCCGACGGCGAAGACCGGGATGTCGATGGCCGCGTAGTCCTCGCAGACCGAGCCCTGTCGCCAGTAGTCGTCGCGTTCCTGGTGCGCCAGCCAGGTTTCGATGAACGGTCGCGGCTTGGTGAGGCGTTCCTGCCACAGCTGCCGCCACGCCGCGCCGACGACGGCCGGGTCCGGCGGGCGGCAGCCGAACGCGAGCATGGACGCCGACCAAGACGCCATGTCGACACCGAGCACGTTGCCGCCCCAGTAGTGGACGTCGTCGGCGTAGCGGTCGTCGCTGGAGCAGACCGTCACGATGGCCCGCAACGACGGTGGCCTGCGCGCCGCCACCTGCAGGCTGTTGAACCCGCCCCACGAGATACCGAACATGCCGGTCTCGCCAGTACACCACGGCTGGTCGGCGATCCAGGCGAGCGCATCCTCGGCGTCGTCCTGTTCCTGTGGCAGGTATTCGTCGTAGAGCACGCCGTCGGAGTCGCCGCAGCCGCGCAGGTCGATGCGGATGCTCGCGTAGCCGTGCCCGGCGTACCAGGGATGACGCTGCGCGTCCCGCACGGCGGTCCAGTCGTTCTTGCGGTACGGCAGGTACTCGACCAGCGCGGGCACGGGATTGGTCTCGGCGTCGGCGGGCAGCCAGATCCGGGCGGACAGGGTCGCGCCGTCCCGCATCGGGATACGGACGTCGTCGCGCTGGATGATCTGGTGGGGAAAGTCGGTCCGGATTCTCATGCGCGCGCGAGGTCCTCCAGGTCGAGGTGACAACGGATGCGGTGCGTCGTGTCGGTCTGCCGCCAGGGCGGGGTGGCGGTGTCGCATAGTCCCTCGATGGCGTGCGGGCAGCGGCGCTGGAACGGGCAGCCCGCGGCGGGCGGAGCGGATTCCGGTTCCTCCACCGGCCGTGACGCCGCGTGACCGTCCATATCGGACGCCGGAGGTCGAGGATCGAGCACCGAGCCGAGCAGCAGCCGGGTGTAGGGGTGGGACGGGCCCGCGAACACGTCGGCCACGTCGCCGATCTCGCAGAGCCGCCCGAGGTAGAGCACCGCGACACGGTCGGCGATGCTGCGCACGACGGCGAGATCGTGCGAGATGAACAGGTAGGTGCTGTCGTGCTCGGTGCGGACCCGGTCCAGCAGCCGCAGCACCGCCGCCTGCACCGAGACGTCCAGCGCCGACACGACTTCGTCGGCGAGCACCAGGTCCGGTTCCGCGGCGAGCGCACGGGCGATGCCGACACGCTGCCGCTGCCCGCCGGAGAGCTGCGCGGGCAGGCGGTGCTGGTACGACGGGTCCAGCCCGACGTCGGTGAACAGCGCGTCGGTCCGTGCGGCGACGTCGTTTCGGCCGGCCAGCCGGAACAGCCGCAGTGGCCTGCCGACCGCCTCGCGTACCAGGCGGCGCGGATTCAGGGCGGTGTCGGCGTTCTGGAACACCGTCTGGATGCGGCGGCGAAGCGAGGCCGGACGCGCCCCGACCAGCCGGGTGAGGTCGTCGGTGCCGGCGAAGGTGACCGTGCCCGCCGACGGTGCCCGCAGACCGGCGATCGTCCAGGCCACAGTGGACTTTCCGCTGCCGCTTTCGCCGACCAGCGCCAGCGTTTCGCCGCGCCGGATGTCCAGATCGAGGTCGGCGACGGTCGGCGGCCCACCGGATCGGTAGCGGATCTCCACGCCGCGCAGCGACACCAGCGTCGACTGCTCGGCATACTCGGGCCGCAGGTGCACGGGGCGGCGTTCGGGCGGCAGGTCGCGGACCTCCTCGGCCCGGAGGCACGCGGCGCGGGTGTCGTCGTCGATCGCGCGCAACGGCGGCGCGTCGCCGGTCCGGCACTGAGCCTGGACGACCGGGCAGCGCTCGGCGAAGGCGCAACCGGTGACGGTGCCGCCCGGTTTCGGCGGACTGCCGGGCAGATCGGCGGGCAGCCCGGGCTCGGCGATCGACGGCACCGACGCCAGCAGCGCACGGGTGTAGGGATGGCCGGGAGCGTCGTAGAGCCGCGTGGTCGGTCCGGTTTCCACGATCCGGCCGGCATACATCACCGCGACCCGATCGCAGGTCGATGCGATCACGCCGAGGTCGTGGCTGACGAGGATCATCGCCAGTCCGAGCTCGGCGCGCAGGGTGGCCAGCAGGTCGAGCACGCCTGCCTGCGTGACGACGTCCAGGCCGGTGGTGGGCTCGTCCAGCACCAGCAGCCGCGGCGCCCCGGCGAGCGCCAGCGCGATCCCGACGCGCTGCTGCTGCCCGCCGGACAGCTCATGCGGGTAGCGGGTCAGCAACATCTCCGGTTGCGGCATGCGCACCTGCGCGAACAGCCGGGCCGCTTCCTCGTCGGCCGCCGTGCCAGACAGGTCGCGGTGCAGGGTGAGGACTTCGCGCATTTGCCGGCCGACCCGCATGGTGGGGGTGAGCGCATGGCCCGCGTTCTGCGGCACCAGCGCCACCGTGCCGCCACGCAGCGCGCGCAGTTGCCTGGCGGACGATCGGAAGAGGTCGTGTCCGGCGACCGACACCCGGCCGTCGTTCACCTCGGTGCCGCCGGGGAGCCTGCCAAGCAACGCCCCGGCCAATGTGGACTTGCCGCAGCCGGATTCACCCACGATGCCCAAGGTTTGCCCGGCGCCGAGGCGGAGTGACACGTTCGACACGATGTGGTGAGTCCGGCCGTTCGCGCCGAAGGAGATGGACAGGTCGTCGACCGCGAGCAGGGGCGTGGTCATGCCACTCCTCCCCGCATCCGGTCCACGCCGAGCGACTTGGCCAGGCCGTCCGCGGCGAGGTTGAGCCCGATCACCAGCGTCGCCAGCGCGATGATCGGCGCGAGGCTCGCCCACGGCGCCACCGCGAGCATGCTGCGGTTCTCCGCGACCATCAGCCCCCAGTCCGGGCTGGGCGGATCCGCCCCGAACCCGAGGAAGGACAGCGAGCTGATCAACAGCACGACCCAGGACGCGCGCATGGCGGTCTCCACGAGCACCACGTCGAGAATGTTGGGCAGCACCTCGCGCGAGAGCACCGCGAACGCGCGTTCGCCGCGGGCGCGCGCCGCCGTGACGTAGTCGAGGGGGATGACCTCCAGCGCCGCGGCGCGGACTACCCGCGCGACAGCGGGCGCGTAGACGGTCGTCACGGCCAGCATGAGCACCCACGTACCCGAGCCGGCGACGGTCACGACGACCAGCAGGGCGAGGATCGTCGGCACCGACAGCACGGCGTCGACGATCCGCATGACGACCTCGTCGAACCAGCCCCGCCAGTAGGCGGCGAGGCAGCCGACCGCGGTGCCGACGATGATCACGCCGATCGTGGCGAGCGCGGTGTCGGTCAGCGCGAGCCGTCCGCCGTAGAGGGTGCGCGAGAGCACGTCTCGTCCCAGCTGGTCGGTGCCCGCCCAGTGCGCTAACGACGGCGCGTCGATCGGCAGTGCGCCGTTGTTGACGATCGGTGAGTACGGCGCGAGCACCGGCGCGGCGAGCGCGAGCACCAGGTGCGCGCCGACGAGGACGAACCCGATGAGCGTGGACCGCGACCCGGTCAGCACACCCGCGACGGCGCCCCATCGGCGCCTGCCTGCTCCGCTGAGCGTCATCACGCCACCGCCCTCCTGCGCAGCCGGGGATTGAGCAGCATCGCGACCACGTCGGCAGCGAGGTTGAGCAGCGCGTAGGTGGCCGCGCCGAGCAGCGCGATGGCCTGCAACACCGGCAGGTCCCGGTTGTGCACCGCGTCCACGGTGAGCACTCCCAGCCCGGGGTAGTTGAACACGCTCTCCACCACGACGACGCCACCGAGCAGCCAGGCGATGTTCATCGCCACCACGTTGACGGTGGGCAGCAACGCGCTGGGCAACGCATGCCGCAGCACGACGCGGGCCGGTGCGAGCCCGCGCAACCGGGCGGTCGCGACGAACTCACTGGCCATCGTGTCGATCACGCTCGTGCGCAGCATTCGGATGATGTAGGCGGCCATCACGACCGACAGCGCGCACGCGGGCAGCCACAGCGCGGGAAGCAGCTCCGCGACGGTTGCGTCCGGCCCTGCCGTGACCACGGCTGGGAAGATCGGGATCGCGACGGCGAACGCCAGCGCGAGCAGGGTGGCGATGACGAACTCGGGCATGCTCATCCCGGCGAGGCTGAGCGTGGAGATCAGCATGTCGGGCCAGCGGTCACGGGTCAGTCCCGCGACCACGCCGCACACCAGCGCCAGCACGATGCCGAGCACGATCGCGAGCGCGGCGATCAGCAGCGTGTTGCGCAGTCGCAGCGTCAGCTCGTCGGCGACCGGCTGGTGGGTGACCAGCGATGTGCCGAAGTCGCCGTGCAGCGCGCCGCTGAGCCAGTCACCGTAGCGCTGCCACAGCGGCTCGTTGAGCCCCAGCTCGGTCCGCATCGCCGCGACCGCCTGCGGGGTGGCGTCGCGGCCGAGGATCTGGGTGGCGACGTCACCGGGGAGCGCGTGCACCGCGAGGAAGATCCCGAGCGACGCCAGCCACACGGTCAGCACCGCGAGCGCCAGCCGCCGGAGGACGTACCGGATCATGTCACGCCTTCAGCCCGATGTTCTGGTAGTCGAACTCGAACCCGTCCTCGGCGTAGTTGACGACCTGTTTGGACAGCCCGGTCAGTCGGCTGCCGAAGAACGGGACCAGCAGCCCGGAGTTGTCCACGACGTACTTCTGCGCGTCCTGGTACAACTGCTTGCGCTTGGCCTCGTCCACCTCCCGCCGCACCGCGCCGAGCATGTTATCCATTGTGGAGTCTTTCCAGGCCGTCTCGTTGTAGCTGGACCCAGAGCCGAAGTACTCGTTGAGGAGCTGGTCGATTCCACGCCCGGTGTACCAATAGGACACACACAGCGGCCGCTTCATCCAGACCTTGGTGTAGTACGAATCCGACGGGGCGTTCTTGATGTCGAGCGTGATGCCCGCCCGCGCCACAGAAGCTTTGAACGCCAGCGCCAGCGGGGTGAACCCGCTCTGGTAGTTGGAGGTGTAGAGGTCGAGCCGCAGGTTCTCGGCGCCGGCCTGCTTCAGCAGCCACCTGGCCTTGTCGGGATCGGACTCGACGGCGTAGTCGGCGTAGTACGGGTCGTCCGGCACAACGGGGTTGTCGTGCGCGACCGTGCCGTAGTTCTGCGCGGCCACCGTGAGCACCGACGCCGGATCGTAGGCGAGCTTGAACGCCTGCCGGACGCGCACGTCGGTGAACGGGGCCGCGGTGGTCAGCATCGGCAGCACGTTGATCTGCGCGTTCTCGATCTCCGTCACCGTGGCGTCCGCCCCGGCCTGCACGGCCTTGGCGTTGGCGTGGTCCAGCGGCGTCTGCGCGAGCACGTCGACCTGCTTGGCGAGCAGGGCGTTGACGCGCGCCTGCACGTCGGCGATGGCCGAGAAGACGATGCCGTCCAGGGTGGGCCTGCCCCCGAAGTAGTCCGGGTTGGCCGTCACCTCCCCCTGTGCCGCGGGGGTGAACGACTTCAGTGCGAACGGCCCGGTGCCGATCCCGGTCCTGCCGATCGACGCCGCCGAGCCGTCCGGGATGACGTAACAGTTGTAGTGCGTCAGCAGCGTCGGGAACTCCGCATGCGGGGTTTTCAGCCCGACCACGAGCGTGTGGTCGTCCGGCGTCGTGATCGAAGCCGGGTCGACGATCGACAGCACGCCCGCCTGCGGGGACGCGGTGTCCGGGTCCAAGATGTGCTTGATCGTGTACGCGGCGTCGGCCGAGGTGAACGGCTTGCCGTTGTGGAACGTCACGCCCTGCCGCAGCCGGAAGGTCCACTGTGTCGCGTCGGCGTTGGGCTCCCACTGCGTGGCGAGGTCCGCGACGGTTTCGCCCGACGCGCCCCGGCGCACCAGCCGGTTGTAGAGGGCGCCGAGGTATTCGTAGGCCGACAGCGAACTCGCCGGGTCGAGCAGCTCGCCGCTCGAGGCCGGCGGACGCGCGATCCGCAGCACGCCGCCCTTGCGGGCCGGCCCCGAGGCGGCCCCGGAAGAGAACGAGCCCGCACTGTTTCCGGAGCTACAGGCGCCGAGACCGAGCGCCAGCGCGGCCGCTCCCCCGGCGCCCAGCAGTGTGCGGCGGGAGATGCCTCCGCCCGATATCGATGTCATCGTCGGTTCTCCTTACGCACTCGGCCAGCTTATCGTTCATATGTACAATTGAGTTGTGGATCTGAACGAATATAGGCCATCGAGGCCGCCAGGAGAAGCCCTCCGATGAAGACGCCGCGCGCGGTACCGGCCGAGCAGCGCGTCCGGCACCCCACCGAGGTCCGGCGGCAGCTGATCGTGCGCGCCGCCCTGGACCTGATGGCCGAACGCGGCATCTCCGGGGTCAACGCACGCGAGATCGCCAAGCAGGCGGGTGTCTCCCCCGGCACGGTGAGCTACCACTTCGCCAGCGTGCGGGAGATCCTCGCGGAAGCGATCACGGTGACGATCGAGGAGTACTACGCGACGCTGACGGCGGGTATCCAGCAGCGCACGCCCACCGAGGCGTTGCGCGCGCTGATCGACGCACTGTTCACCGACGACACCGAACGGCACTGGCGGCTGTGGTTCGAGTACTGGTGGAGCGGCAACAGCGACGAGGACTTCGCGGCGCGGCAAGCGGCACGGTACGCCGACTGGCACGCCCAGATCCACGCGATCATCGCGGCCGGCTGTGACGCGGATGAGTTCAGCTGCGCCGACCCGGACGAGGTGACGGTGCGGTTCGTCGCGCTCGTCGACGGACTCGCCCTGCAATGGCTGCGGGGAGCACCGTCGCTGACGGCGGAGCAGGCGCGGGAGCACCTACACCGGTTCGTCGTCGACTCCCTCATGCCGGCACCGAACAGTTAACCGGTCGGCAACCGCCCGGTACCGGGGGTGTCGTCTTGCCGTCGTGCGCTCCGGTAACTGTTGCTCAGCAGGCCGTCGATCCGGCGGTGAGACTCGATCGAGGGGAACCGTTCATGACCAACTCGCTGTTGTCCCGGCTCGTGCTCGCCGCCGCGGCGGCCACGCTGGCCTGCCTGACCGTCGTCCCGCCCGCGTCGAGCGCACCTGGCGAGCGCACCGAAACGGCCCAACCGCTGGTGATCGGGCATCGGGGCGCGTCCGGCTATCGGCCGGAGCACACGCTGGCCTCCTACGAGCTCGCCGCGCGGATGGGCGCCGACTACATCGAGCCCGACCTGGTCGCCACCGAGGACGGCGTGCTGGTCGCCCGGCACGAGAACGAGATCAGCAGTACCACCGACGTCGCCGAGCGTCCCGAGTTCGCCGACCGCAAGACCACGAAGACCATCGACGGCGAAGAGGTCACCGGCTGGTTCACCGAGGACTTCACGCTGGCCGAGCTCAAGACGCTGCGCGCCAAGGAACGACTGCCGCAGCTGCGCCCGGACAACACCCGCTACGACGGCCGCTACGACGTCCCGACGTTCCAGGAGGTCATCGATCTGACCGAACGGCTCTCGGCCGAGCTCGGCCGCGACATCGGCATCTACCCCGAGACCAAGCACCCGACGTACTTCTCGTCGATCGAGCTGCCGCTGGAACCGCCGCTGGTGCGCGCGCTCAACCGCAACGGCCTCAACCACCGCAACGCCAAGGTGTTCGTCCAGTCGTTCGAGGTCGGCAACCTCAAGGAGCTGAACAAGCAGCTACGGGTGCCGCTGGTCCAGCTGGTGTGGACGGACGGCCAGCCGTACGACTTCACCGAGAGCGGCGACGAGCGCACGTACGCGGACATGGTCACCCCGAAGGGGCTCGCCGACATCGCGACCTACGCCGACGGCGTCGGCCCGGAGAAGACCATGGTCATCGACTGGCGCGACGACGGCTCGCTCGGTGAGCCCACCGGCCTGGTGTCCGACGCCCACGACGACGGTCTCCTCGTGCACCCGTAC
>WHUB01000003.1:2138-95672 GCA_009377395.1 Actinophytocola sp. | reverse complement strand
GCATCGACGGCGTGTTCACCGACCACCCCGACATCGGCGTCGCGGCCCGAGACTGAGCGGTTACTCGGACGGCGTGATCGAACCGACCTGGGTGGCGATCACGGCACCGGTGGCCTGAATGGCACCGTCGAGGCCCCAGCACCGGAGGAACACCGTGGTTCCGTTCGGCGCGGCGACGTCGCCCATGATGGGCAGCCTGATCCCACCGACGGCGTGCAGCGGGTACAGCGCGAACGTCGTGTTGACGTTGCCGGGCGCCAGCGCGCACTGCGCGAACCGCGTGTCGCCGTCCCTGTTCACATGGGCATTCGCCTGCACCACGTAGTTGCCGGCCGGAAGCGTCAGGCTGGCCACCGTCTGCGTCGCACCCTCCGGAATGGAGCGCAGCCCGGAGCCGTAGTTGGTGTAGGCGGCACTCGGCCCCGCCGGGCCGGGGTCGCCCTTGTCGCCCTTCTCGCCCTTCACCCCCTGCGGCCCGGTCTGGCTCCAGGTGATCTCCGCCTGGTTCCTGCTGCAGGACGCCGTCGCGCTGTCGACGATATTGAGCTGTGCTCCGTTCGTGTCCTTCGCGCCGTTCGGGCTGTAGCAGGCGTGAATGACACCACCCGAGTCAGGGATGCTGGCGTACGCGATCCCGCCTGCCACGCCCACGACGCCCAGAACAACTCCGATCACCAGACCGCGGCCGCTCGCTGTCATCTTCATGGCTGCACCCCTTTTCGTCAGGCCGCAGCCAGCCTATGTCATCAACTACTGTTTTAATATGATTTGTCCGTTTCGTTACGTTGGACGTCGGCGGCCGCCAGCTGTTCGTCGAGGTCGAAGATCTCCTCAAGGACCTGCATCCCGGTGTCGGGACGCGTGCCGTCATCGAGCTCGGGGAAGAACTCGGCCATCTCGGCCTGCCAGCGTGCGTTGACGTCCGTCCGCTCCATCGCCGCCACCGCCGCCTGCAGATCGTCGGTCACCAAGGTGCCGACGAGCAGGCCATCGGAACGCAGGTGCAGCGTGTAGTCGTGCCACCCGGCGTCGCGCAGCGCCCGCAACATCTCCGGCCAGACCCGCGCATGCCGGGCGCGGTACTCGGCCAGCCGCGCGGGATCGACCTGCAAGGTGAAGCACACGCGCCGCCGCTCACCGGTTCGCCGCGGCCTCATGCAGTGCCTCCTCCTCGTCGAACCGCGCGCCTTCGCTCGCCCAGCCCTGCTCGACCTCGATCTCCTCAAGGGTCTTGCCGCGCTGGTTGCGGCTCCACACGATGCCGATCACCGAGCTCACCAGCAGGAACGCCGACAGGATGACCGCGACGGCCTGGAACGAGCCGGTGGCCGCGGCGATGACCGGCACGAAGAACGACCACACCCCGAGGGTCAGCCGGACCACGCCCATCACCACGCCTTGCGCGGTCGCCCGCAGCCTGGTCGGGAACTCCTCCCCCGACCAGAGCTGGAAGAAGTGCTGCGCGCCCAGCCCCTGCGCCAGGCCGGTGATGACGATGTAGGCGGTGACCAGCACCGGGCTCACCGAGAACATCGCCAGCAGCAACGCACCGGCCAATGTGGACAGCGACCCGACGGCGAAGAGGACGCGCCGGTCCACCCGGTCGACCAGCGGGATGAAGACGAACGCGGTCGCCACGATGGTCAGTCCGAAGTACAGACACTGCATGCCGATCGAGGCGGCCTCGGACAGCGAGCCGTACTCCTGCAGGAACAGCGGCAGGTAGAAGCCGTTGGTCCCGGCGAAGAGATTCCAGAACCCATACACACCGAGCAGCATCAGCAGTGGACGCATGCCGCGCCGCGACAGCAGCTCGCGGTAGTCGTCGCCGATGGTCCGGCGCGCGACCGACCTGGACTGCTCGTCCCGGTGCATGTGCTTCCACCGCGCCGACTCGGCGATGCCCTGGCGCATGATGTAGGTCGCCAGCGCCACCAGGAACAGGAAGCCGAACATCAGCCGGACGCCGAGCAGGCCGTACTGCGTCAGCCACAGCCCGAGCAGCAGCACGGTGACCGGACCGGCGTACCAGAGCACCTGCGACAGGCTGCCGAGCCGGCCACGCTTCCGCGCGGGGGCCAGCTCGGTGACCAGCGACCAGGACGCCGGGATGTCGGCACCGACCGCCAGTCCGATCAGGACGAAGCCGACCGTCAACGACACCTGGTCGACGGAGAAGGCGATGACGAGCGCGCCGAGCATGTACAGCAGCAGGTCGTAGGCGTAGATCTTCTTGCGGCCGAACTTGTCGCAGATCCAGCCGCCGACCAGCGCGCCGACGCCCGCCGCCATCGCGTTCGGGCCGATCGCGCCGAGCACGCCCACGTAGGTGTCGCCGAAGCCGAACTCGGAGGCCCACACCAGCGCACCGACCCCGGTGGCCACGATCGAGCCGGCATCGATGAAACCCGCCATCGCCGCGACGAAGGACCATCGCCACAGCTGCGCGTTGCTCGGACCTGACGCCGAGCCGTCGTAGCTTTCCGCCATTGTGCTCCTCCCCGGAACGTCGAAGATCAAGTGGTAAAACGTTTCATATCGCGGGGAGGCTACGAGGTGCCCTTCATCACGTCAACCCGTCTACCGTTTCTTGAGACGTTTCATGACGGATGAGCGCGCGTAACGTTCGGATCATCCCTTTCGACTGTTCCGGCGACGGTGACCGGGCGGGGAGGGACCATGGTCGATGAGCGGGCACCACGGTTCGATGATCTGACGGCGTTGTTCGTCAACTGCACGCTGAAGCGCTCCCCGGAGCTCAGCCACACCCAGGGGCTGATCGACCTCAGCGCCCAGATCATGCGCGACGCCGGGGTCACCGTGGACGAGATTCGCGCGGTGGACCATGACATCGCGACCGGCGTCTGGCCGGACATGACCGTGCACGGCTGGGAACGCGACGACTGGCCGGAGCTGTTCCCGCGAGTGCTGGCCGCCGACATCCTGGTGCTGGCCGGACCCATCTGGCTCGGCGACAACAGCTCGATCACGAAGCAGGTGATCGAACGGCTCTACGGCTGCTCCAGCGTCCTCAACGACGCCGGCCAGTACGCCTACTACGGCCGGGTCGGCGGCTGCCTGGTCACCGGCAACGAGGACGGGCTCAAGCACTGCGCGATGAACATCCTCTACAGCCTGCAGCACATCGGGTACACCATCCCGCCGCAGGCCGACGCGGGCTGGCTCGGCGCGGTCGGCCCTGGTCCGTCCTATCTCGACGACGGCTCCGGCGGCCCGCAGAACGACTTCACCAACCGCAACACCACCTTCATGACCTACAACCTCATGCACCTCGCCGCGATGCTCAAACGCGCCGGTGGCGTGCCCGCCTACGGCAACCGACGGTCAGAATGGGACGCCGGCTGCCATACCGGCTTCCCCAACCCGGATTACCGCTGACCATGAGATCGATTCGAGAGATCGCCGCCGTGCTGATGGGCGTGGCCCTGTTGACCGGCGGGTGCATCGAGGACACACCTCCGGCCCAGGATTTCGCTGCGGCCGTCCAGGAGGGCGAGCCCTGTTACGTCCTGTTCGCGATCAGGAACGAGCTACCGCCGAGATCGCCCGCCGCCGACCACGCGAACGAAACGCTGCGGAAGATCGGCTGCGACTCGACCGAGTCCAGCAGGATCGACGCGCCGACCGACGAACCGTCTCCGCCGGTAACGACGACGACCTCCAGTTCCGCGCCGAAGCCGATTCGTCGCTACGCGGTGCTCGACGTGGTGGACGGCGACACGGTCACGGTCGGCTACCGAGGCGGCACGTCGGTGCGCGTGATCGGCATCGACACCCCGGAATCCGTCCACCCGAGTGTGCCCGACGAATGCTGGGGCGCCCGGGCCTCGGCCGCAGCGCACCGGTTGCTGGCGGGAAAACGGATCGCACTGGTCTTCGACGCGACGCAGGGCCGCACCGACAAGTACGGCCGCACGCTGGCGTATCTCAGGGTGCCGGGGCTGGGTGACTACGGGCTGGCGATCATCCGCCGCGGTCACGCCGCCGAATACACCTACGACGTCGCGTATCAGCGGCAGACCCGGTACCGGCACGCCGAGGCCCGGGCGCGATCGGCGGGCACGGGCTTGTGGCGATCCTGCGGCGGACCGGACGCACCCGTGCACACCCCCGAGCCGAAGCAACTCGCCGGACACTGCGAATCGGGCTACATCCCGTGCGTGCCGCCGTATCCGCCGGACGTGGACTGCGCCGATGTGGCCGGACCCATCCGCGTGACCGGCGCCGACCCGCACGGGCTCGACGCGGACGGGGAGGGTTCCGGCTGCGAAAGCTGACCGCTCAGGACCCGGCGAGGTGGGGTGGGAAGCCGCCCGTGGCGATGGGACCCCAGTGTTCGATGTGGACACGGATCAGCGACTTGTTCTGCCGCGCCATCGCGTCGCGGTACTCGTCCCAGTCCGGGTGTTCGCCGGAGATGCAGCGGAAGTACTCGACGAGGCCGTCGAGGGCCTCGGGCATGTCCAGCACCTCGCCCCGGCCGTCGACCTGGACATACGGGCCGTCCCAGTCGTCGGAGAGAACGCACAACGACACCCGCGGGTCACGACGGAGGTTGCGGGCTTTCGCTCGCTCCGGATAGGTCGAGACCACGATCCGGCCCTCGGTATCCACGCCGCAGGTCACCGGAGACACCTGCGGTCGGCCGTCGGCTCGGGTGGTGATGAGCAGGCACCGATGGCGCGGTCGCACGAAATCCAGCAGCGCCTGCTCATCGACGCGGTCGGTGGTGGCGATGCTCGGCATGGCACAGTCCCCCTTTCGCGTCCACCGTACCGACGCGCTTCACCGCCCGCGGAGTGACGCCGCCTTCCGCGCCACTCGGCGCAGCCGGCCGTCCCGGCGTGGCAGTGTTGTGGCACCGCCGTGCAGCAGCGTCGTCAGGGTGGCGACCGCCTTGTCCGCCGCGGCCGAGCGGCCGAACGTCGTCAGCACGAGCGGGACGTCGAACCGCTTGGTGACCGTCGCCTTCGGGACGGTGAACTCCTTCAGCCCGTCGGCCCCGTGGATCCGGCCGAACCCGGAGTCGCCGACCCCGCCGAACGGCAACGCGGGCACGGCGGCGAAGGCGATCACCGAGTTCACGCCGGTCATTCCGGCCCGCAGCCTGCCCGCCAGCTCGGCGCCCCTTCGGCGGGAGAACACCGTGGAGCCGAGGCCGTACCGCGAGGTGTTGGCGCGCCGGACCGCCTCGTCCATGTCGCGGACCCTGGTGATGGTCAGCGTCGGCCCGAACGTCTCCTCGGTGAGCGCCGTCGAGTCGTCCGGAACGTCGACCAGCACGGTCGGCTGCGCGCAGCGCTCCCCGACCGCGTCCAGCCCGCCGAGCACCGCGCGCCCGCCCTTGCGCAGCGCGTCGGAGATGTGCTCCCGGATCACGTCGAGCTGCGAGGGCAGCGTCATCGGCCCGACCTCGGCCGACCGGTCGACACCGGCCCGCACCCCGCCCGCCTTGGCGAGCACCTCCTGCACGAACGCGTCGCAGACCCGGTCGTGCACGTAGACCCGCTCGACGCCGATGCAGGTCTGGCCCGCGTTGGCCATCCCGCCCCAGACCGCGGCGTCGGCGGCGGCGGTCAGGTCGGCGTCCTCATCGACGAGCAGCGCGTCCTTGCCGCCGCCCTCGACGACGAGCGGCGTCAAGGAATCAGCACACGCGTGCATGACCCGCTTCGCCGTCGCCGACGACCCGGTGAACGCGATCTTGTCGACACCGCCCCGGCACAGCGCCTCGCCGGTCGGCCCGAACCCGGTCACCACCTGCAACACCGGCGCGTCCGGCACCGCCTGCGCGAAGGCGTCCGCGAGCCAGGTCGCGACACCCGGCGTCAGCTCGCTCGGCTTGAACACCACCGCGTTGCCCGCGGCGAGCGCGTAGGCGATGGAGCCGAGCGGCGTGAACACCGGGTAGTTCCACGGCCCGATCACGCCGACGACCCCGAGCGGCCGGTACTCGACGGCTGCCTTGTGGTTCGCCATCAGCAGCCCGGGCGAGACCCGCTGCGGCCCGAGCACCTTGCCCGCGTTCTTCGCCGCCCACGCAATGTGGTCGATGGCCAGCACGATCTCCAGCTGCGCGTCCGCGTGCGGCTTGCCCGTCTCGGCGTGCACCACCTGCGCGAGCTGTCCCATCCGCCGGGCGAGGACGCCCTTCCACCGGCTGAGCGCCTCGGCCCGCTCGGCGAAGCTCAGCTCCGACCACCACGCGGCCGCGCCACGGGCCCGGGCGACGGCCTCGGTGACCTCCGGCTCGCCGTGTATCGGATGGGTGCCGACCACATCGCCGGTGCGCGGGTCGAGCGAGTCGAACGTCTCCTGCTTCGTGGCTACGGTGCTCATGCCACCTCCCTGGCTGCGGAACGGCCGAGCAGCAGGTCGGCCGCCTTCTCGGCGATCATCACGGTCGGCGCGTTGGTGTTGCCGCGCGGCACCGTCGGCATGACGGACGCGTCGACCACCCGCAGCCCGTCGACTCCACGCACCCGCAGCTCCGGGTCGACCACCGCGGTGTCGCCCGAGCCCATCGCACAGGTGCCGACGGGGTGATACAGCGTCTGGGTCCACTGCCGCACGTGCTCGGCGAGATCGGCGTCGCTCACCGCCGAGGTCGACGACGGCAGGAACGGGCGGGCGAGCAGGTCCTTGAGCGGCGCCTGTCGCGCGATCTCGAGCAGGGCGGCCACACCGGCGACCATGGTGTCCAAATCGGACGGATCGTCGTAGTAGTTCGCCTCGATCTCCGGGCGCCACGACGGGTCGGCCGACCGCAGCCGCACGCTGCCCCTGCTGGCCGGGGTGAGCAGGGTCGAGCCCGCGGTGAACATCCGGCCGACCGGCTCCCGCATCCCGTTGTCGTAGAAACCGGTGGGAGCCACGTGGACCTGGAGGTCCGGCGCGGCGAGCCCGTCCCGCGAGCGGAAGAATGCGCCGCCCTCGCCGATGTTGGAGGCGAGCGGTCCCTTACCGAACAGCCGCCACTGCGAGAGCCTGCCGGGGTTGGAGAACTCGACGAGGTCGCTGGTCCCGGTGGTGTGCCACACCAGCGGCACCAGCGGATGGTCCTGGAGGTTCTCACCCACCCCGGGCAGGTCGGCCACCACATCGATGCCGTGCTCACGCAGCTGCGTCGCGGCGCCGACGCCGGACAGCAACAACAGCTGCGGCGAGTTCACCGCGCCGCCCGCGAGCACCGTCTCCCGCTCGGCGTGGACGTCCACTCGCCGACCGTCCTGCTGATAGGACACCCCGATCGCCCGCGTTCCGTCGAACCGGATCGCGCCGACCTGCGCGTCGGTGCGCACCGTCAGGTTCGGCCGGTCGAGCGCGGGACGCAGGTACCCGTCGGCGACCGACCACCGCCTGCCGTTCTTGCAGGTGACCTGGTACAGCCCGGCGCCGTCCTGCTCGCGGCCGTTGAAGTCGTCGGTGCGCTTCCATCCCCATGCCACCGCCGAGTCGACCCACGCATGGCTGAGCTCGTGGGTGTAGCAGCGGTCCTCGACGTGCAGCGGGCCGCGGGTGCCGTGGTACGGCGGCCCGAGCCGGGTGTTGGTCTCGGCCCGGACGAAGTACGGCAGCACCTCCTCGTAGCCCCAGCCGGACGCGCCATGGCCGTCACGCCAGCCGTCGTAGTCGAGCCGGTTACCCCTGATGTAGATCATGGCGTTCATCGACGAACACCCGCCGAGCGCCTTCATCCGAGGCCAGTACGCGCGCCGTCCGCCGAGCTGCTTCTGCTCAACCGTCTCGTAGTTCCAGTCCCAGCGCGTCTTGAACAGACCGGGGAACGCGGCGGGGATGGCGATCTCGTCGGCGTCGTCGGCCCCGCCCGCTTCGAGCAGCAACACGCTGACGTCGGGGTCCTCGCTCAACCGCGCGGCGAGCACGCATCCCGCGCTGCCGGCCCCGACGACAACGTAGTCGAAGCGTTCCGTCCCAGCCATCCGGGCCTCCCGCGGTGTGTTCGGCGACGAGTCGTGGGCTGAGTGTAGGGACGCACACGCGCGCCGTAACCGGTCGCGACAACGAACCTCGGCGCCGCCTTCGTGCCCGGAAGACAAGCGCGGTCAGCTTCCACCCTCGAGCGACCGGGCGAGGCGGCGTGCGAGCAGCCGCGCCGCCTCGTCGTCCAGTTCCGGGTCGTGGTCGAGGGACAGCTCCCAGCGGCCTTCGCCGCCGCGCACCATCCCGGCCTTGATTCGCTCGTACGGCTCGGCCGACATCTCGCGACGATCGACGAGGATCTCCGCCTCGCCCGCCGGGGTGCCCACCGTGAACCGGGCCTGCCACGTGCCGTCGGGCTCGTCGAGCCGGATCACCTCGACGCCCCGCGACTCCGGGAGTGCGGCGCGCACCGCCCGCATGATCCGGCCCACCTGTGGCTCGGCAGGATCTAGCGCCGGTGGCCGCGCGGTCAAACGAGGGTCGTGCAGCGGACCCAGCGGGCCGGTCGATCCGACGCGCAACTCCGTGATCTCGGTGAACATCTGGGCGTCGGCCCGGGTCGATCCACCGGCCGCGTACCGAAGAATCAGCGGCAGCTCCCGGTCGAACCAGTAGTAGACCGGCCCGTGCTGTCGCACCCGCCAGCACGGCCTGCCCAGCAGCTCGTCGGCGACCGCTGGCTCGGTGACCGCGAAGTCGAGCAGCTCGGCGAGGATGATCCCGATGTGCGGGAACCGCAGCCCCCAGGTCGCCGGCTCGCCCCGCCAGCCGCTGCCGACCCCGGCTCGGCTCGTCGTCCCGGCACGATCACACGCGATCTCCGACCGGTCGTCTCCCAATGCGCGCAGACTGCCTGGTGGACGTTGCAGCAACCATCGGCGCGGCGGCTCATGAGCGAAGACGAACGGCCCGTCGGTCCAGCCGTCGGAGCCTGCGGAACGGTCGACGCCGTAGCCCTCACCGTGCAGAGCCGGCAGCTCACCCGGCGCGTACACCCGCTCGATCAATGCCGCGAAGGACGGAGCAGCCGCACCTGGGTTCATCAGAGCATTGTCGCTGACCGCCCACAGCGACCGAAACAATGTTTACGCGACAATTCACTCGCCGCAGGTGGGGCAGGTGTCCTCGTGGTGGCCGGCTGTCAACGCGACGTCGCCGCCGATGGCGGGAAGCAGATGCATGCGGAGCGCGGCGCAGCGAGAGCAGCGAACCCAGAGCACCACGCCCTCGCTGGTGTTGTGCCGGGAGACCACCGTGTAGTTCGTGTCTGTTGTCGTCATCGTCGTCATGCATCCAGTGTCGGCCACGAAACCGTCGCAGTCTATTGCACGTTTATGCTGTTAATTGTGTAATATGTTTGCATGATCGACCTACGACGGCTCCAGGTCCTGCGCGCGGTCCATCAGCACAGCACGGTCACCGCCGCTGCCGGCGCGCTGCATCTGACCCCGTCGGCCGTCTCGCACAGCCTGCGTGAGCTGGCCAAGGAGCTGAAGACGCCGCTGATCGAACCGCACGGCCGTGGCATCCGGCTCACCGCGGCGGCGCTGCTGCTCGTCGATCACGCGGACGCGCTACTCGCCAGGTGGGAGGAGGCCCGCACGGCGCTGGAGTCGCTGCGCACCGGCGAGTGCGGCGCGCTGCGGATGTGCGGCTTCTCGACCGTGGTGACCAGGCTGCTGGCCCCGGCAGCCGGCCTGCTCCGGCGCGACCATCCCGACCTCGACGTCCAGGTCACCGAATGCGAGTCGGGCGCCGGGTTCGACCTGCTGCTCTCCGGCGACACCGACCTGCTGCTGCTCACGCCGACCGACAGCGGGCCCTCGCCGAGCGACCCCCGGTTCGACCAGCAGGCGCTGATGGCCGAGCCGCTCGACCTGCTGGTCGCGGCCGACCACCCGCTCACCGCACGCGCCCGGCTCGCGCTCGCCGACGCCGGTGACGAGCCGTGGATCCTGCCCGTCCCCGGCACCTGCGACCACCACCACCGCGTCATGGTGGCGTGCGCGGTCGCCGCGCTCGTCTCCCACGGTCTCGGCGTCTCGCTGGTACCCCGGATCGCCGCACTCCCCGCCGACCGCGCCATCACCCGGCTGCCGCTGACCGAGGAACCCGTCCCCTCCCGGCAGATCATGAGCTGCGTGCGCCGGGGCAGTCGCGAACACCCGCTGATCCAGCACGGCCTGCGCGCGCTGCAGGACGTGATCGACTCCGGCACGCTCAGCGCGGCCGCGGCCTAGACCTGCCGATCGCGGCCCTGCCAGTACGGCTTACGCAGTTCCCGCTTCAGGATCTTGCCGCTCGGGTTGCGAGGCAGCTCCTCGATGACGTCCACGCTGCGCGGGCACTTGTACCCGGCCAGCCGCTCCCGCGCGAACGACACCAGCTCTTCCTCGGTCACCGCCTGACCCGGTTCAGCCACCACGACGGCCTTGACCGACTCGCCCCAGTGGTCGTCGGGAATGCCGATCACCGCGACCTCGGCCACCGCCGGATGCTCGACGAGAACCCGCTCGACCTCCGGCGAGTAGATGTTCTCCCCACCGCTGATGATCATGTCCTTGACCCGGTCGGAGATGAACAGGAACCCACCGTCGTCGACGTGCCCGATGTCGCCGGTGCGAAGCCAGCCTCCCGCAACGATGGTTTCCTCGGTGTCCGCCTGCCGGTTGAGGTAGCCGATCATCCGCTGGTCGGACCGGAACCAGAACTCGCCGGTCTGTCCGGGTTGGACGTCCTCCCCCGTCGCCGGATCGACCACGCGCATCTCGGCGCCGGGGATGAGCGTGCCCGCGGAACCGAGACGCTCCGGCCGGGTGTCGTCCCGATGCGCCTCAGGCGTCAGCGCGGTGATCACCCCAGCCACCTCGGTCTGGCCGTATACCTGCACGAAGCGCATGTCCGGCCAGGCGGCAAGGGCCTTTCGCAGCAACGGCAACGGCATCGGCGCCGCGCCGTAGATCAGGTACTTCACGCCGGACAGCGCGGCGACCGCCTTGTCGCCCGCCGCGAACACCCCGGAGATCACCGCGGGCACGAGGAACGCGTGGGTCACCCCGGCCGCGAACGCGGCGAACAACGACGCCGGGTCCGGCTCACGGGTCATTGTGGACGGTGCGCCCGCCCAGACACCGAACATCGCGTACGAGGTGCCGCCGACGTGGAACAGCGGCATGGCGACCAGATTGCGGTCGCCCGCCTCGAACGGCCACAGCGACGCGACGTTGGCGGTGTGGGCGACGAGGTTGCGATGGGACAGCATCACGCCCTTCGGCCGTCCGGTCGTGCCGGAGCTGTACATCACCAGCCACAGGTCGTCGGCGGTGACCGCCGGATCACGGTCCCTCGGCGTGGCGTCGGCGAGGAAGGCCTCATAGTCGTCGGCGTCACCGCCGACCACGATCACGTCGGTGACCGCGCTAAGCCGGTCGCGAATGGACTCGATCGCGGGAAGCAGCTCCGCGCCGACGAACAGCACCGTCGCGCCGGAGTCGTTGATCACGTAGTCCAGCTCGTCGCCGGCGAGCCGCCAGTTGATCACGGCGTTCGCCGCGCCGAGCATTCCGGCGCCGAGGGAGACCTCGAGGCACGCGGGGTGGTTCTTGTCCAGGAACGCCACCCGTCCGCCGTGGCCGATGCCCCTGGCGGCGAGACCACCGGCGACCCGGCGCACCCGGTCGTACCACTGTCCCCAGCTCAGCCGGACATCACCGTAGGTCAGCGCCTCGTCGTCCGGCTTCTCGGCCGCCCAGTGGCTGAGCGCGTCGGTGATGAACTCGACCTTCGACGCCACGATCGTCATGGCCGTCCTCCCACGCTTTCCTCGGTGTGATGTGTCCCATAGACTGACACTGACTGACCACTCAGTCAACAGGCGAGAAACGAGGGGCCATGACGACAACGAGACGGCGCGCCGGCCGATCCGCCGAGATCCTCGACGTGTTCACGCGGCATGTGGCGGAGCGTGGCTACGACCGGACGCGGTTCAGCGACATCGCCGCCGAGCTGGGGATCGCGCAGGGCACCATCGTGCACCACTACGGGTCGAAGGAACGGCTGCTCGCCAGCCTGCACGAGTCCTACATGCGGCGCCGGATCGACGAAGCGCACCTGATCATCGGACGGCTGTCATCTCCGGCCGAGCAACTGGCCGGACTGCTGTACGCCTTCATGCTGTACCAGGAGTACGACCGGGATGCGACCGTCGCGTTCCAGCGCGACATCGCTCGGCTGTCCGACCACCCCATGCTCGCCGAGGGCGTCCGGCTGCGCGCCGAGTACCTCGGCCTGGTCCGCGGCGTGATCCGGGCCGGCGTCGAGGCCGGGCAGTTCCGCGACCGCGACGTCGCGCTGCGGAGCCTGCTGCTGTTCGGATCGGCCCAGTGGGCCTGGACCTGGTACGACGTCAACGGCCCTCGCAACGCCCGGCAGGTCGGCGCGGAACTGGTCGACCTCGCGCTCGGCAGCCTGCTGATCCGCCGCACCGCACTCGGCAGGCTCACCGATCCCGACGGCGAGATCCCGCGCGTCGTGCTGGAGTGCCTGGGCGGCTAGAACTTGGTGCGGCGTCCCTTCCAGGCGGTCTTGCCGCGGATCGTGCGCAGCGCCCCGTCCAGCAGCAGCGCGCCGAATAGCGCGCCGGAGACCGGAGCGATCGCCGCGTATTCCGGGTTCGCCCGCATCAGCTTGGCCGTCCTGGCGTGCGCGAAGCTCTGCACGGCCCAGCCGAGCAGGCCGAACGCCGCCAGCCCCTTGCGCCGGGACTTCAGGCCGACCGCGACGGCTGTCGGGGAGGCCAGTGACAGCGTGAGCTGCCCGAGGCCGATGCCGACCAGCGCGGGGACCGATCCCTTGGTACCGGCGACGAAGCTCTTCCGGAACGACTCCCAGCCCTGGCTGAACGGGTCCATGCCGCTGGTGGTGATGTAGTCGAGCCCGTCGACAGTGCGCGTGGCGCCGCCGTGGTCCCGGATGGCGGTCGCGATCTCGACGTCCTCGTTGCGCCGCGACGCGAGCGCGGCCCAGCCGCCGATCTTCTCGTAGTGCGACCGGCGCAGCAGGATGCAGTGGCCGATCGCGAACGCCTTGCGGCCGCGTCCGTCCGGCCCCGCGTTCTCGCCGATCATCTGCAGGCCCGGCGGCATCAGCAGCGGCCAGCTCAGCGAGCGGCCCGGCGGCGGCCCACCCGGGGTCGACACCAGGTCGGCGTCCACCTCCTCGGCGGTGGCGATCAGCCGGTCGATCAGGTCGGGGGCGAGCACCGTGTCGGCGTCCACGAACAGCAGCCACTCGCCCGCCTCCGGCGGGTCGGCGTTCTCGACACCGGCGTACATCGCGTGGACCTTGCCGCTCCAGCCCGGCGGCGGCCCGTCCACCCGGACCACCTTGACCCGCGAGTCCTCGTCGGCCTGGGCGCGGGCGATCTCGCCGGTGCCGTCCGACGAACCGTCGTCGACGACGACGACCCGCAGCGGCGAGTCACCCTGCTCGCCGTGGGTCTGCGCCCGCACGCTGCGCAGGCAGTTCGCGATGACCGCGACCTCGTTGCGAGCCGGGATGACGACGGTGACCTTGGGCGGCAGCACCGCCGGGCGCGGTTCGGAGACCGGGACGATCGTGCGGGTCTGCATCGCGGTGCGCGCGCTGCGGTACATCACGCCAGCGACGACCGCGGCGAGCGCTCCGCGCAGTTTGCCGGTGGAGCCTTGCCGATAAGACACCCCCACAGCGTGGCCGAAAGGAGGGAAACAACAGGTGTACATAAACCAAACAGAAGGTGAACTCTGTGTGGGAAACACTACATCGGCAGCGCGACGACGACCAGCGTATAGCCTGCTGAGCTGCGTGAACTCGGCGTTAAGTCGATCTTGACATGGTCCAAAGTGGATGTAGCGCGTGAGCCAACTCCATAACGACATAGTTACTGACGCACTTAGCCGTCGCCGATGCCGTATTTGGCGCAAACGGCGCTCCGCCAGAGTTGATCTCAAGCTGACCGTAATACTTATCACGTTTGTTACGAAAAGTCCCATACGTTACCCCGCCATCCGGGCGGGCATTACCTGGAAGGGACTGACAGACATGAGGAGACTTTTAGGTCGCGCGCTCTTCGTCGGCGCGGCGGCTGCCGCCAGCATCGCGATGACGGCGGGCACCGCGTCCGCCCACTTCTGTTACGTCGAGAACGCCAACGCGAAGGCCGTCCAAGGCATGGCCGGCTCGAACGGCTTCGTGACGTTCGGCGAGCTGGCCGGCTTCTTCCTGCCTGACCTGTGTCAGGCGGGCGTCGAGCATCTGGCGGATGCCGCCGGGGTGACCACGGGGACCGCGATCAACGCGCACGCGGTCATGGCGGGCGGCACGCTGAAGAAGGAGCAGCCCAGCAGCAACGGGATCTCGCACCTCGACTTCGAGGCGCTCGACGCCGCCACCCCGGACGCCTACGCCCTTTGCGCGGAGTAGACACGGCCTCGCCGCGACCCGGCGGTCGGACTCATCCGAGTCTGACCGCCGGTCGTTCACTTGCCCGCCGTGGCCGCGCGTTCCCGGTAGCGTCGTAGTCCGATGGCGCTGGCGGCGAGCAGGATCAGACCCGCGATGAGCGGGATGGCGGCGCCGCCGACGGCGTGGTCGGTCAGGTCCCAGATGGCTTCCGGCACGGCGAGCGCGATGGCGATGACGCCGAACACCAGCGGCACCCAGCTGCGCAGCCAGTAGTGCACGGCCAGCAGCGCGGCGCCGAGGCCGAAGCTGAGCAGGTACGCCCACGGCGCGGTGTCGTCCTGGCCGATCAGCTGCTGGGCGCCGAACAGCGCGATGCCGGACCCGAGCGCCAGCCCGACCAGCCGCTCCCGGAGCACGCGCAGGATCGCGAGGACGATGACGACGAGCCCCGAGCCGAACAAGGTCAGCCCCGCGGGCAGCAGGTCCAGCCCGACCACGGCGTCCATGCCGGCCATGACGGCGACGAGACCGAGCCCGATCGACGCGACGAGACCGAACACCGTCGGCAGCAACGCATACCCGGCCGCGGCCAGCAGCAGCCCGGACGCGCCCGCGATGCTCACCACCCAGGCGTCGCTGTCGGCGGACTCCGGCATGGCGACCCCCACCGTGAGCGCGGTCGACCCGGCGCCGAGCGCGAGCAGCACCGCGGCCACCCGCAGCCGAGCCGTCTGGCCACGGCTGCGAGCCGCCAGCAACCCGGCCACACCGCCCGCGGCCACCACACCGGCCACCAGCAGCAGCGCGGCGAAGCCGCCGAGCAACACAGTCCGCGCGGTCTCCGACAGCCGCTCCCACGACGTCGCGACCAGCAACACCGCGCCGGTCAGCACCAGACCGCCGCCGAGATACCCGGCGACCTCAGCCCATCGCACCCGAGACAGCAACGGCGGACCCGCCGCCGTTTCCCGCAACGCCCGGCGCACCTCGGCCAGCTGATCGTCACTCAACACACCGTCATCGACCAGCCGCTGCAGGCCGTCATCTGTCATCATGCGGCCTCCTCGTCGCGCGCGGCACGCCGCGCCAATACCACGGCGGCCGACATGATCGCCGATGATTCGGACCTGCACGCAATCCTCATGCCGTCAGCGTTCCGGGTAGCGGCGATTCGCGCCACCGGCAAAGGTCACTAACCGACAGTAGCCAACGGCTCTTTCCGCGTCCGCCATGTGTGTCGCGGTCACACCTGGGACACTGTGCGGCGCGGACAGACTTCAGTCGGCTGCCAGGGACACGCAGCCGACACCCAACCGAGAGGAGCATAGTCGTGGCGACCCGTGCCTCCGGTCCCGTGCTGGCGCAGGCGGGACCGATCGTGGATTGGTTCTCGCAGCACGCCGGGATGATCGTCTCGAGCACGATCAACATCGTCATCATCATCGTCGTCGCGCTGGTGGCACGCGCTGTCATCGGCCGGTTGATCACCATGATGATCAAGCGAATGGTGACGTCGCAAGGAAAGCTCAGCGCGGCGACGTCGAAGGCCAGGGCGAAGGTCCTCAAGTCGTCCGAGACGTCCCCTGCCGAACGGCAGCACCAGCGGGCCGAGACGATCGGGACGGTGCTCAAGAGCATTGCGTCCATCGTGATCTTCGGTATCGCGGCGCTCACCATCCTCGCCGAGTTCGGCATCAACCTCGGCCCGATCCTGGCCACCGCCGGTGTGCTCGGCCTCGCGATCGGCTTCGGCGCGCAGAGCCTGGTGCAGGACTTCCTGGCCGGGATGTTCATGATGATCGAGGACCAGTACGGCGTCGGCGACACCATCGACGCCGGGGAGGCCATCGGCACCGTCGAGGCCGTCACGTTGCGCGTCACCAGGGTCCGCGACCTCAACGGTGGCCTGTGGCACGTGCGCAACGGCGAGATCCTGCGCGTGTGCAACATGAACCAGGACTGGGCGAACGCCGTGATCGACCTTCCGCTCGACTACTCCGAGGACGTCTCCCGCGCGGAGGAGGTCATCCAGCGCAGCATCGACGAGTTCGCCGACAACCCGGACGTCGCGTCCCGGATCATCGAGCGTCCCGACCTCAACGGCGTCGTCGGCATCGGCAACGGCGCCGTCACGATCCGCGTGCTCGTCACCACGAAGCCGGGCGAGCAGTGGGCGATCGGCCGGGAGCTGCGGGCGCAGCTGAAGCGCAGCCTCGACCGCGAGAACATCAAAGTCGCCCAGCCCATCCTGCCGATGAGCGACGCCGGGGCGACCAAGTCCGGCTGAGGTCGTCGTAACGCCACGGCGTCCGGCGGCGAACCTGGAGGCGATGTCTCTCACCTCCATCGACGACGTGCTGGCCGCGCTCGACGACGTCGTCGAGCGCGCCCGCCGCGACGGCGACCGCCGCGGCTACTTCGCGGTGCTCTACCGCAAGGTCACCGGCAAGATCAAGGAAGGCGTCGCGTCCGGTCACTTCGACGACGCCGAGCGAATGGCGCGCCTCGGCGTGCTGTTCGCCGGCCGCTACGTCGAGGCCGAGCACGCCTACTCGCACCGCGCGGAGCTGACCCGGTGCTGGCGGGTCGCGTTCGACGCCTGCGCGAGCTGGCGCCCGTTGCTGCTGCAGCACCTGCTCGCGGGCATCAACGCCCACATCAACCTGGACCTCGGCATCGCGGCCGCCCGCTGCTCCCCCGGCGCGCGACTGCCGGAGCTGCGCGGCGATTTCGAGAAGGTCAACGACATCCTGACATCGATGCTCGGGCCGGTGCAGGCGAACATCGCCACGGTCTCGCCGCTGATCGGCCTACTCGACACGATCGGCGGCCGCACCGACGACGAGATCATCAAGTTCAGCATCCGGCGCGCCCGCGACGGCGCGTGGCGGTTCGCGACGCGGCTCGCCGCGCTCGACGAGGACGCCTGGCCGGACGTCATCGCCGAGCAGGACCGCTGCGTGGCGCTGGTGGCTCACACCGTGCTGCGGCCAGGTCTGCTCAGCACGGGCCTGCTGCTGATCCGCCTCGCCGAGAGCAATGACGTGCGGCGCAACATGGACGCGCTCGCGGTCGCCCCCGAGCCGCCGCTCGCCGAACTACCGTCGTAGGTCGCGCAGGAACGGCCCCGCGCGGGCCTTCGGGTCGAACCACGTCGACTTGGGCGGCATCACCTCGCCCGCGTCGGCGACCGCGACGACCTGCGACACGCCGGGCGGGTGGAGCAGGAAGCCGACCGCGTCGTGCTCGGCGCACCAGCGGGCGATGGAGTCCGCGTCACCGCTGCCGGGCAGCGGCAGGATCCGCGCCCCGGTGCCCCCGGCCAGCGGCCCCAGCACGCCCTCCTCGAGCAGCACGACGTCGAGCGACGCGCACGGGTCGGCCGTGCGTGGCACCCGCAGCCGCAGCCGATACCAGCGGTCGTCGAGCCACATCGCCACGATTCCCGGCCCGGTGGTCACCTCCTCGTCGGTGCCGTACTCCCGCAGCGACTCGGTCATCGGTTGTGCGGCGAGCACGTCGATGAGGTCCGATGTGGACACTCCACCGGGCCGGATGAGGCAGCGGTGGTAGCCGAGCAGCCGCATCTCGTCGGCGGGGAAGAGCGCGCCGAGCACGAAGTCACCGGGGCCCGCGTACCGCTCGGCGGCGGCCATGCGGTGATGGCCGTCGGCGATGTAGAGGGTGTCGATGCCGGTGAGCTCCGCCCTGATGTCGTCGGCCGCACGGCCGGGCGGCTCGATCCACACCGACTGGCTGACGCCGTCCGCCGCGACGGTCTCGACGTCCGGCGCGCGCTCGGTGGCCGCCGCGAGCAGCGATTGCAGCCCGGGCAGCGGCGGGTGCGTCAGCGTCAGCGGCACCAGCTCCCACCGCATCGCGGCGAGCACGTCTTCCATCCGGCGCACCCGGTCCGGCCGGGTGGCCTCGTGACGGCGGATGCGGCCGGTGCGGTAGTCGTCGACCGCGACGTCGGCGATCACGCCGGTCTGCTGGTGCTCGCCCGCTCCCAGCCGGTACACCACGACGGCGCCCTCGGGCGGGCGGAGGAAGGCGCCCTCCGCCGCGAGTCCGCGCAGCCGCTCCGCCTCGGCGCGGGCGGCGTCGATCGGCCCCTCGACCAGCCGGGTGTTCAGCTCGGCCAGCCGGGCGGCCTGTTGCGGGTCGGCGACCAGCACGCTGGGCAGCCGGATGCCGAGCGCAGGTCGCTCCGGCGCCGGGATCACACCGGCCTGCTGCGACGGCGGGTTCATGACCGCCCCGACGCCGCGTACTCGAGCGACGGCTCCGCGTCGAGGTTGACGCAGTGCAGCACCGTCCCCTGCTCGAACGTCTCGATCATGTGCACCACCTCGTCGGCGATGGCCTGTTGAGCCTGCTCGGTCGACGCTCCGATGTGGTGGGTGCCGTAGACGCTGGGGTGCCGGGCGAGCCGGGAGTCGAACGTGCCGGTCGACTGGCCGGGTTCGGCGGCGAAGACGTCGAGTCCGGCGCGGACGCCCTTGGTGTCCATGGCCTCGATCAGCGCGTCCTCGTCGAGGATATCGCCGCGCGCGGTGTTGAGGATGAACGTGCCGGGGCGTACCCGCGCGAGCAGGTCGCGCCCGACGAGGCAGCGGGTCTCGGCCGTCGCGGGGACGTGGAAGGACAGCACGTCGCAGGTCTCGGCCAGCGTTTCGAGGCTGCCGACGTATGTGATGCGCGCGGCGTGGGCGCGGTCGAGTGTCTGCTGCGACCGGCCCGGCTTCGCCACCGCGTACACGTGCGCGCCGAATGCCGCCGCCCGCTCGGCGAACGCGAGCCCGACGTCGCCGAGGCCGACGACGCCGATCCGCCTGCCGAGGATGCCCCGGGCCCTGGAGTACCGCTTCTTGTCCCACAGCCCGGCGCGCAGGTCCGCGACGTTGGCCGGGATGTCGCGGTCGAGCGCGAGCAGCAGCCCGAACGCCAGCTCGGCCACCGCGACGGCGTTGCCGCCCGGCACGTTGCAGACGTAGACGCCGCGCTCGGCCGCCGCCGCGCAGTCGATGGTGTTGGTGCCGGAACCCGCTCTGATCACCAGCCGCAGCCCGGCGGACGCCGCGATCGCGTCGCTGGTGACCCGGGTGCTGCGGACGACGAGCACCTCGTGGTCGCGGACGGCCTCCGGCAGGTCATCGGCCGTCGTGCCGGGCAGGTGGTCGACCTGATGGCCGCGCTCGCGTAACGCCGCGACGGCCTCGTCCGGGAAGGCGTCGGCAACCAGAATCCGCATAGGAGCACCCCTCGATGATGTTGCGCTATCCACAACCGTTGCGTATAACGCCATGGTGCCGTCGCGCCGGGATACGCGTCAAGCCCTGTTCCCTGCTCCCTCGATCCCGAGGGTTCACCCATATGGAATACTGGGTGAGAAATCAGGCAATACGGGTGGGTGGGGAAATCTTCATGATTATTCGATCACTGGTCGCTGCGCTGCTCGCGGCCGTCATGCTGCCGGGCCAGCCCGCGCTAGCGGCCACGAACACCGGCACGACACCGGCCGCACAGTCACCGGTCGCGGTCATCGACACCTGGATCCACTGGACCCGGCGCACGACGTGGCTGACCTATGGCGGCACGAGCGTGCTCGAAGGGCAGGTCGTCGCCGAGGCCGACGCGCTCGGCTACACCGAGCCGTTGCAGGACGCGGCGGTCGAGCTGTTCGCCCGCCCGGCGGGCGCGAGCGAGTGGCGGCGGGTGGCGACAGGGACCACGGACTCGGACACGGTGTTCCGGTTCAACGACCACCAGCCGAGCCGCAACACCGACTATCGCGTTGTCTACCAAGGCGATCTGCTCTACCAGGAGTCGAGCGCGACGACGCGGGTCAACGTGCGGCGGGTCATCACCAGCAAGGTCACCCGCAACGACGACGGCACGCTCACGATGCGCGGCACCGTGGTGCCCAAGGTGGCGGGCAAGACGGTGCGGCTCCAGCTCAAGACGTGCGCGTCCTGCTCGTGGTCGACGCTGCGATCGGCCACGACGACCTCGCGCTCCACCTGGGCCTTCCGCGTCACGGCGCCGACCAGCGGGGACCGCACCTGGTTCTACCGCGTCTTCACGCCTCGGGACCGCGACTTCCTGACCAGCTTCAGCGGGACCTGGAAGATACGCCGGTGAGCTGACGCAGCTCCGTGAGCTGCTGCCCGGCCACGACGGCGCGTGCGGTCGCGGTCAGCGGCAGGCTGTTGGCACGGCAGAACGAGCGCAACAGGGTGAAGGCCCCATCCATGCCGAGCTGATGGCGCTCGGCGAGCACTCCCTTGGCCTGCTCGATGACGACTCGGCTGTCGAGCGCGTGCTGCAGCTGGTCGCACAGCGTCTTGTAGTACTCGACCGACGCCTGTAGCGATGGCTCTGCGATGGTGGTCATTGCTCTCCCCGTACTTTCGTCACGCCGGATGTGGCGCTGGTGCCGCGGTGACGTACTCCAGGATTCGGTGGAACCGCAGCCCCGCGTGGGCGCAGAGCCGTTCCACGGCGGTGGCGGACTGGCCGCTGAAGCGGTAGAACACGACCTCGTCGACCGGCACGAGCAGGCTGTCGAGGAAGCGGGCGTCGGCGTCGTCGGTGGCCACCGCGGCGGAGGCCAGCCGGTCGACGGTTTCGGCGTAGGCGGCCGTCGTGATGCCCGGCCAATAGCACTCCACGAGATACGACCTGGTCACGCGCACGACGATGTCGCAGCGACATGCTTCACCGCATCGGGTGAACCCCTACAGTGTCCGTAGATACCAATTCGATCGGACGCAAGCGAACGTGCGAGGCAAACCAAGATGGCACGTCCGCTTACGTCCGGTCTGCTTGGTATGGCCTCCCTGCTTTGCGGTCGGCGGTGATCCGCCCCAGCTCGGCCCGGGAGCGGATGCCGAGCTTGCGGTAGATGCGAGTGAGGTGAGCCTCGACGGTCTTGGGGCTGACGAGCAGCGCGACGGCCATCTCGCGCACCGTCATCCCGGACGCGGCGAGCTCGGCGACGTGCTGCTCGGTCGCGGTCAGCTCGTTCCCCGCGCCTGCCTGCATCCCGACCCGGTCTAGCTCGGTGCGCGCGTTGCGCTCCCACTGCACGGCCCCGACCTCGGCGAACAGCCGGGCCGCCTCGGTCAGCGACTCGTGCGCGGCGCGGCGCTGGTTGCGGCGCCGCTGGAACTCACCGAGCGCCAGGAGCGTGCGGCCCCGGTCGTAGCGCAGCTGCGGGACGCGCTCGTGAGCGGCCAGCGCGCGACCGAACGCCCCGGCCGCGTCGTCGGTCTGCCGCCGCGCGGCCAGCAGCAGGGCACGGCAGCGGGCGCCGACCGCGGCGGCCCAGCCCCGGCCGGGACGACGGCCGCTGTCCTCAAGCAAAGCGACGAGCGGTTCGGCCTCGTCGGGCCGGTTGAGCGCGACCAGCGCCTGCACCGCGTCGGGCAGGAAGGGGGTGACCGCCGGTTCTTTGAGCCCCATGGCCGCCATCTGCGCGGCGGCGGGCACCAGCAGCTCGGCCGTCCGCTCGAAGTTGCCCGCCGACAGCTCGGCGAATCCCAGCGTCGACAGCGTGAACAGCGCGCCCGACACCATGCCCGCCTCGGTGATCGTGGCGAGCGCGGTCTGCCCGTTGGTTCTCGCCGCCTCGACCTCGCCGACCCACGCCTGCACCTGGGCGCGGGCGCTCAGCGCGAACGCCTGCGGCAGGTCGGCCCCGGTCAGCGTGGCGCGCTCGGCCATGTCGGCGACGAGTCGCTCCGCCGCCACCACGTCGCCTAACCGCAGCTCGACGGAGGCCTCGTGGTAGCAGACGAACCACAGATCGCTCTCCATCCCGCGGTCGAGGCAGCGCTCGCGCAGCTTGGCGAGCCCGGCTCTCGCCTCCTCTAGCTGGTGGCTCCATAGCGTCACCATGGCGGCGTTCAGCGCGGGCCACCGGGTGGCGTGGCTCGGCCGGTCGATGTCCTCCAGCTCGAGCGCGCGGGTGAACGCCGCCTCGTCGACGCCCTGTCCGTCGAGGAACCGGACGATGGCTAGCGCGCCGATCGCCTCCGCGAGCAGGCCCTTGTCATCGAGCTCTTCCGCCTCGGCGAGCGCGGTCTTGGCCAGCGGAAGGGCCTCGGCGACGCGGCCGCCGTTGACGAACGCGAAGCCGAGCTCGAGCGCGAGGAAGACCCGCAGCGCGAGGTCCGATCCCGCCTCGGCGAGCGCCTGTTCCAGCACCGTCGCCGCGCTGGCGTAGTCCTCGACGAGGTAGTGGATCTGGCCGAGCAGCGCGAGCGCGTCGGCGCGGACGGGGCCGGCGTCGAGGTCAGCGATGGCCGACTCGAGCAGCTGCCGTGCCCGGCTCGGGTCGCCCGCGTTGACGTGATCGTGGGCCGCCTTGATGCGCCGGAGGGGGCCGTTGGCGCCGAGGCTGAGCGCGAGATCGCGCAACTCGGCGCTGGCCGCGGGCGCTCCCCGCCTACGGGCGAGGTCGGCCGCGTCGTCGAGCGCGGCGATCGTCTCGTCGTCCGGCCCGAGCGTGGCGAGGGCAAGGTGGCGGGCGCGCTCTTCGACGTCGTCGACGACGCCGCTCAGCCGCCGGTGCAGCGCGCGCCGGGCGCTGGGGCTGGCGTCGGAGTACACGCCGTTGGCGAGCAACGGATGGCTGAACCGCACCTCGCCGTTGCCGGAGAGCGCGACGACGCCCTGGTCTTCGGCCTCGCCGAGCAGCGAACCGGCGTCGCCTCCGACCGCCCGCTCGACCAGGTCGACGCGCGGCGCGGCGAGCGCGCTGGCCACCAGCAGCGCCTCCCGCACCGGCGGCGAGGAATGCGCCAGCCGCTCCCGCACCAGCTCCCGCAGCGTGTCGGGGAGCACGGTGGGTCCGTGGTTGTGCTCGCCGCTCGACCGGGCGAGCTCGAGCGCGTAGAACGGGTTGCCGCCGCAGGCCTGCGCGATCCGCACCAGCGCGGGGCGCCGCCAGATCCGTCCGGTGTGCTGGCTCAGCACGTGGTGCAGCGCGGCGAGGCTCAGCGGGCCGACGGACACCGTCTCCAGCCGGTCGGGCTCGCCGGGGCGGAGCCCGGCCAGCGCGGCGGTGTCGTCGCCGCGCAGCGTGACCAGCGTGGCGACCTGGCCGGAACATCGACGCACCGCGAACTCGACCACCCGCCGGGTCGGCTCGTCCAGCCACTGAACGTCGTCGATCGCCAGCAGCACCGGCATGGTGCGCGCGAGCCCGCGCAGCAGGGACAGCAGTCCGGCGGCGACCGCCCGTTCGTCGGGTGCCGGGTCGTCGTCGCGGCCACGGAGCAGCGCCGCGTCCAGCGCCCGCCGCTGTGGCGGTGGCAACCGGGCGAAGGCGCCGGGCGGCATATCGGAGAGCAGGTCGGCCAGCCCGGCATAGCTGAGCCGGACCTCGGCGGCGGCCGGGCGGCAGATCAGCGGGGTGAAGCCGCGGTCCCGCGCCCGCCGGACGCCGTGGTGCCAGACGGTGGTCTTCCCGATGCCGGCCTCGCCGGTGAGCGCGAGCATGGCCGGGCCGGAGTCGACCCACTCGAGCAGCCGCCCGACGGCGGCCAATTCCGCGTCCCGCCCCACGACCGCGTCCAGCACAGGTCGATTCTCGAACCAAATATCACAACTGTCCAGAACATTAAGATACTGAATCTGTGTACGGTTAGCTCGGTATGCCAGCGGCCGGTTGGGCCGGGTTCTACACTCGATGCCATGTTCGGTGAGCGGCCGATCACCGAGGTGCCCGACGTCGTTGGCCTCAGCGCGACGGACGCCGGTGAGATCGTGCGCAAGGCGGGCCTGATCCCGAAGGGACCAGGCGATACGGCCGCGCCGACCAACGGTGTGATCACCGACCAGCGTCCGATCGGTACGGCCGGGGCGGAGCGGGGCACGGTCGTGTACCTGTGGGCGGGGCCAGGGCGATCGGCGGACAGCGCACCGTCGCCGCTCATCGAGGTCGGCGATCTCGACCCGGTCTGAAAATCGCGGCGAGTCACATGGCAGAACCGTACCGAAAACGGTACGGTTCTGCCATGCCTCAACCGGCAGACACGTATCGGCGGCGCCTCTGGGAGTTGGCGCTGGACCAGTACGGATACGTCACCACGGCGGACGCTGCCCGGCTCGGCATCCCGCCGGTCGAGCTGCGCAAGTTGGCCGCGCGCGGTCGACTCGTGCGGATCGACCGTAGGCTCTATCGCTTTCCCGACGCACCGGCCTCTGCGCGCGACACGTTCATGGAGGCTGTGCTGTGGACCGGCCCCGACGCCGTGCTGGCATACGACGCGGTCCTCGCGCTGCATGACCTCGCGTTGGCCAACCCCCGAAGCGTCCGAGTCGCCACGCCACACCGGGTTCGCAAGACCCATCCCCGGGACGACGTCACGATCATCACCGAGCACATCCCGGCATCGGACCTGACCAGCTACTTCCAGATCCCAGCTACCACCGTCGCTAGGGCACTCGTCGACTGCCGCAGCTTGATCATGACCGACAGACTGCTCGACGCGGCTCACCAGGCAAGACGCGACGGGCTGCTGCTGGCGTCCGAGTACGACGACGTCGTGGCGAACCTGACGGAGCCGCGATGACCCGCACTCCGCCGACCGGCCTCCGATCTCTTGACGCGCGGCTGCGTAACCTCGCTCGCGCTCAGGCCGTCCCGGAACGGCGCGTCCGGCGGCTGATCGGCATCGTCGTTCTCGGTCAGCTCCTCTCGCGGGACGACTGCGCGGTCATCAAGGGCGCGTCCAACATCGAGATCCGAGTGGGAACCCGGGCGACACGGGTGTCGAGTGACCTCGACACGGTTCGCCGAGTCACCATCGACCGATTCCGCGAGCAGTTCGGCACGGCCCTTCGGACCGGATGGGCGGGATTCTCGGGTGTGCTCGTTGACGACGGCGTGATCGAAACAGCGGTGCCCGATGGCTATCGCCCACACCGATACCGCGCCAAACTCGAATATCAGGGCGGACCGTTCGGAACGATCACCGTAGAAGTCGCTGCCGAGGAGGCCGATGGACTCGCGCAACCCGACACCATCGGCGTGCATGACGCCGCAGCTTGGTTCGACGAGTTGGGCCTTCCCGCTCCCCAACCCGTGCCGGCCCTCCCGCTGACCCATCAGATCGCGCAGAAGCTGCACGCCTGTACAGCGCCCGACCACGACACCTGGATCAACGACCGAGCGCACGACCTGGTCGACCTCCAACTCGCGACACGCGCCTACCAGGGCACACTGGTGGAACTTCGCGACGTCGCAGTGCGACTCTTCGCCGCCAGGCGGGCACACCGCTGGCCACCACACGTCACAGCCCGGCGAGGGTGGTCCGCGCGGTACGCGGCCGAGGCCGAGGGGCTCGACGTGCTCCCGGCCCTGGACGACGCCGTCACCTGGACCAACCAGCTCATCGCCCGGATCGATGGCTCATAGCGCTGCCCAACGCCGCCCGGAGGGTGGCGGCGAAGCGGGCGGGGTGGAAGCGCTCGGGCTCGGTGAGCACGAGGCGGGCGGCCATCTCGAACAGGCTGACCAGGGTGTGGGCCAGAATCTCCGGGTCGAGCTCGGGCGAGGCGCCCACCGCGCGCACCTGGTCTCGGACGAGCTGTTCCGCACGGGCCAGCGCGACACCGCGAGCCTGCTCGCGGGCGGCGTGGAACTCGGCCGGCATGTCCGGCATCGGCATGACGACGCAATGCCAGCGCTCCGGCGCCGCGCGCACGGCAGCGAGGAACCGATCGAGGACGTCGGACAGCAGCTCGCCAGGACGACGTCCCGCCCTGTCCTCGGGCAGGACGTCGAGCACCTGGGCGAGCGCCTGCTCGGACTCACGCCGGAGCAGGGCGGCGAGCAACTCCGCGCGATTGGCGTACATCCCGTAGACGACCGGCTTCGTGACGCCGGCCTGATCGGCGACGGCGGCCATCCTGACGGCGTTGTGGCCACGGCTCACGACCAGGTGCAATGCGGCGTCGAGCAGCTGCGCACGCCGTTGCTCGGCCGGCACGCGAGGCGCGTAGGTCCGTCGTTTCCGCCTGGTCGCCGTGGCCGCCACCGTGCCTCCCGCTGGACAATACTACGCTCACGTAGCATATTACTACGCGACAGTAGTAAGAGGAGATGGGGAGCGGCAGGATGACGAGCGCGTCGATTCGGCAAAGCGATTACGGGTTCTTCGGACCGGACTCGCCGACCTGGCAGGTGTGGACCGCGCCGACCGCCCTGCTCGGATTCCAGCGCGCCGTCGTGCTGGAGCACTTCGACCCGTTTCTCACCGCGGCGGTCGCCGACATGGCGGGCATCTACACCGACCCTCACCTGCGGCTCGACCGCACCTTCGCCTACTTCCTCACCGTCGCCGTCGGCGACGGGCCGACCGCGATCGCGGCGTCCGACGCCCTGATGCGAGTGCACACCAAGGCCACCGGCATCGAGCCGATCAGCGGCAAGCGCTACAGCGCCAACAACCCCGAGTCGCAGCGATGGATCCACATCACCGGCTGGCACTCGGTGCTCAAGTGCTACGAGACGTACGGCCCCGGCCCGCTGAGCCCGGCGGCGGAGTCGCGCTACTGGGCCGACTGTGCGCTCGCCGCCGAGCTACAGACCTGCGACCCGGCCAGCATCCCCCGCTCCCGCGACGACGTGCGCGCGTACTTCGCCGAGGTGCGGCCGCGACTGTGCGTCTCCGAGCGCGCCCACCAGGGCATGCACTATCTGCTGCGCACGCCGCGCGCCAACGGCGGGCTGCGGCTGTGGGCCGGCAGCAGGCTCATCGCGCCACCGGTGATCGCGAGCCTGCCCGAGTGGATGCGCCGACTCGGCGGTTTCGACCAGCCCCGGCTGTTCGACGCGGCGATCCGCCCCGCGACGCGGGTGGCGATGCGGATCGGCCGCTCGCCGTCGGTCCGGCTCGCCGTGCTGCGCGGCCTCATGCCCGGCACCGCGCGACTGTTCCGGCAGCACCTCACCGCCGGTGAGCCCGCACGTCGCGAGACCGTCACACCGGCGCAGGTCCGCGAGCGCGAGGCCGCCGCGCGTTAGGGCGTGCTCTGGCTGCGCTGACGGGTGGACGCCCGCCGGGCGAACCGGCGCAGTTGCAGGATCCGGGCGGCGCCGACCAGCGCGACGAGCAGCGCTCCCCCGACCGACGCGAACAGCAGCGCGACGCCGAGCGGCAGCGTGCCGGACAGGCCGAGGTAGTGCACCGTCGCCGAGTCCGAGTTCTGCAGGATGAAGATCAGCAGGAACACCAGCACGACGACGGCGACGATCACCGCGACCCAGGTGCCGCTGATCCGGGTCGGCTTGAGCTTGGCCGGTCCGGTGGTCTCCGCCTCGGGAGGCCGGACGACGTCCTCCTCGGTGGTCAGCGGCTGGGTCTCTTGCGGCTCCGGCCGGTCGACCTCGGTCTGGCGGGACGTGGCGGAATGGGTGTCGTTGTCTTTGGTCACGACACGATTGTCCCGCCAAGGGGTGGGTTTCCGCATGATGTGGACCGACATGAGCCCGGGTTCACCTCACTGGGCTATCGACAGCCGCCCGTGCGCCTGCCGCCGCATGGCGGCAGGCGCACTTGAGGGCGGGGTCAGTGTGCCGCGTCGACGACCGCGGCCTGGGCCTCGACCGCGCCGCTCGCGGCGACGGCGATCTCGGCGAGCCGGGTGCAGTCGGCGTCGGTGTGCGCGGCCAGCGCGGCCCGCACCTCGGGGATCGCCGATGGCGCCATGGACAGGCTGGTCACGCCGAGCCCGACGAGCACCGGCGCGAGCAGCGGGTCGCTCGCCGCCTCGCCGCATACGCCGACCGGCTTGCCCAGCTCGCGGCCCGCTGCCGCCGTGGTCCGCACCAGCTCCAGCAGCGCGGGCTGCCACGGGTCGAGCAGGTCGGCCAGCTCACCGGCCATCCGGTCGGCGGCGAGGGTGTACTGGCCGAGGTCGTTGGTGCCAATGCTGGCGAAATCGCACCCGGCCAGCACCTGCCGCGCGCGGATCGCCGCCGCGGGCACCTCGACCATCGTCCCCGCCACCGGCAGCCCGAGCGCGTGCGCGCGCTCGGCGAACTCCGCCGCCTCGGCCGGGGTCGAGATCATCGGCGCCATGACCCAGACGTCGGCGTCCTGTCTGCGCCGCGCCTCGGCGATGGCCGCCAGCTGGTCGGCGAGCATGCCGGGAGTGCGGCGGGACAGCCGCCAGCCCCGCACCCCCAGAGCGGGGTTGGGCTCCTCGCCGTGGTCGACGAACGGCAACGGCTTGTCGGCGCCCGCGTCCAGCGTCCGAACCACGACCTTGCGACCGGCGAACGCGGCGAACACCTCGGCGTAGCTCTCCGCCTGCTCGGCGACGCTCGGCGCGGTGGTCCGGCTGAGGTAGAGGAACTCGGTGCGCAGCAGGCCGACGCCCTCGCTGTCCACTTCTGACGCCGCGGCCAGCTCGGCCGCCGAACCGAGGTTGACCAGAAGCTTCACCGGCGTGCCGTCGGCGGTGCGGCCGGGACCGCTGCTCGCCGCGACGGCCCGGGCCCGCTCTCGCTCGGCGAGCACGGCCCGCTCCGCCTCGTCGGGGTCGGGCTCGACGTCGACGGTGCCGGCACGTCCGTCCACAAGCACCTCGGTCGCGTCGGCCAGCTCGCGCGATGACGCGCAGGCCACGATCGCCGGAATGCCGAGCGACTTGGCCAGGATCGCGGTGTGGCTGGTCGGCCCGCCCTGCTCCGTGACGATGGCCAGCACCTGCTTCGGGTCCAGCGTCGCGGTGTCGGCCGGCGCCAGGTCGGTCGCCAGCAGCACGTAGGGATGGCCGGGCTCCGGCAGGCCGGGCATCGGCAGGCCGAGCAGCTCGGCGACGGTGCGGTGGCACAGGTCGTCGAGGTCGGCCGCCCGCTCGGCGAGGTAGCCGCCCGCCGCCTCCAGCGCGGCGCGGAAGATGCCGAACGCCTCGTGCACGGCGTGCGGCAACGACGTGCCCGCGGCGACGGCCTTGCCCACCGCGTCGGCGAGCGCCGGGTCACGCGGCATCATCGACTGCGCGAGCAGCACGTCGGCCGCCGGGCCGCTCGCTCTGCTCGCCCTGGCGTCGAGGTCGGCGGCAACCGCCTCGAGCGCCTGGTGTGCCCGGGTGACGGCCGCGTCCGGGTCGACCTCCGGCCCGCTGTCCGGCGGCAACTCCGGCGGGCTGGCCAGCCTGGCGACCGGCCCCGCAGCGACGCCCGCGCTCACTCCGATACCGCTCAACCTGCTCATCGGCCTCAGCCCTGCGCGTCGTGGTCGGTCGCGACCATGTGGGCGAGTTCGTCCAGCGCCGCGTCGGCGTCCTCGCCCTCGGCGCGCAGGACGATCTCGTCGCCGCCCTTCGCGTCGAGGCCGATGACGGACAGGATGCTGCGGGCGTCGACGAACTCGCCACCGTCCTTGCCGATCAGCACGTTCACCGACTGCCGCGTGGCGGCCTGGACGAACAACGCCGCTGGCCGGGCGTGCAGGCCGACGGACGACCCGACGACGACTCGACGTTCTGGCATGGCACTACTCCTTGCTGACATCACTCAGGCCGCCACGGCCTGACGGGTGCTGGCCTCGGCCTGCGGCGACGGCTCCGCCGGGCTGCGCCCGACGTGCTTGGCCGCGACGACGACGCCGCAGGTGACGGCGCTGCCGACGACGATGGCCAGCAGGTAGCCGAGCGGGTTGCCGATCAGTCCGATCACCCAGATGCCGCCGTGCGGGGCCATCAGGGTCGAGCCGACGGCCATCGAGGTCGCACCGGCCGCGGCGCCACCGACCACAGTGGACGGGATGACCCGCAGCGGGTCGGCGGCCGCGAACGGGATCGCGCCCTCGGTGATGAACGAGAGGCCGAGCAGCCACGCCGCCTCACCGGCCTGCCGCTCCTGCTGGCTGAACAGCTTGCGGCGGATGACGGTGGCCAGCGCGAGCCCGAGCGGCGGCACCATCCCGGCCGCCATCACGGCGGCCATCACGGTCAGATTGCTCGAGGCCAGCGCGGCGGTGCCGAAGAGGTAGGCCACCTTGTTGACCGGGCCACCGAGGTCGAAGCCCATCATCGCGCCGAGCAGCGCGCCGAGCAGGACCGCGTTGACCCCGGCGAGACCGCCGAGCCAGCCGGTGAGCGCGGACTGCACCGAGGCGATCGGGCCGCCTGCCACCACGATCATGATGAACCCGACGACGAACACCGAGAGCAGCGGGATCACGACCACCGGCATGATGCCGGAGACGCCGCGCGGCACCTTGATCTGCTTGAGCGCCATGGTGACGGCGCCCGCGAGCAGACCGGCGACGAGACCACCGAGGAAGCCGGCCTCGATCTCGACGGCGATCAGCCCGCCGACAACACCGGGTGCGATGCCCATCCGGTCGGCCATGCCGAAGGCGATGAACCCGGCCAGGATCGGCACCAGCATCTCGAACGCCAGTGAGCCGATCTTGTACATCACGCCCGCGATGCCCGCCTCGCTGAACAGGTCGGACAGGCTGGCCACGCCGGGGTACTCGGTGCCCTGGAAGGTGCCGCCGTCCACCATAACGGCGATCTCGGCGCCACCGATCACAAAGGACAGTGCGATGAGGATGCCGCCCGCCGCGACGAACGGGATCATGTAAGACACACCGGTCATCAGCCACTGCCGCAGCCGGGAGCCGAACCCGAGCGCGACGTTCTGCGCTCGCGCGGGCGGCGGACTGGCGGGCGCAGCGTGCTTGGAGGCGTTCTTGCTCGCGTCGACCGCCTCCGTGATCAGCCCGGCCGCGTCGTTGATGGCGCGCTTGACGCTGCCGGTGACGGTCGGCTTGCCCTCGAACCGCTCCTTGTCGCGGACGTCGACGTCTGCGGCGAATACCACCGCGTCCGCCGCGGCGATCTGCTCGGCGGTGAGCGCGGTGGCGCCCGCGGCGCCCTGTGTCTCGACCGCGATCTCGTGGCCTGCCGCCTCGGCGGCCTGCTCCAGTGCCTCGGCTGCCATGTAGGTATGGGCGATGCCGGTGGGGCACGACGTGACTGCGACGAGTTTCATCGTCCCAGCACCTCCTTCTCGATGAGGGTAACGACGGCGTCGGGGGTCGGCGCTGTCCTGAGCGCGTTCTTGAAGCTGTCGTGGACGAGCCTGCGCGCGAGCGAGGCGAGGATCGTCATGTGCTCGGCGCCCTCGCCGTCCGGTGCGGCGATGAGGAACACCAGGTCGGCGGGGCCGTCTGAGGCACCGAAGTCGACCCCGTCGGCACAGCGGCCGAAGGCGAGGCTCGGCGTCGTCACGTGGGCCGACCGCGCGTGCGGGATGCCGATGCCGCCCTCGATGCCGGTCGGCAGCTGCTCCTCGCGGGCACGCACGTCGGCGAGGAAGCCCTCGACGTCGGTGACCCGCCCCTCCTTGGCAAGGCGGTTGGCGAGGGCGGCGGTCGCCGCTTTCCGGTCCTGGCCGGGTAGATCCAGCTCGACCAGGTCCACGGTGATCAGGTCGGACATGTGTGCTCCATTGCTACTTCGTCAGGACCCGGTCCGGGTCGATGGATCGCTGCACCTCGGCCGTGACACGGTCGAGGTGGTCAGGGGCCGGCATGCTGCTCCCCGGCAGCGTGACGGCGGCCGTCCCCCAGCAGACCGCGGCACGCAGCGCGCGTTCGCCCGCACCGCCCGCGGCGAGAAACCCGGCCAGCGTCGCGTCACCGGCGCCGACGGTGCTGACCACGCTCCCGGCCGGACGCGCGGACGCGTGCCGCGCGCCGGTGCGGTCGAGCAGGATGGCGCCGTCGGGGCCGAGGCTGGCCAGCACCGCGCCCGCGCCACGGTCACGCAGCACCTGGGCGGCCTTCACGGCGTCGCCCAGCGTGCGGATCTCCGCGCCCGCGCAGGCGGCCAGCTCGTCGAGGTTCGGCTTGACCAGGTCGGGACCGGCGGAGAGGCAGGCGTCCAGTGCCGCGCCGCTGGTGTCGACGGCGACCCTGGCGCCGAGCTCGTGCGCCCGCGCGGTCAGCCGCGCGTAGATGTCGACCGGCATGCCGGGTGGCAGACTGCCGCAGCCCGCCACCCAGTCGGCTTCGCCGCCGATGGCCTCGAGCGCCGCGGCGAGCACGGCGTCCACTTCGGACTCCGAAAGCCCGGGGCCCGGCTCGTTCAGCTTGGTCACCGTGCCGTCGGGCTCGACCAGGGTCAGGTTGCTGCGGGTGCCGCCGGTCACCGGAGCCTCCCGCAGCGGCACGCCGGTGTCGCGCAGCAGCGCGAGCAGCTCGAGCCCGGCGAACCCGCCGCTGCACAGCACCGCTCGGGTCGGGTAGCCGTGCGCGACGAGCGCGCGGGAGACGTTGACGCCTTTGCCGCCCGCGTCGACGGAGGTCGTCAGCGCTCGCTGCACCTCGCCGCGGCGCAGCCGGTCGACCTCGACGGTGCGGTCGAGGCTGGGGTTGGCCGTGACGGTGACGATCACGCGCGCACCACCTTCGGCCCGGCGGCGGACAGTTCCTCGGCCGCGTCGGCGTCCAGCCCGGTGTCGGTGATGAGGACGTCGACGTCGGAGAGCGAGCCGAAGCGGGCGAGGCAGTCGTTACCGACCTTGGTGTGGTCGGTCAGCACGACGACGCGGCGCGCCGCCGCGATCATGGCGCGCTTCACGGCGGCCTCGCCGGTGTCCGGAGTGGTCAGTCCGCGCTCGGCCGAGACGCCGTTGGTGCCGATGAACGCGACGTCGACGTAGGTGTCGGCCAGCGCGCGCAGCGCCCAGTCGTCGACGGTGGCCATGGTGCGGCCCCTGACCTTGCCGCCGATCATGAGCACGGTGGTCATCGAGTGGCCCACGAGCGTGGTCGCGATGAGCGGGGCGTTGGTGACCACGGTCAGCTCCCGGTCCCCGGGCATGACCTCGGCGAGCCGGGCGGTGGTCGTGCCCGCGTCGATGAGTAGCGCGCCCTCGTCGGGCAGCTCAGCGAGCGCGGCCTTGCCGATGCGCTCCTTCTCGGTGGTCATGACGGCGTCGCGGGTGGACAGCCCCGGCTCGAAGCCGATCCGCTCCACCGGGATCGCGCCGCCGTGCACCTTGCGCACCACGCCCTGGCGCTCCAGGGCGGTGAGGTCACGCCGGATGGTCTCGGTGGTGACGTCGAAGTCGGCGGCAAGCGCTGTCACGTCGACCCGGCCCTGCGACCGGGCGCGCTCAGCGATCCGCTGCTGACGCTCCTCCGCGAACATGTGGTTTCACCGCCGTTTCATTTGGATTTATTTGGTTATACGTGGCAGTTATTGGCATGTCAAGGGTCACACCATGTTGATCTATGTGGAGATCCGGGAGGCGTAGCCAGGCCAGGGGTGATATCCGTCCCGCGCCTGGTCTCACGCAACGTCGGGGCAACAAGAGCGAGTGATATGGCTGTATGGCTTGCGTGGTACAGTCGGCCATATGAAGACGACCGTGAACCTGCCGGACGAGTTGCTGCGACAGGCTCAGGAGCTCGCGCGCCAGGAGCGGACGACGCTCAAGGAGCTGATCGAGACCGGCCTGCGCACGGTGGTCGCGCAGCGCACGAGCGGGTCCGACTTCCGCCTGCCTGACGCCAGCGTCGACGGGAACGGGCCACGGCCGGAGTTCCGCGGCGCCACCTGGGAGCGGCTACGCGACGCCATCTACCCGGCATGATCGCGGTCGACACGAACATCCTGGTCTACGCGCATCGCCGCGACTCCGAGTTCAACGAACCGGCGGCACGGCACGTCGCACAGCTCGCCGAAGGACGCTCCGCGTGGTCGATCCCGTGGCCGTGCCTGCACGAGTTCTTCGCCATCGCCACCCACCCGAAGATCTACGACCCGCCGAGCACGCCGGACCAGGCCATCGCGCAGATCGAGGCATGGCTTTCCTCGCCGACGCTCACGCTGCTCGGCGAGTCGGCTGGCTACTGGACCGAGCTGAAGCCGTTGCTCAGCGGCGCCAAGGTGATGGGGCCGATGGTGCACGACGCCCGCATCGCCGCGCTCTGCCTGACACACGGCGCGCACGAGCTCTGGTCGGCCGACCGCGACTTCGGCCGGTTCGGCGCGCTGCGGGTACGCAATCCGCTCGTTTGAGCGCACCACAGTGGATGGACGTAGCCCGCCCGGTTGACACCCAATGGTCATCCCTTCTAGGTTTCCCCGGCTGAAAGCCCCGGACGAGGACAAGCCCGCGGGGCAAACCACTGGGGGTGAGTCGTGCTACTAGCCCAAGGATCCGATCTGCGCCTGGACGCGGGTGCGGTCGACTACGTGATCATCGCGTTGTATTTCGTGTTCGTGCTCGGCATCGGGTACCTGGCCCGCCGGGCCATTTCGAGCAGTCTGGACTTCTTCCTGTCCGGACGGTCGTTGCCCGCCTGGATCACCGGGCTGGCGTTCATCTCGGCGAATCTCGGCGCGATCGAGATCATGGGTATGAGCGCGACCGGCGCGGAGTACGGCATGCCCACCATGCACTACTTCTGGATCGGCGCGATCCCGGCGATGCTGTTTCTCGGCATCGTGATGATGCCGTTCTACTACGGCTCGAAGGTGCGCAGCGTGCCGGAGTTCATGCTGCGCCGGTTCGGCCCCGGCGCGCATCTGGTCAACGCGATCAGCTTCGCCGTCGCGCAGGTGCTGATCGCGGGCATCAACCTGTTCCTGCTGGCCAAGATCGTGGAGGTGCTGCTCGGCTGGCCGCTGGTGGTCGCGCTGATCGTGGCCGGGCTGATCGTGCTGGCCTACATCACCCTCGGCGGGCTGTCCGCCGCGATCTACAACGAGGTGTTGCAGTTCTTCGTGATCGTGGCGGCGCTGACGCCGCTGACGATCATCGCGCTGAACCAGGCAGGTGGCTGGAGCGGTCTGGCGAACCGGATCAGCAGCCCCGAGCAGATGTCGGCGTGGCCGGGCAACGAGCTGGTCGGCTTCGACTCGTCCGTGCTGACCGCGATCGGGCTGGTGTTCGGCCTGGGCTTCGTGCTGTCGTTCGGCTACTGGACGACGAACTTCGTCGAGGTGCAGCGGGCGATGGCGTCCAAGAGCATGAACCACGCCCGGCGGACGCCGATCGTCGGCGCGTTCCCGAAGATGTTCGTGCCGTTCATCGTGATCGTGCCCGGCATGCTCGCCACCGTGCTCGTGCCCGCGGTCCGGCAGGGCAAGGCGTCCGGGAACTTCGACTTCAACAACTCGCTGCTGTACCTGATGCGCGACCTGCTCCCCAACGGCATGCTCGGGCTGGCGATCGCCGGGCTGCTGGCGTCGTTCATGGCGGGCATGGCGGCCAACATCAGCTCGTTCAACACCGTGTTCAGCTACGACATCTGGCAGGCCTACGTCGTCAAGGACCGCGAGGACGGCTACTACCTGGGCATCGGCCGCACCATCACGATCATCGCCACCATCGCGGCCATGGGCACCGCGCTCATCGCGTCGCAGTACTCCAACCTGATGGACTACCTGCAGCTGCTGTTCTCGTTCTTCAACGCACCGCTGTTCGCCACGTTCATCCTCGGCATGTTCTGGAAGCGGATGACACCCACGGCCGGCTGGGTCGGCCTGGTGTTCGGCACGCTCACCGCGATCGTCATCGCGGTGCTCAGCGAGGACGCACTCGGCGCGTTCTCGCTGAGCATCCTCCCGCTCAGCGGTCAGGGGGCGAGCTTCGTCGCTGCCGGCGTCGCGTTCGTCGTCGACATCGTCATCTCCTACGTCGTCACCCTGGCCACCCAGTCCAAACCGGACCGCGAGCTGGTCGGCCTGGTGTACTCGCTGACACCCAAGGAGACCTTCCACGATCCGCGCGACGCCCACGAAGCCTGGTACCAAAAACCCGGGATCCTGGCCAGCATCGCGCTGGTGCTGGTGATCGGCCTCAACCTCGTCTTCGGCTGAACGAAGGAGACCACCCATGTCCATGGAACAACAAGCCGCGCGATCCGGCGGCCAGCGAGCCGGTGTGTTCGACGTCCGCAGCATCATCGGCCTGCTGATGGGAATCTACGGCATCGTGCTCACCCTCACCGGCCTCGTCGGCACCAGCGAGCAGGACCTCGCCAAAGCCGGAGGCACCAACCTCAACCTCTGGACCGGAATCGCACTCGCCGCGGCCTCGGCCGTGTTCTTCACCTGGGTGAAGCTCCGGCCCATCCAGGTGCCCGTCGAAGCGGACTGAGGCGCGGTCAGCCGCCGAGGCCACGATTTGCCGCCCGGAATGCCGGGTATCAGGGTGGTGTTATCCCAGTACACACCACCGGAGGACAGCATGGCAGAGCAGCGGCAGTACGACGTGATCGTCATCGGCGGCGGATCGACCGGCGAGAATGCCGCGGGCTATGCCCGCGAGAACGGCCTGAGCGTCGCGCTGGTGGAGAGCCAGCTGGTCGGCGGCGAGTGCTCGTACTGGGCGTGCATGCCGAGCAAGGCGCTGCTGCGGCCCGGCGAGGTCCTGGCCGCCGCGCGCCGGGTGCCCGCGGCGGCCTCGGCGGTCACCGGCACCATCGACGTCGACAAGGCGCTGCGTAGCAGGGACAAGTTCGCCAGCGAATGGAACGACGACGGCCAGGCGGAATGGCTGGCCAGCGTCGACGTCGGCCTGGTGCGCGGCCACGGACGGCTCGCCGGCGACCGCACCGTCGAGGTGGACACCGACAGCGGCGACCGGATCACGCTGACCGCCCGCACGGCCGTGGTGGTGGCCACCGGGTCGACCGCCGCCGTACCGCCGATCGAGGGTCTGCGCGACATCGCCACTTGGGACAACCGGGACGTCACCTCGGCCAAGCAGGTGCCGGCGCGGCTGCTCGTGCTCGGCGGCGGCGTGGTCGGCGTCGAGATGGCGCAGGCGTACCGCAGGCTGGGCGCCGAGGAGGTCACCATCGTCGAGATGGGCGATCGGCTGCTCGCGAACGAGGAACCCTTCGTCGGCGCCGAGGTCGCCGAGGCATTCGCCGACGAGGGAATCCGGGTACTCACCGGGGCGAAGGCGACCAAGGCGACCCGGGAGTCAGCCGACGCGCCGGTCACGCTCACCCTGGACGACGGCACCGAGCTGGTCGGCGACGAGCTCGTGGTCGCCGTCGGCAGGCAGGCGCGCACCGACGACATCGGCGTCGACACCGTCGGGCTCACCCCGGGCCGCTATCTCGAGGTGGACGACCGGCTCCGGGTCGCCGACGTCGACGGCGGCTGGCTGTACGCGGCGGGCGACGTCAACGGCCGGGCGCTGCTGACTCACCAGGGCAAGTACCAGGCGCGACTGGTCGGCGACATCATCGCGGGGCGCGACGTCACGGCGTGGGCGGACAACCGGGCCGTCCCCCGCGTCGTGTTCACCGACCCGCAGGTCGCTGCCGTCGGCAAGACCGAGCAGCAGGCCAGGGACGCCGGCATCGACGTGCGCACCGTGCACTACGACATCGGCGACGTGGCGGCGGGCGCGCTGCACGGCAAGGGGGTCTCCGGCACCGCGCAGCTCGTGATCGACCAGACCCACCGCGTCGTCGTCGGCGCGACCTTCGTCGGCCCCGCCGTCGGCGAGCTGGTGCACGCCGCGACGATCGCCATCGTCGGCGAGGTGCCGATGGACACGCTCTGGCACGCCGTCCCGGCGTTCCCCACGCTCAGCGAGGTGTGGCTGCGGCTGCTCGAAGCCGACCGCGCCCTCGGGTGAACGCAAAAAGGGCCGGAACCGCGCGTGGCGACTCCGGCCCTCGGAACGGTGCGGTGTCTCAGCCCATCCCCGGCATGGCAGGCATCGTGGGTTGCGACCCGAACAGGTCGAGGTACATGGCGCCCGCGATACCGAGACCGAGCACGCCGAGCAGCGCGCCCGCGAGGGCGACCACCTTCACCCACGCCCGGGAGTCCGACTTCCCCGCGTACGCGGCGAGCACCAGGCCGCCGAGGATGATGGCGATCGCCCCGAAGACGGCGTTGACGACCGCCACCGCATCCCACGGCGCGCCGTACGCGAGCTCGATCTGGTCACCGCCGCCACTGCCCGCCTGCAGCTGGCCGATGATCTCCTGGCGCGCCTGGAGCTTGTCCCCGATCGACGTGCCGGTGATCGAGGCCAGCCCCACTGCGGAGCTGACGATCGCCACCGCACCGCCGAGCACACCGGACCCCGGCGACTTCGCCTTGCTGTCCGCAGCCGGGACGGCGTCGGTCTCGACGTCGGCGGTGTCGTCCGTGGCTGTCTCGGCTGCTTCTAGGGACTCGGACGTTTCGTCCGTTGTGTCGCTGCTGGTTTTGGTCTGTGAAGTCATCGCGCCAACCCTACGGACCGTTGGCTAAGAACCCCGTGAAGGGGGCTGCTCGAACGGATGAGCTTCGGCGGGAGTTCGCGAAAACGCAACGGGTAGTTCACTCACATCCTACGGCGCGGATGGACATCAAAATTAGGCGTGCCCGTCACCGTCCGGCACCGGACATCCGTGCCATCGACGCCTCGACGTCCTCCCGGCTCGCGCCGAGGCCGACCAGCAGATTGATGATCATCGGCCGCAGCGTCGTGACGAGGCCGTGGCCCTCCCGTCCGAAGACGCCGGCGATCTCGAGCAGCACGTAACCGTGCGTCGCGCTCCAGATCTGCCCCGCGACGGCCACCGGATCCTCGGCGTGGATGCGGCCCGACTCCACTGCCTTCGCCACCGCGCCGACGAGGTGGTTGAACGCGCTGACGCCTTCGCTCAGCGTCGACGGACTGCCGTCCGTGGTGAGGTCGCGTTCCTTGGCGCGCCGCGTGCCCGGCGTGGTCAGCCCGAACATGAGCCGGTAGAGCTGCGGGTTCTGTAAGGCGAACTGCCGGTACGCCAGCCCGAGCGCGAGCAGGTCGACCAGGCTGTCGCCGCTGTGCGGCACGCCCGCCAGCTCGGCGTCGAACCGTGCGAACCCCTCCCGCGTCACCTCGTCCAGCAGCTGCGGCATGCCGCCGAAGTGCGTGTATACGGCCATCGTCGAGGCGTTGACCTCGGCAGCCAGCGGGCGCGCCTGGAGCGACTCCGGCCCATTGCTCTCCAGCTTGCGCACCGCCGCGTCGAGCAGGCGCTGCCGCACCGTGTCCTTCGCTGCCTCGGTCATATTGACCATCCTGTCATAACTGTGTTATACCTCTGTACATAACAACGTTATAGGAGGTCACGTCATGACCAATCCGTATCTTGAGGGCAACTTCGCCCCGATCGGCACCGAGCACACCGTCACCGACCTGCCGGTGACCGGCACCATCCCGCGACACCTCGACGGCAGGTACCTGCGCAACGGGCCGAACCCGATCGGCGAGATCGACCCGGCGACCTACAACTGGTTCCTCGGCGACGGCATGGTGCACGGCATCCGCATCCGCGACGGCAAGGCCGAGTGGTACCGCAACCGCTGGGTCCGCAATGGACCTGTCGCGGACGCGCTCGGCGAGCCGCGCCACGGGAAACGAACCACGACCGGCATGGACCTGGCGACCAACACCAGCGTCATCGGCCACGCCGGGCGGACGTTCGCGCTGGTCGAGGGCGGCGCACCGGTGTTCGAGCTGACCGAGGAGCTGGCCAGCGTCGGGCCGTGCGACTTCGACGGCACGCTGCCCGGCGCGTACACCGCGCACCCGCAGCGCGACCCCGTCACCGGCGAACTGCACGCGGTGTCGTACTACTTCGGCTGGGGCAACCGGGTGCAGTACACCGTGCTCGACCGGGACGCGCGGGTTCGGCGCGCGGTCGACATCGAGGTGTCGGGCAGCCCGATGATGCACAACTTCTCGCTGACCGAGAAGCACGTGCTGATCTACGATCTACCGGTCACCTTCGACACCGGTCTCGCCGCCGAAGCATCGGTGCCCCGGTTCCTGCGCGGCGCGGCACGGCTGATGCTCTCGGCGCTCATCGGCGACCGCCGCATCCCCGACCCGATGGCCGCCATGGCGTCCCGGCAGCTCAAGCCGAACATGCGGATGCCGTACCGCTGGAATCCGAACTACCCGGCGCGGATCGGCGTGCTGCCACGTGACGGCGGGTCCGGTGACGTCCGGTGGTTCGACGTGGACCCGTGCTACGTCTTCCATCCGGTCAACGCCTACGACGAGGGCGACGGCATCGTGGTCGAGGTGCCGCGCTTTGACCGCGTGTTCGACCGGGACCTGCATGGGCCCGGCGAGACGCCGCCGGTGCTCGACCGCTGGGTGGTCGACCTGACGGCGGGCAAGGTCCGAACCGAGCGCATCCACGACGCCCACCAGGAGTTCCCCCGGATCGATGAACGCCTGCTCGGCCGCAAGCACCGCTACGCCTACACCAGCGCGATGCGCGACAACGACTGGTTCGACAGCGTGCTCAAGCACGACGTCTCCCGGGGCAAGACTGAGGCGCACACGTTCGGAGGCGGCAAGGAGGTCGGCGAGTTCGTGTTCGTCCCGCACGCCGATGACGCCGCCGAGGACGAGGGCGTGCTGATGGGCTTCGTATACGACAAGGCCACCGACCGCAGCGACCTCACCCTGCTCGACGCGGCGACGCTGGAGACCGTCGCGAACATCGGACTGCCGACGCGGGTGCCCGCCGGGTTCCACGGCAACTGGGTGCCCGCCGCGTAGGGTCGCGGCGCTGGCCGCTGCGGCCCGGCTACCTTGCTGCGAAGATGCAGCCGAGATGTCGCCGGGCGCTGGCTGGAGGTGAGTCGGCATGCGCTCCGTCCCGAGCATCAGGCTCCCTGCTGAGCTGGTTCGGGGACCGGAGAAGCTGCCTTCGCACTGCTCGCGGCACGGCCGTCCCGCCGTCAGGCAGGCGGACTTCTCGCTGCGAGTGAAGCGGGCGCCAGGCAGGCTGCCCGTCAAGGGATGGCCGCTGTGCCCGCGCTGCGTGCGCAGCCGCACGGTGTGGCTCGCCGTGACCTTGGTGCTGTTCTTCGGCGGGTTGGTGTCGTTCTTCAGCGCACTCGCCGTGCGGATCGCCATCGACAACCCGCCGGCGAACGCGTCCGCGATCATCGCGGTGATCGCGTTCATCGCGATGCTGCTCGCCTGGCTGCCCTCCTACCTCTCCGGATATCCCAGGCTGACCAGGGCGAACCCGTCGCCCGACGGGGCCTCGGTCATCGTCGTCTCCCCCAGCGAGGAGTTCCGCTCGGATCTGCACGGCCAGCGTCGGGTGTGAAGCGGGTTCGCGCCGGGTATCTCCTGGTCATGACGCTGTCAGACATCTCGCCCAAGGACTGGTGGCAGCTCCTGCGCCAGGGCATGAAGGACGCCAAGGCCGACAACGTCGGGCTGCTCGCGGCGGGGACGGCTTTCTACGCGTTCCTAGCGATCTTCCCCGCGCTGATCGCCACCCTCACGCTGTACGGCCTCGTCGCGGACCCGGCGCAGGTCACGGCGCAGCTGTCCGGCGCCCTGCCGGGCGAGGCGCGAGCACTGGTCACCGACCAGCTCACCACGCTCGCGGCCAGCAACAGCGCCGCGCTGACCTTCGGCTTCGTCGTCTCCGTGCTGCTGGCGCTGTGGAGCGCGTCGAGCGGGACGTCGAAGCTGATGGCCGCGGTCAACATCGCCTACGACGAGCAGGAGGAGCGCGGCACCGTCAAGCTGCGCGCGCTCGCGCTACTCCTCACCGCAGGGGCCATCGTGTTCGTGCTGCTCAGCGTGGCTTTGGTCGCCGTGGTGCCGACGGTCATGAACGTGCTCAAGCTCGGCGTCGTGGCCCAGGCGACCACCGGCGTGCTGCGGCTGGTGCTGCTGGTCGGGTTGATCGTGACGGCGCTCGCGGTGCTGTATCAGGTCGCGCCGGATCGCAACGCGCAGCGCTTCCGTTGGCTGACGCCGGGGGCGGTCATCGCCGCAGCGCTGTGGATCCTCGGCAGCGTCGCCTTCAGCCTCTACGTCAACCTGTTCGGCAGCTACAGCGCCACGTACGGCGCGCTGGCCGGTGTCATCGTGCTGCTGCTGTGGTTGCTGCTGACCTCGTACGTCGTGCTGCTCGGCGCCGAGATCAACTTCGAGTCCGAGCGGCAGACGTCATCGGCCGAGGGTGGCGCCCGGCGGGAGATGCCGACCGCGGGCCGCCCTCGGCGGGGTCTGGTCAGCCCTTAGTCCTCCGGCTGTTCGGGACCCTCGTCGCCGGGCCAGGTGCCGGTCAGCTTGCGGAAGCCTTCGGCGCCGCTGCGATCCGCGAGCGCCTTCACGAAACCGAACACGGCGCCCTGGATTGCGGCCGCCGACAGCACCTCACCCCAGCTACGGTTCTGTTCCGTCGCGCTCGGGGCGTCGTCCTGGCCGGTGGCGAGCTTCCACACCCGGTTGAACGCGGCGGTGGCCGCGATGCCACCGAGGGCGCCGAACGCGATGCCGAGGGGCTTGTACAGCAGTTTGCTCATGACCTGGTGTTACCCGGCCCGGCCGGAGACCAATCACGCGAACGAGCAAGGCGACAAACATGTTTGGCATCAGGCAACATCGTCACTGGCTGTCGTCCTCGAGCGGCCGCACGTCCTCCGAGGTGATCACCTTGCCCAGTCGCACGACCGGCAACCCGGTCCGCTCACTCCGCGAGGTCTCCGCCGGCGTCACCTGCCCTAAACCGCGTCTCATGAGCTCGACGACGCCGTCGCTGAGCGTTCTCGACATGTCACGCGCCAGCGACTGTGCCTGTCGATACAGGTCATCAGGCAGGTCGATGACGGTCCGCATGGGCGAATAGTAGCTGCACGAGATGCATTAATCTTCGAATGCGGACCGCTGCACCGACGAAAGCGAGCGACACCGTGGCTGACCAGGACACCGAGCCCTTCTACCACCCCAGCGGCGAGAGCGTGTTCCAGTCCACCCGGCACACCGCCGGGCCGTGGACGGCCGAGGCGCAGCACCTCGGCCCGCCATCGGCATTGCTGGTGCGTGCGCTGGAACAGGTCCCGGCCGACCGGGACACGCAGCTCGCGCGGGTCACCATCGAAATCCTCGGCCCGGTGCCGATCGCCGAACTGACCGTGCGGGCCACGCTCGTCCGGCCCGGCCGCTCGGTGGAACTGCTCAACGCCGAGATGTCCGCGAACGGCCGCGTCGTCGCCACCGCGTCCGCCTGGCGCATCACGACGACCGACTCGACGCCGGTCGAAGCCGGACAGGCCGACCCGCTGCCCGGCTGGGACGGCATCGAGCCGACCGGCAGGCCGGACGGCTGGGGCCCCGGCTACATCGACGTCATGGAGTGGCGTCCGCTGCACGGCGGCCTGCACGTGCCCGGCCCGGCGACGGCCTGGGTACGGCAGCGGATTCCGCTGGTCGACGGCGAGAAGCCCACCGGACTGCAGCGGCTGTTCACGGTCGCCGACTCCGGCAACGGCCTGTCGAACCGGCTCAACCCCTCGCAGTGGTGGTTCATCAACACCGACCTCACCGTGCACATCCAGCGCGAGCCGGTCGGCGAATGGATCGGACTCGACGCCAACACCGCCATCGGTCCCACCGGCATCGGCACGGCGTCCAGCGTGCTGCATGACGCCGAGGGCCAGGTCGCCATCGGCGCGCAGGCGCTGATGGTGCGGCCGCGCTAGTCACACCGGCAGGTCGACCAGGCCGGCCAGGGTGGCGCGGTGGCCCTCCGCCGTGCCGAACGCGAGCTGGTCGGCCTTGGCACGCTTGAGATAGAGGTGCGCCGGGTGCTCCCACGTCATGCCGATGCCGCCATGCAACTGCACGCACTCCTCCGCCGAGTGCACCGCCGCGCCCGAGCAGTACGCCTGCGCCAGCGCGGTGGCCACCTGTCGGTCGGGGTCGCCCTCGGCCGCGGTCGCCGCCGCATACCGCGCCGCCGCCCGGGCGGACTCCACCTCCACCCACAGGTCGGCCAGCCGGTGCTTGATCGCCTGGAAGCCACCGACGATCCGGCCGAACTGCCTGCGCTCCTTCAGATACGCCACAGTGGACTCCAGGCACCACTCGGCGACGCCGAGCTGTTCCGATGCCAGCAGCGCCGCGCCGAGCTCGAGCGCGTCGCGCACCGCAGCCGCGCCGTCGGTGGCGTCGATGAGCAGCGTGGACGCCGCGCCGGTGAGGTCGATGTCCGCCAGCTGCCGGGTCATATCGAGCGAGACCACCGGCTCCATCGTGACCTGATCCCGATCGACCTTGTGCACCTCGAATCCGGTCTCGGTCGGCACCGGCACCAGCAGCACGTCCGCCTCCAGCGCACCCGCCACACTGCTGACGTTGCCCCGCAGCCCGTCGTCGAACCGCAGCACGTCGGAGCCGAACGTCGCCGGGCCCGCGCTGAACGGCACCGCGAGCGCGGCGGTCGTCGTGCCGGACGCCAGCGCCGACACCAGCTCGCTCTCCTCGGCCCGCCGGGCGACCGTCGTCGCGATGACGGCGCTGGTCAGGAACGGCGCCGGGGCGGCGAACCGGCCCAGCTCCTCGAGCACGACGGCGGCCTCGCGCGCGCTCGCGCCCTGGCCGCCGAGGGCCTCCGGCACCAGCAGCCCGGCGAGCCCGAGGTCGGCCGCGAGCGCCCGCCACAGCTCCGGGCCGAGCGAAGTGTCGCCGTCGTAGGTCGCGATCACCCGCTCGGCGGGGCACCGGTCCTCCAGTAGCGACCGCACGCTGTCCCGCAGCGAGTCCTCGACATCGGTGTAGAGCAGGTTCAGGTCGCTCATCGGGGCAGGTCCTTCCATGGGACGTCCTTGTCGTCACGGTGTTCCGGCGGCAGGCCGAGCACCCGCTCGGCGATGATGTTGCGCAGCACCTCGGAGGTGCCGCCCTCGATCGAGTTGCCCTTGGCGCGCAGGTAGCGGTATCCGGCGTCGCGGCCGGTGAACTCCACGATCTCCGGCCGCACCATGGTCCAGTCGCTGTAGCGCAGGCCGTCCTCGCCGAGCAGTTCCAGCTCCAAAGAGGACAGCTGCTGCGCCAGCCGCGCGAACATCAGCTTCATCGCCGACCCCTCCGGGCCCGGCTCGCCGCTGGCCAGCTTCTGCCGCAGCCGTGTGCCGGTCAGCCGGGCCACCTCGGCCTCGACCCACAGGCTCAGCAGCCGGTCGTGCGCCGCAGGCGTCCGCACCTCGGGATGCTTGCGCCAGGTGTCGGCGACGACGCCGATCATGCCGCTCTCGCGCGGCGCGGCGCCGCCGCCGATGGCGACCCGCTCGTTCATCAGCGTGCCCATCGCGACCCGCCAGCCGTCGCCGACGTTGCCGAGCCGGTTCTCGTCCGGGATCCGCACGTCGGTCAGGAAGACCTCGTTGAACTCGGCCTCCCCGGTGATCTGCCGCAGTGGGCGCACCTCGACGCCGGGATCGGTCATGTCGCAGACGAAGTACGTCAGCCCGGCGTGCTTCGGCTGCTCCGGGTCGCTGCGCGCCACCAGGATGGCCCAGCGCGCCTTGTGGGCAACCGACGTCCACACCTTCTGGCCGTTGACGACCCAGCTGTCCCCATCACGCACCGCCCGGGTCGACAGCGCAGCCAGGTCCGACCCGGCGCCCGGCTCGCTGAAGAGCTGGCACCAGACCTCCTCGCCGGTCCACAACGGACGGAGGAACCGCTTCTTCTGCTCCTCGGTGCCGAACATGAGGATCGTCGGCGCCGCCATGCCGAGCCCGATGCCGATGCGGCGCGGGTCGTTGTCCGGCGCGCTCGCCTTCGCAAGCGGTTCGTCCACAACGGACTGCATCGCACGCGGCAGGCCGAGCCCGCCGAGCCCCTCCGGATAGTGCACCCACGCCAGCCCGGCGTCGAACCGCGCCCGCATGAAGTCGAGCCGGTCGGTGGTGGCGGGATCGTGTCGTATCAGCAGGTCATCGACCCGCCGCCGCAGGTCGGCGACGACCTCGTCGTCGGTCATCAGCGAGCACCCCTTCCCGACTGGCGCTTCAGCTCCGTCTTCGCCAGCGCGTTCTTGTGCACCTCGTCCGGCCCGTCGGCGAACCGCAGCGTGCGGATGCCCGCGAACAGCCCGGCGAGCGGGAAGTCCTGGCTCAGCCCGCCCGCGCCGTGCACCTGGATCGCCTTGTCCAGGATCCACTCCACCGTCTGCGGGGTGGCGATCTTGATCGCCTGGATCTCGGTGTGCGCGCCCTTGTTGCCGACGGTGTCCATCAGCCACGCCGTTTTGAGCACCAGCAGCCGCAGCTGCTCCACCCGCACCCTGGCCTCGGCGATCCAGTCCCGCACCACGCCCTGGTCGGCGATCGGCCTGCCGAACGCGACCCGCTCGGCGGCGCGGTCGCACATCAGCTCGATCGCGCGCTCCGCGACGCCGATGGAGCGCATGCAGTGGTGGATTCGCCCCGGACCGAGCCGAGCCTGGGCGATGGCGAACCCGTCGCCCTCGTTCCCGATCAGGTTCTCGGCGGGCACCCGGACGTCGTGGAACACCATCTCGGCGTGCCCGCCGTGGTCGGCGTCGTCGTAGCCGAACACCCGCATGCCGCGCTTGATCTCGACCCCGGGGGTGTCACGGGGCACCAGGATCATCGACTGCTGCCGGTGCCGTTCGGCGGACGGGTCCGTCTTGCCCATCACGATGAAGATCTTGGCGTCCGGGTTCATCGCCCCGGTGATCCACCACTTCTGTCCATTGAGGACATAGTGGTCACCATCGCGCTCGATGCGGGTGCTGATGTTGGTGGCGTCGGACGACGCGACGTCCGGCTCCGTCATGGCGAACGACGACCGGATCTCGCCGTTCAGCAGCGGTTCCAGCCACTCCTTGCGTTGCTGCTCGGTGCCGAACATCGACAGCACCTCCATGTTGCCGGTGTCCGGTGCGGAGCAGTTCAGCGCGGGCGGCGCGAGCGGGCTGCGGCCGGTGATCTCGGCGAGCGGGGCGTACTGCAGGTTGGTGAGCCCGCCGCCGTGCTCTCCCGGCAGGAAGAGGTTCCACAGCCCCTGCTCGCGGGCCTGTGCCCGCAGCTCGTCCAGCACCGGGACCCGCGACCAGGCCCAGCGGTTCTCGGCGGCGTCCAGTTGCTCCTCGAAGACCGGCTCGGCCGGATACACCTTCTCGTGCAGGAAGGTCAGTACCCGCTCGCGCAGCTCTTCCGTGCTGGCGTCCAACGCGAAGTCCATCGGCTCTACTCCTTCAGTGCGGCAAGTCCGGCGTCGATCAGGGGCACCACGAGGTCGCCGACCGTGTCGAAGCCCTCGCCCACGGTCTGCCCGTGGGTGTGCCGATAGTGGATTCCTTCGAGGATCACGGCGAGCTTGAAGTACGCGAGTCCTAAGTAGAACCCCATCGCCGAGAGGTCGCGGCCGCTGTGCTGCGCGTAACGGGCCAGCATCTCGTCGGCGTCGGCGAACCCCGGCGCGGTGGCGACGTCGGCCACCGCGTCCCCGGCGTCCAGCTCGGCCATCCGCTGGTAGACCAGCAGCAGCGCGATGTCGGTGAGCGGGTCGCCGAGGGTCGCCATCTCCCAGTCGAGCACCGCCGTGATCCGGTCGCCGGCGTCGACGAGCAGGTTGTCCAGCCGGAAGTCGCCGTGCACGATGCCGGGCGCGGACCCGGCGGGCACCGACGCGGCCAGCGTGTCGTGCAGCTCGTCGGCGCCGGCCAGGTCCCGCACGTGGGACGCGTCGAGCTGCTTCTTCCAGCGCCGCACCTGCCGCGCCAGGAAGCCCCCCGGCCGGCCGAAGTCACCGAGCCCAACCGCCTGTGGGTCGACGTCGTGCAGCGTGGCGAGAGTGTCGATCATGCGAAGCGAGATCGACCGGGTCCGCTCGGCACCGAGCGGCGCCAGCTGCGCGGCGTACCGGTACGGCGTGCCCTCCACTTTGGACATCACGTAGAACGGCGCGCCGATGACGTCGGGGTCCTCGCAGTGCGCGTACGTCTCGGGCACCGGGACATCGGTCGGCCCGAGCGCGGTGATCACCCGGTACTCGCGTCCCATGTCGTGCGCCGTCGCCAGCACGTGGCCGAGCGGCGGACGGCGCACGATCCACGTCGACGTCCCGTCGGTGACCTCATAGGTCAGGTTCGACTTGCCGCCCGCGATCAGGCTCGCCCGCAGCGGACCGGTGATCGCGCCGGGACGGACTCCGTCGAAGTACTCCTGGAACCGTGCGAGATCCAGCCCGGGTGGCGCGGCGTCCATCGTCAGTCCACCAGCACCGAGAGGACTTCGGCGACACAGGCGGGCTTGTCGCCGCCCTCGATCTCGATGGTGACGCGCACCGTGGCCTGCGCGCCGTTGTCGCCGCGCTTCAGCTCGACCAGCTCAGCCCCGGCGCGCACCCGCGAGCCGACCGGCACCGGCGCGGGAAACCGCACCTTGTCGGAGCCGTAGTTCACACCCATCTTCAGGCCGTCGACCTTGTAGATCTGCCACACCAGCATCGGGATCAGCGACAGCGTGAGATAGCCGTGCGCGATGGTGCCGCCGAACGGCCCGGCCGCCGCCTTCTCCGGGTCGGTGTGGATCCACTGGTGGTCGCCGGTGGCGTCGGCGAACAGGTTGATCTGCTCCTGGGTGATGGTGTGCCAGCCGCTGTAGCCGAGGTGGCTGCCGATCGCCTGTTCGAGCTCGTCGAGCCCGTTGAACGTCTTCATCCAACCCTCCTCAGTCGCGCGGGCCACCGGCCACGTAGATGATCTGGCCGGACACGAACCCGGCCTCCTCGCTGACCAGGAACGACGTGGTGGCGGCGATGTCGGCGGGCTGGCCGACCCGCTGCACCGGGATCTGCTCGGCGGCGGCCTTCTTGAAGTCGTCGAACGGCATGCCGACCCGTTCCGCGGTCGCGGCGGTCATCTCGGTCTCGATGAAGCCGGGCGCGATCGCGTTGGCGGTGACGCCGAACTTGCCCAGCTCGATCGCGAGCGTCTTGGTGAAGCCCTGCAACCCGGCCTTGGCCGAGGAGTAGTTGACCTGGCCCCGGTTGCCGAGCGCGGACACGCTGGAGAGGTTGACGACGCGGCCGTACTTGGCCTCGGTCATGTACTTCTGTGCCGCCCGCGTCATCAGGAACGAGCCCCGCAGGTGGACGTTCATCACCGCGTCCCAGTCGTCGACGCTCATCTTGAACAGCAGGTTGTCGCGGGTGATCCCGGCGTTGTTGATCAGCACGGTCGGCGCGCCGAGATCGCTCGCGACCCGGTCGACGGCGTGCTGCACCGACTGCTCGTCGGAGACGTCGACGCCGACGGCCAGCGCCCTGCCGCCCGCGCCCTCGATGTCGGCGACGGTCTGTTTGCACGCCGCCTCGTCGAGGTCGAGCACGCCGACGTTGAACCCGTCGGCCGCCAGCCGCTTCGCCACGGCGGCGCCGATGCCGCGCGCGGCTCCGGTGACGATGGCGGTGCGCTTGGTCTGATCGCTCACTGTGTCTCCCTTTCTCTGCTGTCAGCTTCCCGGTACGACGGCCAACCGGCCAACCGTGACGCCGTCGGCGAGCCGCTGCACGCCGCTGGCGACATCCTCCAGCGCGACTCGCTCACTCACCAGGGGCGACACCTTCCCGGCCGCCGCGAGCGCGGTCAGGTCGTCGTGGCAGGCACGCACCGCAGTCGGGTCCTTGCCGAGGTAGAGGCCCCAGTGCAGCCCGAGGATGGTGTAGTTCTTGACCAGCGCGTGGTTGAGCGCGGCCGACTGGATGTCACCCCCGGCGAACCCGACGACGATGATCCGCCCCTCGAACGCGACGCACTTGGTCGAACGCCGGTACGTCTCGCCGCCGACCGGGTCGTAGATGACGTCGGCGCCGTTGCCGTCCGTCTCCCGCTTGACGACGTCGACGAAGTCCTCGGTGTTGCGGTCGACGACGACGTCCGCGCCCAGCTCGCGAGCGACCTCGGCCTTGGCCGGGCCGCCGACGACACCGATCACCCGCGCGCCTGCCGCCTTGCCGAGCTGCACGGCGGCGCTGCCGACGCCACCGGCCGCCGCGTGCACCAGCAGCGTCTCTCCTGCCCGCAGCCCGGCCCGCCGGTGCAGGCCGAACCAGCCGGTCTGGTAGCCGATGTAGAACGACCCGGCCTGCGCGTCGTCCAGCGCGTCCGGCGCTGGAAACGTCGCCGTCGCCTCCATCAGGGCGTACTCGGCGAACGCACCCGAGGGGATCACCGACCCGCCGATGACCCGGTCGCCCTTGTTGAACCCGGTCACCTCGGCGCCGGTCGCGACGACCTCGCCGCACAGCTCGACGCCGGGCGTGAACGGCAGCGGCGGCTTGACCTGATACTCACCCCGGCACATCAGCACATCGGGGAAGTTCGCCGCAGCGCCGCGCACCCGCACCAAGAGCTGGCTCGGGCCGGGCTCCGGCTCGGCGACGTCGGCCAGCCGCAGCACCGTGTCCGGCTCGCCCAGCTCGGCCACCTGCCACGCCTTCACCGCGCGCCTCCCGCGTCGAGCCCTTGTTGCAGCTTGCGCATCGCCGCCTGCCACTTGTCGGGCTTCGCGGCGCGGTAGGCGTAGTAGTCGCCCACCTCGGGGTGCGGCAGCACGAGGAACGTGCCGTCGGTCATGGCCTGCCACAGCGACTCGGCCACCTGCTCCGGGGTGAGCGCGATGTCGTGGCTGAGCAGGTCCCGCAATGGCCCGGCGTTGTCCAGCATCCGGGTCTTCACACCTTGTGGACAGACACAGTGGACGTTGATGTCCCGGTGTCCATAGGTGACGGACAGCCATTCGGCGAAGGCGACCGCGCCGTGTTTGGTGACCGAGTAGGTCGGGCTGCCCAGCATGGTGAGCAGGCCGGCGGCCGATGCGGTGACGACGAACGTGCCGCCGCCGGACTCGAGCCACTCCGGCACCAGCCGCCGGGCGGCGCGCACGTGCGCCATGGTGTTGACCTCGATGGCCTTCGCCCAGTCCGCCTCCGGCGCGTCCAGTCCGGCGCCGACGTCGACACCCGCGTTGGCGCAGTGGACGTCGATCGCACCGAGGTGGTCGCGGGCGGCGTCGATGAGCGCGCCGACCCCCTCGTCGCTCGCAGCGTCGCCGGGCACGGCGTGCCCGTCCACTTCGGACGCCACGGTCTTGGCGGCGTCGGCGTCGACGTCGTTGACGACGACCCGCGCGCCCTCGGCGGCCAGCCGGTGCGCGATGGCACGGCCGATGCCGTGACCCGCGCCGGTGACGACGACGCCCTTTCCGTCGAGGTCCATGTCAGACGCCTCCGGTGAGGGTCACACCGCCGTCGATGACGATGGTCTGGCCGGTCAGCCAGGCCGCGTCGTCGGACAGCAGGAAGGCCACCACGCTGCCGACGTCTTCCGGAACCCCGAGGCGCTTCAACGGATAGCTCGCGGCGACCTCGCTCTCCCTGCCCTCGTAGAGCGCGCTGGCGAACTGGGTCTTGACCACGGCGGGGGCGACGCCGTTGACCCGGATGCCAGGGCCGAGCTCCACGGCCAGCTCCTCGGTGATGTGGGTGAGCATCGCCTTGCTCGCGCCATAGAAGCCGATACCGGGCGCGGGCTTCTTCCCGGCGACCGAGGAGACGTTGACGATGGCTCCGCCGTGCTCGCCGAGCCACGCCTTGTGCGCCTGCTGCGCCCAGGACAGCGCGGCGAGGCAGTTGACCTCGACGATCTTGCGGGCGGCGTCGAGGTCGAGCTCGATCAGCGGCCCGTACACCGGGTTGATGCCCGCGTTGTTGACCAGCATGTCGAGGCTGCCGAAGGTCTCGATGGTGCGGCTGATGGCCTCGGCCTGGTGGTCGGCGTCGTGCGCCTTGCCCGCCACCGCGATGACGTTGTCCTTGCCGAGCTGACGCACCACGTCGTCGAGGGCGTCCTGCTTGCGGGCGGTGACGCAGACCTTGGCGCCGTCGGCGACCAGCCGCTCCGCGATGCCGAGCCCTATGCCCCGACTCGCGCCCGTGACCAGCGCGACCTTGTCCCGGAACCTGTCGCTGGCGGCGTGCGGCATGAGCGATCATCCTTCCGTTTCGCGGCTAAGCGCTTGCTTAGTGGTAAGCGCGCGCTTAGCATGCCCCAGGTACGGCACACTCGTCAACACCCCGGAACGGGAGCGAGGACATGACTGAGGGGACCCCGCCCAACGCGCGGAGCCGGCTGGTCGCGGCCGCGATCGAGTCCTTCGCGGCCAAGGGGTTCCACGGGACGACCACCCGGGACATCGCGGCGGCGGCCGGGATGAGCCCGGCCGCGGTGTACGTGCACCACAAGTCCAAAGAGGAGCTGCTGTACCTCATCTCGAAAGAGGGCCACGAACGGACGCTGCGGCTGGTCGAGGAGGGCATCACCAGCTCAGCGGACCCGGTGCGACAGCTGCGGGCGGTGATGTACGCGTTCGCCGCACACCACGCCGAGGGACACACCGGCGCGCGGATCGTGAACTACGAGCTCGCCGCGCTGAACGCCGAGCACCACGCGGAGATCGCCAAGTACCGGCGAGCGATCGAGCAGCGGATGCGGGACGTGGTGACGGCCGGGGTGGACGCGGGGGTGTTCCAGACCTCGAACCCGCGGATGACGGCGCTGGCGCTGCTGTCGCTGGGGATCGACGTGGCCCGCTGGTACCGCGACGAAGGCGACTGGTCCCCCGGCGACATCGCCGACCACTACTGCGAACTGGCCCTCCGCATCGTCGGCGCGACGACCGACTGACGGCGGACTCAGGCCGCGTCCGTCTTGCGCCTTCGCCCTTCCAGGCACTCGGCCAGCCAGACCTTGATGATGGACTGCCGGGTGCCACCGAGCCGCTTCGCTTCCTGGTCCAGTGATTCGATCATCCAGACCGGAAAGTCCACATTCACGCGCCGCTGCTCATAGCCGGGGCGGCGCGCACCGCTGAGGTCGAGGTCGGACGTGACGTCCTCGCCGCGATCAAACTTCTCGTCGAACTCTTCAGCCTTCATAGATCGCCACCTCCTCATCCCGCGACCGGCGGACCGAAATGATCCGAACCCGGTCCTGCCGATAGGTCGCCACAGCACCTGTGCGTCGACGAAGTCAATACCGTGTTTCTCGCGATTCAGGGAGCTCTTGTTCACGTCGAACTCGAACTCCACTGAGGTACCTCCGTTTCGGATAATTAATATACCATAATCACCCCTGGCTCGCTTCCCGGCCAACGGTTGCTTTCGATGCGCCTGATGGCTAAGTTCGGTGTAACGAAATTTTGTGTCCCTCGTGAGGATGACCCCGCCGATGAGCACGCCCGAGCCGCCCGAGCACGAGAACACCGGATCGTCGCGGCGACGGTTCCTGCTCGGCGGCGCGCTCGCGGGCACGGCGGGCGCGGCGGCACTGGGCCTCGGCGGCGCGCTGACCGCGTCAGCCGAAGGCACCCGCGGCACGCCGACCGGCCACGGCGGCCACAGCAGCGCGCACGGCGGCGGCGTCACCGGCCCGACGTTCCGCACCGGCAGCACCGTCGACCACACCACCAACGGCTTCCACCCCACCGACGTCCTCCGCGACTTCGACTACGGCCGCACCTCCCGCATGGCCGACGGCAGGACGCTGCGCGAGTGGGACATCTACGCCAGCGACGAGGACATCGAGATCGCGCCCGGCGTGACGTTCCCGGCGTGGACGTTCGACTCTAGGATCCCCGGCCCGACGCTGCGCTGCACCGAGGGCGACAGGCTGCGGGTGCGGTTCCACAACGGCTCGGCCCACCCGCACACCATGCACTTCCACGGCATTCACCCCGCCGAGATGGACGGCATCCCCGGCGCGGGCGACGGCGTCATCGAGCCGGGCGGCAGCACGGTGTACGAGTTCGACGCCGAGCCGTTCGGGCTGCACCTCTACCACTGTCACGTCGGCCCGCTCGCCGAGCACATCGCGCGCGGCATGTACGGCACGTTCATCGTCGACCCGAAGCAGGGCCGTCCCGATGCCGACGAGCTGGTGATGGTCATGCACGGCTACAACACCACGTTCGACGGCGAGGGCAACCAGCTCTACGCCGTCAACGGCGTCCCGTTCCACTACATGCACGAGCCGGTCCGGGTGCGGCGCGGCGAGCTGGTGCGGGTCTACCTGGTCAACGCGCTGGAGTACGACCCGATCAACAGCTTCCACCTGCACGGCAACTTCTTCGACTACTACCCGACCGGCACCCGCCTCGAACCGTCCGAGTTCACCGACACGATCGTGCAGGCCCAGGGCCAGCGCGGCATCTGCGAGATGCGATTCAAGTACCCGGGGCAGTTCATGTTCCACGCCCACAAGACCGAGTTCGCCGAGCTGGGCTGGATGGGCATGTTCGAGGTGGTCGAATGACCACCACGTCGAGCAGCCTGCGGATCTGGGCACCCGCGGCCGGTGTCGTCGCATTGATCGCGCTGACACTGACCGCGCTCGCCGTGCTCGGCGGCCGCACGCTGCCCGACCGCGCGGGCCCGCCGATCGAGGAGCTCGCCGTCGAGCAGACCTTGCTCACTCCGGGCGAGATCGAGCTGACGGTGCGCAACACCGGCGCCGACCCGGTGCGGGTGGCCCAGGTATTCGTCAACGACGCCTACGTCGACTTCTCCGGCGGAGCCACCGCGATCGACCGGCTGGAGAGTTCGACGCTGCGGCTGCACTACCCGTGGCACGCCCAGCAGCCGTACGCCATCTCGATCCTGACCTCGACCGGCGCGGTGATCGAGCACGAGATCCCCGCCGCGGTGGCCACACCGCAGCCCGACGGCGGATTCTTCGGGCTGATGACCTTGCTCGGCACGTATGTCGGCATCATCCCGGTGGTGCTGGGGATGCTGTTCCTGCCGACGCTGCGACGCATCGGCGCGCGTGGCGTCCGGGTGCTGCTGGCCGTGACCGTCGGGCTGCTGGCGTTCCTGGCCGTCGACGCCACCCTGGACGCCTTCGAGCTCGCCAAGGAGTCGGGCGGCGCCTTCGGCGGACCGGCGCTGGTCGTGCTCGGCGGACTGCTGGCGTTCCTCGCGCTCAGCGCGATCGACCACCGGCTCAGCCGGGACCGCACCGAGACCGGCGGGCTCCGGCTGGCGCTGCTGATCTCGATCGGCATCGGGCTGCACAACCTCGGCGAGGGCCTGGCCATCGGCACCGCCTACGCGGTCGGCGAGCTCGCGCTCGGCGTGACGCTGGTCGTCGGCTTCGCCATCCACAACACCACCGAGGGCCTGGCGATCGTGTCGCCGCTGACCAGACGACGGCCGCCGCTCGGCACGCTGCTCGGGCTCGGCGCGATCGCGGGCGCCCCGGCGATCCTGGGCGCGGTCATCGGCGGCACCGTCAGCAACCCCGAGCTGTCCGGCTTCCTGCTCGGCATCGGCGTCGGGGCCATCGCGCAGGTGATCGTGCAGCTCGTGCCCGCCGTGCGGGACAAGGCGGGACGGCTGCTCGATCCCGCGACCGTCGGCGGCGCGACGGCGGGACTGCTGGCGATGTACTTGACGGGACTGCTGGTCACGGCCTGAGCCAACACCGCATGCCCGAAATGTGGTGATATGGACAGGTGACCACTCAGGACGTCGTCGCGCCGGGCACCGCCGCGATCCAGCGCAGGACGATCCGCACGCTGGTCGCCGGCCAGGCGCTCGGCGGGATCGCCGTCACCTCGGGCGCGGCCGTCGCGGTGCTGCTCGCCGAGCACATCCTCGGCTCCTCGGCGCTGGCGGGCCTGGCGCAGACGGCCCAGGTCGTCGGCGCCGCGGCGGGCGCCTTCGTGCTCGCGCGGCTGATGGCCGTGCGCGGCAGGCGGGCCGGCCTGGTCGCCGGGTACGGCCTCGGCGCGCTCGGCTCGGGGCTGTGCGTGCTGGCGGGCATCGTCGAGTCGTTCTCGGCGCTGCTCGCCGGGACGTTCGCGATCGGCTGGGCGACGGCGGCCAACAGCCAGGCCCGGTACGCCGCGACCGACCTCGCCGAGCCCGGCAAGCGTGCCCGCGCGCTCGCCACCGTCGTGTGGGCGACCACGCTGGGCGCGGTGCTCGGGCCGAACCTCACCGGCCCCGGCGCGGTCGTGGCGCGCTGGCTCGGCGTCCCGGAGATCACCGGCGTCTTCGTGCTGGGGCTGGTCGCCGTCGCGGCGGGCACCGGCGTGCTGTGGCTGTTCCTGCGGCCGGACCCGTTGCTGCTCGCCCGCGAGCACGCCGCGGCGCGAGGTGAGGACACCACATCGCGGGTCGGCCTGCGACGGGTGTGGACAGTGCTGCTCGAACATCCCAAGGCGCTCGCGGCGGTCGTCGCCATCGCGGTCTCGCACAGCGTGATGCTCTCGGTGATGGTGATGACCCCGGTGCACATGAACCACGGCGGCGCCACGCTGACCGTGATCGGGTTCGTGATCAGCGTGCACGTGCTGGGCATGTTCGCGTTCTCGCCGCTGGTCGGCTGGCTGGCCGACCGGCTCGGGCGGGCGCCGATGCTCGCCATCGGTTCGATCCTGCTGCTGGCGGCGGTGACGCTGGCGGGTAGCGCGCCCGAGGGGCACTCGGCCGGGCTGACCGTGGGGCTGTTCCTGCTGGGGCTCGGGTGGTCGTGCAGCCTCGTCGCGGGGTCGGCGCTGCTGGTCGACGTCGTGCCGTTCGCCGAGCGGCCCGCCACGCAGGGCGCGTCCGACATGGCGATGGGGCTGTTCGCCGCCGTCGCGGGCGCGGCGGGCGGCGGAGTCGTCGCGTTCTGGGGGTACGGCGTCCTCAACATCGGAGCCGGAGTGCTGGCCCTGGTCGTCCTCGGCGCCGCATTCGTGGCGCGAACGCGGAACACGACGGCCTGAGCGTGGGACACAACGGCAGGAGCGCAGGACACAACGCAGGGGTGCGACACTTCCCGGTATGACGACGGCGGAAGACGCGCGCGGGGGTAAGTCGCGCGCGACGACCGGCAGGCGCCGGGGACGTCCCGGCTACGACCTCGACTCGCTGTTGCAGGTCGCGGCCAGGCTGTTCTACGAGCGCGGCTACGACGGCACCAGCATGGACGACCTCGCCCGCAAGCTCGGCATCACCAAGTCCGCGATCTACCACCACGTCTCGGGCAAGGAAGAACTCCTGCGGCTGGCCACCGGGCGCGCGCTCGACGGCCTGTTCGCCGTCGCCGACGAGACCGAACAGCTCGACGGCAGGGCGATCGACAAGCTGGAACACCTGGTCAGGGGCAGCGTGCTGGTGCTGTCCGAGCGGCTGCTCTACGTCACGTTGCTGCTGCGGGTGCGCGGTAACACCAAGGTGGAGCGCGCCGCACTCGCCAAGCGGCGCGAGTTCGACCGGCTGGTCGCGCGGCTGGTGGCGCAGGCCGAGGCCGAGGGTGACATCCGGCCGGACGTCGATCCCGCGATCACCGCGCGGCTGCTGTTCGGCATGGTCAACTCGCTGATCGAGTGGTACAAGCCGCGCAACGGCGCGAACAGCGCCACGCTGGCCGACGCCGTGACGAAGGTGGCCTTCGACGGTATCCGTCAGCCGCGCGGCGGCGATCCTGTCCCTTGATCGAGGGAACCCTGCCGCAACGCCGCCACGCATCCCACTTGATCAACAACCCCATGTCGATCATGGCGATATGAATGGTCGTCGCGTCATCCCCAGGGTCGCGCTCGTCCTCGTCTCCGCCGTGACCCTGACCCTGCTGCCAGCGCCCGCCGCGCTGGCCACGCCCGCGACGCCCGTTCACTACCCCGAGCGGGCAACGATGACGCACTTCTCCGGCCACGCCTTCGACACCTGCTCCGCGCCGCCGCTGTCGACGATGAGCAAGTGGCGCTCCTCCCGCTACAACGGCGTCGGCATCTACATCGGCGGCCCGACGCGGGCGTGCAGCCAGCAGCACCTGAACAAGCGCTGGGTGCACCGCGCCACCGCGATGCGCTACCGGCTGGTCCCCGTCTACACCGGCAAACAGGCGCCGTGCCGCGCCGACGCGAAGAAGTACCTGATCTCGCCGGAGCGGGCGCGGGCACAGGGACGGCGCTCGGCGGCGCACGCGGTGAAGCGCTCGGCACGGCTCGGCCTGCTGCCGGGCAGCGCGCTCTACCTCGACATCGAGTCCTACCCCACATCGGACGACGGCTGCCGCACGGCGGTGCTGCGCTACATCTCCGGCTGGACCGCCGGGCTGCACCAGCGCGGCTACCTCTCCGGGGTGTACGTCTCCGGCGGCTCGGGCGGCATCCACCTCGGCGGCGCCCACCGCTCCCCCGCGTACGCGCGCCCGGACTCGATCTGGGTGGCGCAGTGGGACGGCGACGCGACGGTGCGCGACATGTACGGCCTCGCCAGCCGGCAGTGGTCGGCCGGTCAGCGCGGCAAGCAGTTCCTCGGCCCGCACGCGGAGACGCACGGCGGCGCCGCGATGATCATCGACAGCAACCGGTTCCGGGCGCCGGTGGCGACGGTGGCGAGGCAGGTCCGGGTGGTCAGCCCGGTGCCGCTGAAGGGCCGCAACCACCCGACGACGAAGTCGAAGGTCATCGACAGCTACCGGCCGGGCTCGAAGGTCGGCGTCGTCTGCCAGCGGCGCGGCGGCAAGGCCGCGGGCACCCGGGTGTGGAACCTGCTCGCCAACGGCACCTACGTCTCGAACGGGTTCGTCACCACCGGCAGCGGCTTCAACGAGTCACTGCCGCGCTGCAGCTACCCGTACCAGGTCAAGCGGACCCACCGGGTCAACAAGCGCTCCGGGCCGGGCACCGGGCACGCGCTCGTCGGCGTGATGTACCGCGGCGGCCTGGCCAAGGTGGTCTGCCAGCGACGCGGCGAGAACATCTTCGGCGACCCGGTGTGGAACAAGCTGCGAGGCGGCGCCTGGATCAGCGACTACTACCTGGCCACACCGGCACGACACGGTTTCAGCGAGCCGATCCGGCGCTGCTGATCTACTGGCTGTAGCCGTCGAGGAACCGGCCGATCCGCCGGATGGCGGTCTCCAGCTCGTCGGCCTCCGGCAGCGTGATGATGCGGAAGTGGTCGGGGCGGTCCCAGTTGAACCCGGTCCCCTGCACGATGTGGATCTTCTCCCGCAGCAGCAGGTCGTAGACGAACTTCTCATCGTCGTGGATGCGGTGCACGCCGAGGTCGATACGGGCGAACGCGTACAGCGCCCCGCGCGGCTTGACACAGGACACGCCGGGAATCTCGTTGAGCACCTGCCAGGCGCGGTCCCGCTGCCGCGCGAGCCTGCCGCCGTCGGCGACCAGCGCGTCGATGGAGTCGTCGCCGAGCGCGGCCTCGATGGCGTGCTGCGCCGGCCCGTTGGGGCACAGCCGCATCCCGGCGAGCATGGTCAGCCCCTCGAGGTAGTCCTTGGCGTGGTCGCGCGGACCGGACGCCACCAGCCAGCCGGAGCGGAACCCGGCGACCCGGTGACTCTTGGACAGCCCGGCGAACGTCAGGCAGACGACGTCGGGCGCGAGGGCGCCGATGTGATGGTGCGTCGCGCCGTCGTAGACGATGCGGTCGTAGACCTCGTCGGCGAGCACCATCAGGTTGTGCCTGCGCGCCAGCTCGGCGATGCCGCGCAGCAGCTCATCGGAGTAGACCGCGCCGGTCGGGTTGTTCGGGTTGATGACCACGATGGCCTTGGTGCGGTCGGTGATCTTCGCGGCGATGTCGGCGAGGTCGGGCTGCCAGTCGGCGGCCTCGTCGCAGCGGTAGTGCACCGCCGTGCCGCCGGACATCCGCGTCACCGCCGTCCACAGCGGATAGTCCGGGCTCGGCACCAGCACCTCGTCACCACTGTCGACGAGCGCGTGGATCGCCATGGTGGCCAGCTCGGAGACGCCGTTGCCGAGATAGACGTCCTCGGCGCCGATCTCGCCGAAGCCGCGCCGCCGGTAGTGCGCCGCGACGGCCTGGCGCGCCGAGAGCAGGCCGCGCGAGTCGCCGTAGCCGTGCGAGGTCCCGAGGCTGCGCGTCATGGCGTCCAGGATCGGGCCGGGCACCTCGAAGCCGAACGGGGCCGGGTTGCCGGTGTTCAGCCGCAGCACCGAGTGGCCCGCCGCCTCGAGCGCGTTCGCCTGCTCGACGACCGGTCCCCTGATCTCGTAGCAGACGCCCGCGAGCTTGCTCGACTGCCTGAACTCCATCTGGCCCTCCTCATCGGTGTCATGCGGCAGCGTACTTGGTATTTCCAAGCCACTGCTTGGAAGGTCCAACTCCTCCGCTAGCCTGGTGCGCATGTCGCGTCGCAGCTATGCGCACTACTGCCCCGTCGCCCGGACGCTCGACGTCATCGGCGAACGCTGGGCGCTGCTGATCGTGCGCGAGCTGGCGCTCGGGCCGCGCCGCTACACCGACCTGCACGCCGACCTGCCCGGCATCAGCACCGACGTGCTCGCGGCGCGGCTCAAGGACATGGAGGCGAACGGCCTGGTGACCCGGCGACGGCTGAGCGTCCCGGTCTGGGTGTACGAGCTGACCCCGCGCGGGCACGAGCTGGTTCCGGTGCTCGCCGGGCTGGCGAGCTGGGGATCGGCCCTGCTCAGCGAGGCCGATCCGACCGACGCGCTGCGCGGGCACTGGTTCGCGATCCCGCTCGCCACCGCCCTGCGGCAGGCGGCCGGGAGTGCGACGGGCACGGTCCGGGTGCTGCTCGACGAGCACGACTGGAGCCTGCGCATCGGCCCCGGCGGCGTCACGTTCACCGGCGAGGACACCGAGCCCGACGCCACGGTGCGGCTGGACACCGCGACCGCCGCCGCGCTCGCGCGCGGGGACACCCGGCTGTCCGACGCCGTGGCCCACGGCGAGGTCACGGTGAAGGGCGACACCGCGCTGAGTTGTGCGCTGGGCACAACGAACTCTGTGCGCTGATCTCTACAGCTCTCCCGATCAAGGTGCCACGATCCACGAATGCGACTCGCGCGGATCGGCATCATCGCGGCATTACTCACCCTGCTGACCGGCCCGGCACCCGTGGCCGCCCAGCCGTCACCGCCCCCGGCCGACTCCGGCGAGCGCCCGGGCCCCGCCGTCCTCTACGCGCCGCCGCCGGACGCGCCGCTCCTGCAGAACCGCGACCCGCGCTTCGACGCCGACCCGATGCTGGTGTCCGGCACCGACGCCTACCGCGACGGCGAGTACCTCTACCAGGACTTCCTCTACGACGACTGTGGCAGCAACTCCGACGGCGGCGGAGCGACGTCGCAGTCGGCCTGCGCCGGTGACGTCAGCTACCCGACCGACGACGCCCGCTACGGCGGCAACGCAGCCGACCTGGTCGAGTTCCGCATCGCCACCGGGCAGCACCGGGTGACCTACCGCCTCACCTTCAACACGCTGCTCGAACGCGACTCCACCATCGCCGCGATCGCCTTCGACACCGACCACGACGACACCACCGGCATGGACCGGCTGCCGCGCGACCCCGGCACGCCGTTCCCCGGCACCGACGAGGTCGTCACGGCCTGGGGCACCGGCGCCGAGCACACCTCGGCGACCGGCGGCACCACCCCGGTGGACATCCGCACCGACCTCGAAGCCAACCAGCTGACCATCACGGTGCCCCGCGACGTCAGCGACCCGAGCGGCAGCTGGGAGACGACGGTGGCCACCGGGCTGTACGACCGCGACACCGGCGGCTGGCTGAAGCCGCAGCTCAGCGCGGACGACTCCGCGCCGGGCGGCGCGGGCCCGCTCGACCCGGAGCCGTCCGGCATCCTCAACCTGGCATTCCGGTACGACGAGCCGGTGGTCGGCGAGAACACGCCGCCGGACACCCGGCAGGCCGAGGCGCTGGCGGCACACGAGCCGGCCCGGTACTCGCAGCCGATCGACTTCGACGCGCTCGACGCCGGGGTGCGGCGCGACTCGGTGCCCGAGTACGGCACCACGATCCGGATGTTCCCGAGCAGACTCGACCTCGGCGAGGGCCGGGAAGCCGAGTTCCCGCAGTACCGGGGGCAGCTCCAGCCCTACAGCCTCTACGTCCCGCGCGACTACGAGCCGGGCACCCCGGCCGGGCTGACGCTGGCGCTGCACTCGCTCGGCCAGCACTACTGGCAGTACAACGGCAGCACCGGCATCCAGCAGATCGGCGAGCAGCGCGACAACATCGTCGCCACCAGCCTCTCGCGCGGCCCCGACGGCTGGTACCAGCACGAGGCCGAGTTCGATGTGTTCGAAATGTGGAACGACATCGCCCGCCACTTCACGCTCGACCCGCATCGCGCGGCGATCAGCGGCTACTCGATGGGCGGCTACGCGACGTACCGGCTCGGCACGCTCTACCCGGACCTGTTCGGCAAGGCGTTCAGCACCGTCGGGCCGCCCGGGGACGGGATCTGGCTGCCACCCGCCGCGCCGACCGGTGGAATCGAGACGCTGACGAACCTGTGGCTCGAGAACGCCCGCAACCTGCCCTACCTCAACGTCGTCGCCGGTGAGGACCAGCTCGTGCCGTTCGTCGGGCCGCGGGCCCAGAACCTCGGCGCGCCCGAGGTGGGTGTGCGCGGCTTCGACCAGCTCGGCTACCGCTTCCGGTTCGTGGTGTACCAGCCCGCCGAGCACTTCACGCTGGCCGCGCTCGGCTACGACATTCCGATGGCGACGGACTTCCTCGGCGAGGCGCGGGTGAACCGCAACCCGCACCACGTCACGTTCGCGCACGTCCCGGCCAGCGACGACCCCTCGCTCGGTCTCGTGCACGACCACGCCTACTGGGTGTCGGACCTGGCGGCGGCCGACACCTCGGCGGGAGCGGGCTGGCCCGACGGCTCCGACCTCCCGGCCAAGGCCCGCATCGACGCGTTCAGCCATGGCTTCGGGCGCGGCGACCCGCCGAGCACGTCCGGCACCGACGCGGGCGCCGCGCCGCTGCCCTACACCGAGTTCAACCGCGCCTGGGGCAGGTCCCCGGCGATCCCGGTGGCGAACCGGCTGGACCTCGGCCTGACCAACGTCCGGTCGGTCGAGCTGGATCTCGCCAGGGCACGACTGGACCCCCAGCGGGTGCTCACGGTCGACACCACCGCCGACCGCGACGGGACGGTGCGGCTGGCGGGGCCGTTCCTGCCCGGCACCCAAGTGCTGCGCGACGGCAGGCCGATCGACGCGGCCGTCGGGCCGGCGGCGGCGACGCTGCCGGTCATCGCGGGCGGCCACACCTACACCCTGCTCCCACCAGGGGCGTAACCCGTGCGTGTGCCGCTGAACACCCATTCCCGCGCTGGATGCGGTAGAGTCGAGATGGTCGCAGTTTTGGAGTGTTCGTGTCAGTGTTCATAACCCTCGGCACGCTCGCGCAGAACTATTGGTGCGGGCGTCGCTGTTCTTCTTGCAGGGCAAGCTAAGGCAGCCGCCGTCAGTCAACCCGGCCGCGAGACCGCACGAGGCGGTCTTTTGAATATCAAAAACCCTGACAAGGAGCGTTATGGCACAGGGAACCGTGAAGTGGTTCAACTCGGAGAAGGGCTTCGGCTTCATCGCCCAGGCGGACGGACCGGACGTGTTCGTCCACTACTCCGAGATCGACGGAACCGGCTTCCGTAGCCTCGAAGAGAACCAGCAGGTCGAGTTCGAGGTCAAGCAGGGCGCCAAGGGCCCGCAGGCGAGCCAGGTACGCAGCCTCTGACGGTCGTACCCTGCCGAGATTCACACCGCATGCTCGCGGGTATCCCGCGAGCATGCGGTGCGGCCCCACAAAGAAAGGTCCTATGACAGCATCACACGCTGGCAGCGACGTCACCGCGGTGACGTTCAGCCACACCGAGCCGGACCACCAGGTCGACTACGAACGGCTCGCACCAGAGAATGACGAGGCGGGCGCGGCGAGCCACCCGCCGTTCACCGCCCCACCGGCGCACCTCGCGCCCGATATCGATCCGCCGACGCAGTCGCGCCGGCAGCCACCGCGGCGCAACACTCGCGACAACCGCCGCGGCAACTCCCCCCGCAAGCGCCGCTGACCTCATCCGGCCGCGGTGAGGTCCTTCTCGATCCGATCGCACGCGGCGAGCAGCGGCGGCAGCATGTCGCGGCGCAGCGCGCCGACACTCGTACGGCTGGCGTGCGTCGAGACGTTCACCGCCGCGATCACGGTGCCGGAGCGATCCCGTAGCGGCGCCGCGATCGAACGAAGCCCCTCCTCCAGCTCCTGATCGACCAGCGCCCAACCCTGCTCGCGCACCTGCGCCAACTCGGCGCGCAGCCGTTCCGGCGAGGTGATGGTCTGCGAGGTGAAGGGCGTCAGCGCGGCATCGGCCAGATACGCCGTCAGCGCATCCTCGCCGAGCCCGGCGAGCAGCACGTGGCCCATCGACGTCGCGTAGGCCGGAAACCGCGTGCCGACGGTGATGCTGACCGTCATGATCCGCGACACCGCGAACCGCGCGACGTAGACGATGTCGGCGCCGTCGAGCACCGACACCGAGCTGGACTCGCCCACCTCACCGGACAACCGCTCCAGGTGCGGCTGCGCGACCTCGGGCAGCGTCATGCTCGACAGCACCGCGTAGCCCAGTTCGAGCACCCTCGGCGTGAGCGAGAAGTGCTTGCCGTCGGTGCGCACGTAGCCCAAGTCGGCCAGCGTGAGCAGGAACCGGCGGGCCGCCGCGCGGGTCAGGCCGGTCGACTTGGCCACATCGGACAGCGTCAGCTCGGCCGCGTCCGCGTGGAAGGCGCGGATCACCGCGAGTCCGCGTTCGAGCGACTGCACGAAGTGCGCGCCGCGTTCGGGCTCCGTCTCTTGCTCGCTGTCGGTCATCGCGATGAGCCTAACCGGCGGCAGGGTCGCCCAGCTCGGCGAGCGTGCGCTGCGCGATGGCGAACGCGGCGTTGGCCCTCGGCACCCCGGCGTAGACACCGGTCTGCAGCAGCACCTCGCCGATCTCGGCCGCGCTCAGCCCGTGCTGTACCGCCGCCCGCACGTGCATCGGCAGCTCGTTCTCGCAGCCGAGCGCCGTCAGCACCGCGAGCGTGACGCAGCTGCGCGTCCTGCGGTCGAGCCCGTCGCGCCCCCACACCGCACCCCAGGCGGCGCGGGTGATGTAGTCCTGGAACGGCTGCGTGAACTCGGTCGTGGCGTCGACCGCGCGGTCGACGTGCTCGTCGCCGAGCACCTCCCGGCGCACCGCCATCCCATCGTCGTACGAGTCGGTCACGACACCCCCTTGAGGTGGGCCAGCAACAACGACGTGAACGCCTCCGGCCGCTCGGCGTTGCCGAGGTGCGCCGCCCCGTCGACGACCTCAAACCGTCCGTTCTGGACTCCGGCGGCGATGCGCTCGCCGTGCTCGGGCGGGGTCGCCGGGTCCTCGGCCCCGGCGATCACCAGCGTCGGCGCGGCGATGCCGGCGAGTGCGTCGAGCAGATCCATCCGCTCGATCGCGCCGCAGCACCCGGCATAGCCCTCGGCGGGAGTCGCCGCCACCATCTGCTCGTAGTAGCGCGCCCGCTCCGGGTTCGCCTCGAACCACGCCGGGGTGAACCAGCGCCGCACCACGGCCTCGGCGATCGCGCCGGTGCCGCGCTCGCGCACCGTGCGTGCCCGATCGGCCCACATCTCCGGCGGCCCAAGCTTGGCCGAGGTGCAGCAGGCCGTCAGGCTCGCGATGCGCTCCGGCCGGTGGGTGGCGAGCCACATGCCGAGCATCCCGCCGAGCGACAGGCCCACCCAGTGCACCCGCGCGACGCCGAGCGTGTCGAGCAGCCGCGTGGCGTCACGGCCGAGGTCATCCAGTTCGTACGGCTCCGGCGGCACCGGAGAGCCGCCGTGGCCGCGATGGTCGTGGCGCACCACCCGGTATCCGGCATCGACCAGCGGCGTGACCTGCGGTTGCCACATCCGGACGTCGCTGCCCAGCGAGCCGCTGAGCACGACGACAGGGCCATCCTCGGGGCCGTCGCTGACGTAGTGCAGGTCCATCAGTGCTCCTCCCTGTGCCGGTGATGCTGGCGGAGCGCCCGCTCGACGAACACCCGCGCGCTGCCCAGGTAGCCCGCCGGATCGAGCAGCGCCGCGATCCGTTCGGCGCTCAGGTGCATGCCGACGAGTGGATCGGCGGCCAGCGCGTCGGCCACCGGCTTGCCCGCCGCGCAGCACGCGGCCACGGCGTCGTGCGCGTCGGCCCTGGCCACGCCGTGCTCGGTGACCAGCTCGCGGGTGACCCGCTCGGCCAGCGCGAGCCCGCCGGTCAGCGCGGCGTTGTGGCGCATCCGCTCGGCATCGACGTGCAGCCGCTCCAGACTGGTCCGCAGCCAGTGCACCGCGCTGCCGGTGCTGCGCAGCAGCTCGGTTAACGGCCGCCATTCGGCGTGCCAGCCACCGGCCGCCCGCTGGTGCTCGTGCGCCGACGACGCCAGCAGCGTCGCGACCAGTCCGGGCGCCTGCGCGGCCGCTGCCGCCGCCGACACGGCGGCGACCGGGTTGTGCTTGTGCGGCATGGTCGATGAACCGCCGCCCGGCCCCCGTTCGGCGATCTCGGCGACCTCGGTCTGCGCCAGGAGCGTGATGTCACGGGCGATCTTGGCGACGCCTGCCGCTAAGCCACCGAGCGCGGTGGCGATGTCGGTAATCCGGCTCCGTTCGGTGTGCCACGGCAGCGTCGGCTCGGCGAGCCCGAGCCGCGCCGCCAGGTGGCTGACGACCTCGGGGCCGCGCTCGCCCAGCGCGGCCAACGTGCCCGCCGCGCCGCCGCACTGCACCGCGAAGCTGAGCGCGGCCAGCCGGTCGGCGGCGGCGTCCATTCCGGACAGCCAACCGGCCGCGGTCAGCCCGAACGTCACCGGCACCGCGTGCTGGAGCAGCGTGCGCCCGGCCTGCACCGTCTCGGTGTGCTCCTCGGCCAACCGGGCGAGCAGCTCGCCGCAGGCGGCGACGTCATCCGTCAGCGCGGCGATGGCGTTCCGTGCCACCAGCATCGCCGCGCTGTCGACGATGTCCTGGCTGGTGGCTCCGAAGTGGACGTACCCGGCGGCGTCCCCGGGCACCCGGTCGGTCAGTGCCCGCACCAGTGGTGCCGCCGGGTTGCCGACCCCGGTGGCGGCGGCGCCGATCTCGGCGGCGTCGTAGTACTCGGCGCGGCACTGCGCGGCGATCGCGACGGCGTGCGCGGCGGGGATCAGCCCGGCGTCGGCCTCGGCGCGGGCCAGCGCGGCCTCGACGTCGAGCATGGCCTGCAGCCAGGCCGTGTCGCCGGTTCGCTCGGCGACCGGCCCGGCCGCGAGCACCCCGTCGAACAGCTCATCAGACATCGAAGAACACGGTCTCCCGCTCGCCCTGGATCCGCACGTCGAAGGCGTAGCCGTCGCCGGTGCGGGTGGCGACGAGCGTGTCGCGCCGCTCCGGCGGCACCGAGCGCAACACCGGGTCCTCGGAGCGCTCGTGCTCCGGGAAGTAGATGCGGGTGACGAGCCGGTGCAGCAGTCCCCGGGCGAACACCGACACGTCGAGGTGCGGCGCCTGGCCTGCCACCGCGCCGGGCACGACGGTGTGGATGGCGTAGCCGCCGTCGCGGGTGTCGCTGCGGCCGAAGCCGCGCCAGCCGAGCTGGTCGAACCGGCCGTCGGGGTCGGCCTGCCAGGACTCCACCAGCGCGTCGGTGACCACCTCACCCGCGCCGTCGAGCACCCGGCCGCACAGCCACACCGCACCCGGGGTGCCCTCCGGCACCACGTACGGGCCGTCGTCCCAGCTCAGCCCGATGTGCAGGTAGGGCCCGACGGTCTGCGAGGGCGTCGTCGGCAGCTCAGCCATGGCCGTCCTCCAGCGGGGTGGCGTCCCGGCCGCGCAGCACGATGTCGAACTCGAACGCCAGCGCCCACTCCGGCCGCGTCCGGTCGAGGTCGAACCGCGAGACCAGCCGAAACCGCGCCCGCTCCGGCACCGCGTTGAAGATCGGGTCCTGGCCGAACAGCGGGTCGTCGGGGAAGTACATCTGGGTGACCAGCCGCTGCGTGAACGAGCGCCCGAACAGCGAGAAGTGGATGTGCGCGGGTCGCCAGGCGTTGTCGTGGTTGCGCCACGGGTACGCGCCGGGCTTGATGGTGACGAACTCGTAGCGGCCCTCGGCGTCGGTGAGGGTGCGGCCGACGCCGTCGAAGTTCGGGTCGAGCGGGCTCGGCCAGCGGTCGCCGGTGTGGCGGTAGCGGCCGCCCGCGTTGGCCTGCCAGATCTCGATCAGCGAGTCCGGGATCGGGCGGCCGTCGCCGTCGAGCACCCGGCCGTGGACGATGATGCGCTGCCCGACCGGCTCGCCGTCGTGCTGCCGGGTGAGGTCGTGGTCCAGCGGTCCGACCCGGCCGGGGCCAAGCAGTGGCCCGGTGACCTCGGTGAGCCGGTGCGGCAGCAGCGTGAGCGGCTGGGTCGGGTGGCGCAGCCGCGTGGAGCGGTATTCCGGCGAGTCGAGCGGCGGGTGGGTGTCCGCGTCCCGCCGGTAACCGGCCAGCGTCATCACGCCTCCAGCACGACGGCCAGTCCTTGGCCGACGCCGATGCACAGCGCGGCGAGTCCCCAGCCGCCGCCCCGGCGGCGCAGCTCGCGGGCGAGCTGGGTGATCACCCGGCCGCCGGAGGCGCCGAGCGGGTGGCCGATGGCGATGGCGCCGCCGTTGACGTTGACGATCTCCGGGTCCAATTCGGACCAGTCGTCGAGGCAGGCAAGCGACTGCGCGGCGAACGCCTCGTTCAGCTCGACCGCGGCCAGGTCCGACCAGCCGATGCCCGCGCGGCGCAGCGCGGTCTCGGCTGCCTGCACCGGGCCGATGCCGAACTCGTGCGGCTCGACCCCGGCGGCGCCCCGGCCCGCGATGCGCGCCAGCGGCGTGACGCCGAGCCGGTCGGCGGCGGCCTGGTCGCCGAGCAGCAGTGCGGACGCGCCATCGTTGAGCGGGGACGCGTTGCCCGCCGTCACCGTCCCCTGTGGACGGAAGACCGGCTTGAGCTTGGCGAGCTTCTCCGGTGTGGTGTCGGGCCGGATGCCCTCGTCGCGGGTCAGCTCGGTGCCGGGGACCGGCACCACGTGGTCGTCGTAGAAGCCGTTGTCCCAGGCCTTGGCGGCGAGCTGGTGGCTGCGCAGCGCGAACGCGTCCTGCCGCTCGCGGGAGATCCGGTACTTGTCGGCGATGATCTCGGTGCCCTCGCCGAGCGAGGCGGTCCACTGCTCGGGCATGTCCGGGTTGACCATGCGCCAGCCGAGGGTGGTCGAGTGCAACGTCTCGGCACCGGCCGGGAATCCCTTGGCCGGCTTGAGCAACACCCACGGCGCCCGGCTCATCGACTCGACGCCACCGGCTGCCGCGAGCGAGGCATCGCCGACCGCGATGGTGCGGGAGGCGTGCATGACGGCGTCCATGCTCGACCCGCACAGCCGGTTCACCGTGGTGCCCGGCACCGACGTCGGCCAGCCCGCCAGCAGCGCGGCCATCCTGGCGACGTTGCGGTTGTCCTCCCCGGCCTGGTTCGCGTCGCCGAACACCACCTCGTCGATGTCGGCCGGGTCGAAGCCGCCGCGCTCGGCCAGCGCGCGCAGCACGTGGGCGCCAAGGTCGTCCGGCCGCACCCCGGCCAGCGCGCCGCCGTAGCGGCCGAACGGGGTACGCAACCCGTCGAGGATGAAGACGTCGGTCACTGTGATGCCTCCTTCAGCGCCCGCAACACCGCGAGCTCGTCGGATGTGGGCGCGGGCGTGGTGCTCAGCTCGTCGGCCACCGTCAGCTCCCATCCAGTCGCCTCCCGCACCTGTTCCACCGTCACGCCGGGGTGCACGCCGGTCAAGACCAGTTCGTGGCTGTCCGGGTCGGGCCGGAACACACCGAGGTCGGTGATCACCAGCGTCGGCCCGGCGCCGCGCAGACCGAGCCGCTGCCGCTCGCCGTGGCCGGTGCCGTGGCCGAACGAGGTCACGAAGTCGACCTTGTCGACGAAGCTGCGCCTGGTCTGGCGCACCACGACGTACACCTCGTGGCAGTTGGCGGCGATCTCCGGCGCCCCGCCCGCGCCGGGCAGCCGGACCTTCGGGTCGGCGTAGTCGTCGCCGATCACGGTGGTGTTGATGTTGCCGAACTTGTCGAGCTGGGCCGCGCCGAGGAAGCCGACGTCGATCCGGCCCGGCTGGAGCCAGTAGTTGAACACCTCGGGCACGCTGATCACCGCGTCCGCCGTCTCGGCGAGGATGCCGTCGCCGATGGAGGCGGGCAGCCGGTCCGGTTTGGACCCCAGGGTGCCGGACTCGTAGATCAGCACCAGGTCGGGGGCGTGGGTGCGGCGCGCGACGTTCGCGGCGGTCGACGGCAGGCCGATGCCGACGAAACAGCGCTGTCCGCCGGACAGCGCCCGCGCCGCCGCGACCGACATCATCTCGTCAGAGCTGTACTCGCTCATGGCGCACCTCCTCGACCCAGCGCTCGAACTCGTCGCGGTCGCGGCTGATCGTGTCCCAGGCCGCGTAGTAGGCGTTGTCGCGTTCGGAGTAGCCCTGCGCGTACGACGGGTGCGCGCCGCCGGGAACCTCGGCGACCCGGTCCACCGCCCAGGATGGCAGCACGATCCCGCCGGGGACCGGCGCCAGCTCGTCGACGACCTCCTCGACGGTGACGAGGCTGCGCCGGGCGGCCAGCACCGCCTCCTTCTGGACGCCGACCAGCCCCCAGAGCTGCACGTTGCCGGCACGGTCGGCGCGCTGGGCGTGGATGATCGTGACGTCGGGGTTGAGGGCGGGCACGGCGGTCAACGTTTCGCCGGTAAACGGGCAGGTGATCGGCTTGATGGTGTCGGTGACGTTGGGCAGGTCGGTGCCGACGTAGCCGCGCAGCACCGCGAACGGCAGCCCAGAGGCGCCCGCGACGTAGCGGTTGGCCATCCCAGCGTGGCTGTGCTCCTCGATCTCAAGCGGCACCGGCCAGCCGTGCTGCACCGCGTCGCGGAACCGGTGCAGCGAGCCGACGCCGGGGTTGCCGCCCCAGGAGAAGATCAGCTTGCGCGCGCAGCCGGCGCCGATGAGCTGGTCGTAGACGATGTCCGGCGTCATCCGCACCAGGGTCAGCTCACGCCTGCGCTGCCGGATGATCTCGTGCCCCGCCGCGACCGGGATCAAGTGCGTGAACCCTTCCAGCGCGACGACATCTCCGTCCCGCACCAGCTCGGCGACCGCGCCCGGCAGCGACACGATCTCAGCCACGATGCCGTTCCTCCCAAAGTGTTCGTATAGCGAACTATTGTTCTTCATATGAACATAATCGGCGAAGGGATCGTCGTCAAGAGATCAACTCGGACCGAGCATTGCGCACTTTGATTCTCAACCACGCAGTATTATGAGCAACTGTGCAGTATCATGCGCACGTATGGACATCGCATATCCCATACGCGCAGTGGTCCCGACCCTGGATGGCCCTGTTCTCGAAGTCCTCGCGCACACGAACCGGCCACTGAGTGGCGGCGAGGTGCATCGACTTGCGAGGAGCGGATCACCGAACGGCGTGCGCCTCGCCCTCGCCAGGCTCGCGGCACAAGGCGTTGTGCACACAGAGGAACGCGCGCACGCCATCTTCTACGTCGCCAACCGCGAGCATCTGGCGTGGCCAGCGGTGGAAATACTGACGCGATTGCGCCGCACACTGATCGAGCGGTTGCGGGCAACCGTCGCCGAGTGGCAGCCGCAGCCGCTCAGCGCCGCGCTGTTCGGGTCGCTGGCACGCGGAGACGGCGGCGCGGAGTCAGACGTCGACATCTTGCTCATCCGGCCGGAAGACGTCGCCGAGGACGCCGACGTCTGGTCCGAGCAGGTCGACGCGCTGTGCGACCGCGTGGTCGCATGGACCGGCAACCACTGTCAGCCGCTTCAGCTGGACGTTGCCCGCCTTGCCGCGCATGTCCAGGCGAACGACCCATTGATCGACGAGCTGCGACGCGACGCCGTACCCCTCGCCGGCGAGAACCTGGAGACCATCCTGCGCGAGCTCCCCGCACCGGACAGTGACCGATGACGCCGCGACGTTCCGGCCGCACCCAGGAATGCGGACGCCACGACGCACGGACGCGATTACGCCAAGCGCGCGCTTTTCTCGAGGTCGCGGAACTGGTCGTCGGTGAATCGGACGAGCTGGCGACCACGGATGTCTGCGCAGCAATCGCCGTGCTGTCTGGCATCGCGGCAGCCGACGCCGCGTGTGTGCCGCCATCGGCCGTCGGTCACGCGGGCAGGACCACAGCCAGGCGCTCGCACTGCTGGGCGAGGTCGCGCCGGACGGCAAGGACATGGCCCGAGACCTCCGCCGACTTCTCGCCGTCAAGGACGACGCACACTACGGGCTGCTCCACGTCAGCAGCCAGCGGGCCGCCGCGGCCCTCCGGCAGGCTCAGCGCCTCGTCGACGCCGCGACGACACATGTCGAGTAGTTCCACAAGCACGAGTGGAGCATCTGGCAGGGCAATTTCCGTACATCGGCTGACATACAGGTCGAAAACGTCTCGCCATGGCGGTCTGGCGTCAGTGCCAGCCACAAGGATGCGATCAGGACACATCAGCCGATCCAATCATCAAGACTGCCTTTATATTGCCATCTAGAGAGGGTTGAGGTATGTTCCATGGTCAAGGCGATGCACTTGCGCGACATGGAAGGAGCACTGCTGAGACGCGGCGGCCGGATCAAGTCCGACGACGGCATCCACACCAAGTGGATCTGTCCGTGTGGGCGGCATTCGACGAACCTTCCGCGTCACAAGACGATGTCGCCAGGGGTCGTGAGATCCACGATCAGCCGCATGAGCTGCTTGCCGAAAGGGTGGTTGCAGTGACGTATCAGGTCCTCGCGCGGCGGTGGCCGCTGGGATGGGAGCTGCACATCGAAGGCGTCGGCGTGACACAGAGCCACACCCTCGCCGCCGCCGAGAAGACGGTGCGCAGTTACCTCGCCATGGAGGACATCGCCGACGCGGACACCGCCGAGGTCGTTATCACCCCGGAGCTGGACGGCAACCTGGCGAGCGAGGCGGAAGCCGCACGGGAGGCCACCCGGCGCGCGGAACGGGCTCGCGACGACGCCGCCGCACAGACCCGCAAGGTCGCGCACGACCTGAAAGCCGCCGGCATGTCCGGGGCCGACGTCGCCGTGGTGCTCGGCGTGTCACCGCAACGCGTCAGCCAGCTCATGAAGTCCTAACGCACTCCCCACGAGTAGGTCTGCTTGCGCAGTCTCAAGTAGACGAACGACTCGGTGCTCGTCACGCCCGGGATGGCCCTGACCCGCTTGGACAGCACTTCGAGCAGATGCTCGTCGCTCTCGCACACCACCTCGGCGATGAGGTCGAAGCTGCCGGCCGTGATGACGACGTAGTCGACCTCCTCCATCTCCGCGAGCGCGTCGCTGATCGGCTCGAGATCACCGGTCGCCCTGATGCCGATCATGGCCTGCCGCGCGAAACCCACCTCGGTCGGATCGGTGACGGCCACGATCTGGATCACGCCACTGTCGATCAGCTTCTGCACCCGCTGGCGCACGGCCGCCTCGGACAGCCCGACCGCCTTGCCGATCGTGCCGTACGCGCGGCGACCGTCCTGCTGAAGCTGTTCGATGATCGCCTTGGAGATGTCATCGAGTACGCCGTTGTGCTCGTGCTTTCCTGACCGAGGTGGCATACGAAACATCCTAAGCATCGGGAGCGCGGCTCAGAGCCGCTGCCATGCCTCGGTCAGCACCTCGCGCAGAATTTGCTCCATCTCGTCGAAGTGGGTCTGCTCGCAGATCAGCGGCGGCGCGAGCTGCACCACCGGGTCTCCCCTGTCGTCGGCGCGGCAGTAGAGCCCAGCGTCGAAGATCGCCTTGGAGAGGAACCCGCGCAGCAGCCGATCGGACTCCTCTGCGCCGAATGTCGCCTTGGTCGCCTTGTCCTTGACCAGCTCGATGCCGTAGAAGAAGCCGTCACCCCGGACGTCGCCGACGATGGGCAGATCGAGCAGCTTCTCCAGCGTGCTGCGGAACGCACCCTCGTGCTCCCGCACATGCTCGAAGACACGCTCCCGCTCGAAGATCTCCAGGTTGGCCAGCGCCACCGCGGTCGACACCGGGTGCCCGCCGAACGTGTAGCCGTGCGCGAACATCACGCCCGTGCGCTGGAACGGCTCGATCAGCCGGTCGCTGGCGATCATGGCACCGAGCGGCGCGTAGCCGGACGTGATGCCCTTGGCGCAGGTGATCATGTCCGGCTGGTAACCGTAACGCTCGGCACCGAAGGCGTAGCCGAGCCTGCCGAACGCGCAGATCACCTCGTCCGACACGAGCAGTACGTCGTGTTCGTCGCAGATCTCGCGGACCCGCTGGAAGTAGCCCGGCGGCGGCGGGAAGCAGCCACCGGCGTTCTGCACCGGCTCCAGGAACACCGCAGCCACGGTGTCCGCACCCTCCTGCTCGATCGCGACGCCGATCTGGTCGGCGGCCCAGCGGCCGAACGCCTCCGGGTCGTCGCCGAAGTGCGGCGCGCGGTAGATGTTGGTGTTCGGCACCCGGAACGTGCTCGGCACCAGCGGCTCGAACGGCGCCTTGAGCCCCGGCAGCCCGGTGATCGACAGCGCCCCCTGCGTGGTGCCGTGGTAGGCCACCGCACGGCTGATCACCTTGTGCTTGCCCGGCTTGCCCGTCAGCTTGAAGTACTGCTTGGCCAGCTTCCACGCCGACTCGACCGCCTCGCCGCCGCCCGAGGTGAAGAAGACCCGGTTGAGATCGCCCGGCGCGGCACCAGCCACCCGCTCCGCCAGCTCGATCGCGTTGGCGTGGCCGTAGGACCACAGCGGGAAGAACGCCAGCTCCTTCGCCTGCGCGGCCGCGACCTCGGCCAGCTCAGTCCGGCCGTGACCGAGCTGGTTGACGAACAGCCCGGCCAGCCCGTCGAGGTAGCGCTTGCCGGTGACGTCGTAGACGTACGGCCCCTCGCCGCGCGCGATGATCGGCATCGGTGCGTCCGGCCCGAAGTCGCTCAGCTGCGTGAAGTGCGGCCACAGGTGGTCCTGCGCGGACTTCTGCAGCGTCTCGATGTCGCGGTGATGAAACGTCATGATCGTCCTGTTCGGTCGGAAGAGCGTAGCGTCAGTGTGCACCGACAATCGGCGTCATTGCAAGCGATTTCGTTGCGTTCAGAGATTTGCTCTTCTAATTTAGTCGCTCGATCAGTACTATCATGCCCTATTCAACACCGACGATGGGACGACCATTGAGTGCTCCACCCCCGACACCGCTCATGCCCGCCGAGTGGGGCAGGCATGAGCGGACGTGGATGGCCTTCCCGCCACCGAACGACACCTTCGGCGAGGACGGCTCGCCGTCGCTGGCCACCGCGAGACGGCTGTGGGCGTCGGTCGCCAACACCGTCGCGCGCTACGAGCCGCTGACTCTCATCGCCGGAATCGGCCAGGGCGCCGCCGCCAAGGGGCTGGTCCGCCCGGAGGTCACCGTCGTCGAGCTGCCGCTGGACGACGCCTGGCTGCGCGACAGCGGCCCGACCTTCGTGCACGACCCGGCCAGCTCCACCGGGATCGCCGCCGTCGACTGGACGTTCAACGGCTGGGGCGGCCAGGACTGGGCGAGCTGGGAACGCGACGACCAGCTCGCGGCGCAGGTCGCCGAGCTGGCCGGACACCCGTCGCGGCGCTCGGCGCTCACCATGGAGGGCGGCGGGTTCGCGGTCGACGGCGAGGGCACGGTGCTACTCACCGAGACCGTCCAGCTCGACCCCGGCCGCAACCCCGGCTGGACCGCCGAGCAGGTCGAGGCCGAGGTGCACGCCCGGCTCGGCACCAGCACCGCCATCTGGCTGCCGCGCGGCCTCACCCGCGACTACGACGAGTTCGGCACCCGGGGCCACGTCGATTTGGTGGCGAGCTTCGTGCGGCCCGGCACGGTCGCCGTCCACGTCCAGCGCGACCGGCGACACCCGGACCACGACGTCACACACGAGATCGCCGCGCTGCTGCGCGGTCACGGACTCGAGGTCATCGAGGTCGCCGCGCCGACGGTGATCGAGGACGACGAGGGCCGTCCGGTCGACTACTCCTATATCAACCACTACGTGGCCAACGACGTCGTCGTGCTGTGCGGGTTCGACGACCCGAACGACGCTGCCGCCGCCGAGACGCTCGGCGCCGCCTACCCGGACCGCACCGTCGAGCTGGTGGACGCCCGCGGCATCTTCGCGCACGGCGGCGGCATCCACTGCATCACCCAGCAACAACCGCGTAAGGAGACGACGTGCAGCTGATCACCGCCGAGGTCCCCGATTCGCCCGCCCGGACGGCCGAGCCGACCCGCGACCCGCTGGTCGTCGGGCTGGTGCAGACCCGCTGGCACGCCGACTCCGACGAGCACACCGCAGTGCTCGCCGACGGCATCCGCACCGCCGCCGACGCGGGCGCGAGCGTGGTGTGCCTGCCGGAGCTGACGCTGTCGCGCTACCCGGCCGACACCAAACCCGGCGCCGATGCCGCCGACACGGCCGAGGACCTCGAATCGGGTCCCACCTACACCTTCGCCGCGAAGGCCGCCGCGGACGCCGGGGTCGCCGTGCACGCCTCGCTGTTCGAGCGGGCGGACGGGCCCGACGGGCTCGGCTACAACACCGCGATCCTCGTCGCACCGGAAGGGACGCTGCTGGGCCGCACCCGCAAGCTCCACATCCCGGTCTCGGCCGGGTACTACGAGGACCACTATTTCCGTGGCGGGCCGGCCGGACCTGACGCGTATCCCGTTGTGGAGCTGCCGACTCCGGGCGCCCCCGCCCGGTTCGGCCTGCCGACCTGCTGGGACCAGTGGTTCCCCGAGGTCGCCAGGGCGTACTCGCTCGCGGGCGCGGAGGTCCTCGTGTACCCGACCGCGATCGGCTCCGAACCGGACCACCCTGACTTCGACACCGAGCCGCTGTGGCGGCAGGTGATCGTCGGCAACGGCATCGCCAACGGCACGTTCATGGTCGTCCCCAACCGCTGGGGCGACGAAGGTGTCATCACCTTCTACGGCTCGTCGTTCATCTCCGACCCCTACGGCCGGGTGCTCGTCTCCGCGCCGCGCGACGGCGACGCCGTCCTGGTCGCGCCGCTCGACCTCGACCAGCGCCGCGACTGGCTGACGCTGTTCCCGTTCCTCGAGACCCGCCGACCGGACACCTACCGCATCATCACCGAGGAGGCGTAACGCATGGAAACCGCCGACTTCCGCCGGGAGCTCGACCGGCGCCTCGCCGTCATCGAAGACCCCGATCATCACGACCCGGCAGCCGACGACCTGCCCCGGGCCGACTGGCTCTGGCTGCTCATCGGCTCCCTCGTGCTGATCGTCGCCTCGCTCGCCTGGGGGTACCCGTGGTGAACGCGAACAACAAACCGGACGTCACGTCGTCGACCGCGGGCGAGTTCACCGAGCTGCCCGTGCTGCCCCACGAGCGGCTCTGGGGCTTCTGGCAGTTCACCTCGGTCAACGTCGGGCTCGCGATCGCCACCTGGGCGTTCCTCACCGGCGGCGCGATCGCGATGTTCGTCGGGGTGAAGACCGCGATCGTCGCCACCCTCATCGGCAACCTGATCGGCGTCGTGCTCGTCGCCGCCGCGACCTGCCTGCCGTCGGCGAAGTACGGCGTCGAGCAGTACACCCTGCTGCGCACCGTGTTCGGGCTCAACGGCGTGCGCGCGCTGGTCGCGGTGATGATGCCGCTGGCCGAGGCGGGCTGGAACGCGGTGCTGGCCATCATGTTCGGCCGTGCCGTCACCAACGTCTCGAACGCGGTCTTCGGCACCGACTTCGATCCGAACGGCCCGATGGTGATCGGCATGTCGCTGCTCGCGCTGCTGCTGGGGTGGCTGATCCTGGTGCGCGGCCCGGTCTCGATCGAGTGGGTGAACAAGATCGTCGCGCCCGCGCTCGCGGTGTTGACCGTCGTGATGCTGATCGTGCTGCTGGCGGGCAACTCCGTCGCCGAGCTGAGCGCGGCCAAGCCGCTGGACGCCTTCGCGCAGGATCGGCTGAACTTCGCCGCCGCGCTCGAGCTGAGCTTCGCGACCGGCTTCTCCTGGTGGACGATCATGGGCAACCTGGCCCGGCTGACCCGCACCCAGCGGGCGGCGTTCTGGCCCAACATGGTCGGCATCTTCTTCGCGTCGGTGGTGGCGGGCATGGTCGGCACCATGGCCGCGCTGGTGCTCGGCGAGGTCGACCCGACCGTGTGGATGGTGCCGCTCGGCGGCGTCGTGCTCGGCGTGCTCGCGCTGCTGTTCATCGCGTTCGCCAACCTCACCAGCATGGTCTCGCAGACCTACTCCGGCGGGCTCGCCATCATCAGGGCGGGCGGCTCGGCGGTGCGGCGCATCCCGTGGCCGGTGTTCGTGGCGCTGCTCTACGCGCCGTCGGCGATCGTGGTGTTCTGGCCCGCCGCGCTGTACGACAACTTCTTCAAGTTCGTCGCCTGGATCGGGCTGGTGATGGCGCCGCTGACGGCGGTGTACCTGACCGACTTCTTCCTGCTGCGACGCCGCCGCATCGTGGTGCGCGAGCTGTACCAGCCGGAGGGGACCTCGCGGTACTCGTTCTGGTTCGGCGTCAATCCGGCGGCGTTCCTCGCGGTCGGCGCCGGTGCACTGACCTACTTCCTGCTGCTCAACCCGATCACGTTCGAGTCGGCCGCGATCTTCACCTACACCTCGGCGTCGCTGCCCGCGTTCGTCGTCACGGCGGTGGTGCACGCGGTGCTGACCGTGGTGTGGGTGCGCCCGGCGGGCAAGGGCGGCTACCGCGAGCCCGCCGCCGCGGCCACCGTTCCGAAGCAGGAGGTCGAGGAGGCGATCGGGTGAGCCGGGCGACGCTGTACTCGAACGGCCGGCTGGTCACCGGCGACCAGGAACGGCCGTCGGCAGCGGCGATGGTCGTCACCGGCGACCGCATCGGCTACGTCGGTGACGACGCCACCGCCCGCGCGCACGCGGGCGCCGACGCGGTGGAGCTCGACCTCGCCGGCCGCACGGTGCTGCCGGGGTTCGTCGACGGCCACGCGCACGTGGTGATGGCGGGCGAGGCGCAGCTGCGGGCGCACCTGACCGACGCGGCCGACCTCGCCGAGATCCAGCGCCGGGTCGCCGCGTGGGCCGAGGACAATCCCGGCGCGCCGCGCGTGCTAGGCCGGGGCTGGCTGTTCGACGCGGTCCCCGATGGCACGCCGACCCGGCAGATGCTAGACGCCGTCGTGCCGGACCGGCCGGTCTACCTCGACGCCAACGACTACCACTCGGTGTGGGTCAACACGGCGGCGCTGGCGGAGCTCGGCGTCACCCGGGACACGCCGGACCCGGCCGGTGGCCGGATCGTGCGGGATGCCGACGGGGAGCCGACCGGGCACCTCGAGGAGACGGCGGCGATCGGCATCGTGTGGCCGTTCCTCGCCGAGACGAACAGCGACGCCGACCGGGATCGCGCGCTCGACACCGCGATACGGGCGTATCTGTCCAGCGGCGTGACCACCGCCGTCGACATGGCGCTCGACGAGCACAACCTGGCGGCGATGGTGCGCGCCGAGCGGGACGGGCGGCTGGACCTGCGGATCGTCGGGCACTGGCTCATCCACCCGCAGGGCGACCACGCCGAGCAGATCGAGCGGGCCGCCGAGCTGGCGCGCACCCATCACTCCGAGCGGCTGCGCGTCACCGGGGTGAAGTTCATCGTCGACGGCGTGATCGACGGCTGCACCGCGACGATGCTCAAGCCGTACGCCGACGGCGGCAACGCCGACCCGATCTGGGGGTACGACCGGCTGGCGCCCGCGGTGGCGGCGGCCGATGCCGCCGGACTCCAGGTGGCGCTGCACGCCATCGGCGACGGCGCGGTCCGCATCGCGCTGGATGCGTTGGAGAACGCGGCGAGGGTCAATGGGCCCCGGCCGAGGCGGCATCGGATCGAGCACCTCGAGTACGTCGATCCGACGGACGTGTCTCGGCTGTCGGAGCTCGGGGTGACCGCGTCCATGCAGCCGGTGCACGCCGATCCGGCGATCAGGGACAACTGGGCGGCGATGCTGGGCGACGAGCGCGCGGAGCGTGGGTTCGCCTGGCCGGAGATGACGGCGGCCGGGGCGCGGCTGGCCTTCGGCACCGACGCGCCGACCGCCCCGCACCCGCCGCTGCCGAACATGTACATCGCCAGCACCCGGCGGTCCGCGCTCGACCCGGAACTGCCCGCGCTGCAACCGCACCTCGCGGTCCCGGCACGGGCGGCGTTCGGGCACGCCACCGCCGACTCGGCGTGGGCGTGCCGAGCCGAGGAGTCCGTCGGACGGCTGCGCGCGGGGTTGTTGGCGGACTTCGTCGTGCTCGACCGCGATCCCTTCGATCCCGCCGCGCTGCTGAATGCCCGGGTGCTGCGGACCGTCGTCGCCGGCCGCACCGTCCACCGGACACCGTGATACGCGGCCGAATTCCGCATCGTGATCCGGTATTAGTTGCGTTATCTAGGTTTTACAACGGAATCACTTGTGATCAAGCGACTGCTCTGTCAGAGTCGTCGGCAAGTGCAACACATCACAAGCTGCCGAGGAGTGATCGCGTGCCAACGCAGGTTCGCCGGCTCAAGAACTTCATCAACGGCGAGTACGTTGACGCCGCCGACGGCGCGACGTCCCAGCTAATCGACCCCGTCACCGGCGAGGTGTTCGCCGAGGCGCCACTGTCCGGCCCGGCCGACGTCGACGCCGCCTTCCGCGCCGCCGCCGACGCCTTCGACAACGGCTGGCGCGACAGCACGCCCGCCGAGCGTCAGATCGCGCTGAACAAGTTCGCCGACGCCGTCGAGGGCCGCGCCGACGAGCTGGTCGCGGCCGAGGTCGCCAACTGCGGCAAGCCCGCCAAGCTGACCAAGGACGACGAGATCTTCCAGGTGCTCGACGCGCTGCGGTTCTTCGCGGGCGCAGCGCGAAACCTGGAGGGCAAGGCGGCGGGCGAGTACATGGCGGGCCACACCTCGTGGATCCGCCGCGAGCCGATCGGCCCGGTCGGCCAGATCACGCCGTGGAACTACCCGATGGCGATGGCCGCGTGGAAGATCGGCCCCGCGCTGGCCGCGGGCAACACCATCGTGCTCAAGCCGTCCGACACCACCCCGCTGACCACGCTGCTGCTCGCCGAGATCGCGGCGGAGTTCCTGCCCGCCGGGGTGTTCAACGTCATCACCGGCGACCGCGACACCGGCCGGGCGCTGGTGGACCACCCGACGCCCCGGCTGATCTCGCTCACCGGCTCCACCCGCGCGGGCAAGGAGATCGCCCACGCCGGTGCCGCCGATCTCAAGCGGCTGCACCTCGAACTCGGCGGCAAGGCCCCGGTTGTCGTCTTCGACGACGCCGACATCGAGGCCGCCGCCGAGGGCATCGCCGCCGCCGGGTACTTCAACGCCGGTCAGGACTGCACCGCGGCGACGCGGGTGCTCGCCGCGCCCGGCGTCCACGACGACCTCGCCGCCGCGCTCGCCGAGCAGGCCAACGGCACCGTCACCGCGGGCCCGGACAACCCCGACGCCGACTACGGCCCGCTGAACAACCCCAACCAGCTCGCGCGGGTGTCCGGCTTCATCGACCGCGCCCCGGACCACGCCAAGATCCTCGCCGGTGGCGAGCGCGTCGGCGAGACCGGCTACTTCTACGCGCCGACCGTCGTCGCCGGGCTGCGCCAGGGCGACGAGCTGGTCACCGACGAGATCTTCGGCCCCGTCGTCACCGTGCAGCGCTTCGACGACGAGGGCACCGCCGTGTCGTGGGCCAACTCCGTCGAGTACGGGCTGGCCTCGAGCGTCTGGACGCGCGACCACGCCAGGGCACTGCGGGTGTCGCGGCGGCTGGACTTCGGCTGCGTGTGGATCAACACCCATATCCCGCTCATCGCGGAGATGCCGCACGGCGGCTTCAAGCACTCCGGGTACGGCAAGGACCTGTCGGCCTACAGCTTCGAGGAATACACGCGCGTCAAGCACGTCATGAGCTACATCGGCTGATGGGAGACCCTGTGACAGCCACCACCGAGGCGCCCGCGACCCCCACCGCCGGGCCGAAAACCGAGGCTGTGCCCGCGATCAGCCTGTCCGGCGTCACCAAGACGTTCCACTCCGGACGCGAGACCATCACCGCCGTCGGCCATCTCGACCTCGACATCGAGGCGGGCGAGTTCTTCTCGCTGCTCGGCCCGTCCGGCTGCGGCAAGACGACGACCATGCGCATGATCGCCGGGTTCGAGGAACCGACCACCGGCGTGGTGCGGCTCGACGGCGACGACGTCACCGACGTCGCGCCGAACCACCGCGACGTCAACATGGTGTTCCAGAGCTACGCGCTGTTCCCGCACCTGAGCGTCGCCGAGAACGTCGCGTTCGGACTCAAGCGCAAGAAGGTCAAGGCGGCCGAGATCAAGCGCAGGATCGACGAGATGCTCGAGCTGGTGGAGCTCGGCGGCCACGGCAAGCGCAAACCGTCACAGCTCTCCGGCGGGCAGCGGCAGCGCGTCGCGCTCGCCCGCGCGCTGGTCAACCAGCCGCGCGCGCTGCTGCTGGACGAGCCGCTCGCCGCGCTCGACCTCAAACTGCGGCAGGCGATGCAGATCGAGCTCAAGCGCATCCAGCGTGATATCGGCATCACCTTCGTCTACGTCACCCACGACCAGGGCGAGGCGCTGACGATGTCCGACCGCATCGCGGTCATGAACGGCGGCTACGTCGAACAACTCGGCACCCCCGCCGAGATCTACGAGCATCCCGCGACGCGGTTCGTCGCCGGGTTCATCGGCACCTCGAACCTGCTGACCGGCACGGCCGCCAACCCGACATCGGATGGCGCCGAGGTGCGGCTGGACTGCGGCCAGCACGTGCTGATCGGCCAGCGCCTCACCGAAGGCGAGCGGGCGGACCTCACGGTGCGCCCCGAGAAGATCACGATCAGCACCGACGCACCCGATGCCGGGCTGAGCAGGGTGCGCGGCACCGTCACCGACACCGTCTACTTGGGATCGTCCACTCACTACACCGTCCGGCTGGACGACGGCACCGAGATCGTGGTGTACCAGCAGAATGCCCGTGACCTGAGCGCCACCGACGTCACCACCGGACGCGGCAGCGAGGTGTGGCTCTCCTGGCGGCCTTCGCATTCCTATCTACTCTCCGACTCCCCGCAAGGAGGACCCCACCGTGCGTAACACCACTCCCCTGCTCAGGGGCATGACCCAGGCCCGCTACGGCCGCCGCGACATGCTCAGGTTCTCCGGCCTGACGGCGGCGGGTCTCGCGCTGTCCGCCTGCGGCGTGTCCGGCCAGGGGCAGAAACCCGTCGCGGCCGACGACTTCTGGCAGGGCAAGAAGGAGACCGGCAACCTGACCTTCGCCAACTGGCCGCTCTACATCGACCCCGAGCGGACCCCGCTGAAGAAGTTCACCGAGGCCACCGGCATCAAGGTCGACTACCGCGAGGACGTGCAGGACGTCGCCGCGTTCGCGGGCAAGCTCCAGCCGCAGCTCGCCGCGCACGACTCGACCGGCTACGACATGTTCGTGCTGACCTACGGCATCGAGCTGGCCCGCTTCCTCGCGCTCGGCTACCTCGCGCCGTTGGACCAGAGCCGGATGCCGAACTTCACCGCGAACCTCGGCGAGGCGTACCGGCAGAACTCCTTCGACCCCGGCTGCAGGTTCACCGCGCCGTACGCGTCCGGCATCACCGGCATCGCCTACAACCCGAAGTACGTCAAACGCGAGATCACCAGCATCGCCGACCTGTGGGACCCGGCGTTCGAGGGCAAGGTCGGCATGATGTCCGACGCGCAGGAGATCGCCAACTTCGGCCTGCTCCTCAACGGCGTCGATCCCGCGACGTCGACCGAAAAGGACTGGCAGGACGCCGCCGCCAAGCTCCAGCAGCAGCGCGACGACGGCATCGTGCGCGCCTACTACGCACAGGACTACGTGCAGCCGCTCACCAACGGCGACGTCTGGCTGACCATGGCGTGGTCCGGCGACATCTACCAGCAGAACGCGTCGGCGGGCACCGACCTCGAGTTCGTCGTCCCCAAGGAAGGCGCGACGATCTGGACCGACGTCATGTGCATCCCGACGACCTCCGAGGCCCCGGTCGACTCGCTGAAGCTGATCGACTTCCTCTACCGGCCGGACATCGCGGCGGAGCTCACCGAGTACATCACCTACATCCCGCCGGTACCCGAGACGCAGAACGTGATCCGCGAGCACGCACAGCAGGCATCGGGGGCCAAGCGCAAGGAACTGCTGGAACTGGCCGGCAGCCCGATGGTGTTCCCGACCGAGGAGGAGTACTCCCGGCTGCACAACTACGTCTCCGTCAAGCCGGGCAAGGAATCCTCGTTCACCAACGTCTTCCACGCGATCACCCAGGCCTGACCCATGCGACGCAAACTGACGCCGTACCTGCTCGCCCTGCCCGGCTGGGCGTGGCTGGCGCTGTTCTTCATCGTGCCGATCGCCGGGATGGTGTCGCTCTCGCTCACCAGCGGGAACATCATCACCGGGTTCCACCAGACGTTCAACATCGGCAACTACACCGAGGCGCTCAACCTCTACTCGGAGCAGTTGTTCCGGTCGCTGTTCTACGGTCTGTCCGCCACGCTGATCGCGATCGCGATCGGCTACCCGGCCGCGTACTGGATCGCGTTCAAGGCGGGCAAACACAAGTCCACCTACCTGCTGCTGCTCCTGCTGCCGTTCTTCGTGTCGTTCGTGCTGCGCACCATCTCGTGGAAGTTCACGCTCAGCGACCAGGGCATCGTGCTCGGCACGCTCAAGAACATCGGGCTGCTGCCGACCGACTTCGCGGTGCTCAACACCGCACCGGCGGTGGTGCTCGGCCTGGCCTACAACTTCCTGCCGTTCATGGTGCTGCCGATCTACGCGGTGCTGGAGCGGATGGACCACCGCGTCGTCGAGGCGGCCCACGACCTCTACGCCAGCAGGCTGCAGGCGTTCCTGCGGGTCGTGCTGCCGATCTCGCTGCCGGGTGTGTTCGCGGGCGGGCTGATGACGTTCATCCCGACCACCGCCGACTACGTCAACGCGACCGTGCTCGGCGGGCCGGAAACCACCATGATCGGCAGCATCATCCAGACGCAGTACCTGGTCAACAACGACTATCCGATCGCGGCGGCGATCACGTTCGTGCTCATGGCCGTGCTGCTGATCGGGATCTTCAGCTACGCCAGGGCGCTGGGCACCGAGCGCGTGATGGAGGTGCAGGCCAAATGACCGCGACTCTCGACGCCACCGCTGCCACCCCGGCCCCGCCCCGGCGCCGCGTCGACTGGGGCAAGTGGTTCACCAGGGCGGTGATCGGCTGGCTGTTCACGCCGATCGTGTTCATGATCGCGTTCAGCTTCAACGACATCCAGGGCAGGCAGAACGTCGTCTGGGAGGGCTTCACGCTCAAGTGGTACGGCAGGGTGTTCGACTACGCCGACCTCACCCAGGCGCTGCTGTACACGCTGGCGATCGCCGTGCTCACCATGCTGATCGCGGGCACGATCGGCAGCCTGCTCGGGCTCGCGCTCGGCAGGCACCGGTTCCGCGGCCAGGGCACGACCAACCTGGTGATGTTCGCCGCGATCTGCGCTCCCGAGGTCGTGATGGGCGCGGCGCTGCTGTCGCTGTTCCTGGTGCTCGGCATCTCGACCGGGTTCGCGGCCATCCTGATCGCGCACGTGATGTTCACGGTGTCCTTTGTGGCCATCACGGTGCGAGCCAGGGTCATCACCCTCGACGCGAACCTCGAGGAGGCGGCCCGCGACCTCGGCGCGGGCGCGTGGACGACGTTCCGCCTCGTCACGCTGCCGATGCTCATGCCGGCGATCATGGCGGGCGGTCTGCTGGCGTTCGCGCTGTCCATCGACGACTACATCATCACGTCGTTCGTCGCGGGCCAGGTCACCACGTTCCCGCTGTGGGTCTGGGGCGCCACCCGGATCGGCATCCCGCCGCAGGTGAACGTCATGGGCACGCTGATCTTCGCGGTCGGCGTCACCCTCGCGATCGTCAACGTGATCGTGGCGAAGCGGCGGCGCTGATGCCGGTGACATCTGCCGCCGCTGCGGCGGCCTGGGCCGACGCCGTGCCCCGGCCGTTCTGGCTCGACCAGGGCGCGCCGGAACCGGCACCCGCGCTCACGGCGGACCTGACCGCCGACCTGCTGGTGGTCGGCGGCGGCTTCAGCGGGCTGTGGACGGCGCTGATCGCGACCGAGCGCGACCCCGGCCGGGACGTCGTGCTGATCGAGGCGAACACGGCGGGCTGGGCGGCGTCGGGCCGCAACGGCGGATTCTGCGCCGCCAGCCTCACCCACGGCCACGGCAACGGCGTCGTCCGCTGGCCGGACGAGATCGCCGAGCTGGAACGGCTCGGCCGAGTCAACCTGGACCGCATCGAGGCGGCCATCGAACGGCACGGCATCGACTGCGAGTTCGAGCGCACCGGCGAGCTGGTGCTCGCGACCCAGCCGTGGCAGCTCACCGAGCTGGCCGACGAGGCCGGAAAACTGCGGCGGCTCGGCTACGACGTCGAACTGCTCGACGCCGAGCAGGCCCGTGCCCGGGTCGGCTCCCCGACGTACCTCGGCGGGCTGGTGATGCCACCGGACGCGGTGGCGATGCTGCACCCGGCGAAGCTGGCGTGGGGACTGCGCGCGGCCTGCCTGCGGCGTGGCGTGCGGATCTTCGAGCACACCCCGGCGCGGCGCATCCGGCGGGACGACGCCGCGCTGCGGGTGGAAACCAGCCACGGCTCGGTGCGCGCCGACCGGGTGGCGTGGGCGACCGGCGCGTTCCCCGGGCCGCTGCGGCGGCTGCGGCACTACCTCGCGCCGGTGTACGACTACGCGCTGATGACGGAACCGCTGTCCGACCGGCGGCTCGCGAGCATCGGCTGGCGGGGCAGGCAGGGGCTGTCCGACGCGGGCAACCAGTTCCACTACTACCGGCTCAGCGCGGACAACCGGATCCTGTGGGGCGGCCACGACGTCGTGCACCACTTCGGCGGCGCGATCCGCGACGAGTTCGACCAGCGCCCGGCGACGTTCCAGACGCTGGCCGAGCACTTCTTCGCGACCTTCCCGCAGCTCGACGGCGTCCGGTTCACGCATCGCTGGGGCGGCGTCATCGACACCTGCAGCCGGTTCAGCCCGTTCTTCGGCACCGCGTACGGCGGCAGGCTCGCGTACGCGGCCGGGTACACCGGGCTCGGCGTCGGGGCGACGCGGTTCGGCGCGGAGGTGATGCTGGATCACCTCGCGGGCGAGGAGACCGAGCGGACCCGGCCCGCGATGGTGCGCGGCAAGCCGCTGCCGTTCCCGCCGGAGCCGGTCCGCTCGCTCGGCATCGCGCTGACCCTGCGTAGCACCGCCGCCGCCGACCGCAACGGCGGCAGGCGGAACCTGTGGCTGCGCGGCCTCGACCGCCTCGGTCTCGGCTTCGACAGTTAGCCGTCGCCCTCCGCCGGCCGGTGGCCGTGCATGATGGGGCGCATGGACACACGCATCGTCGTTGCCGGTGAGGCACTGATTGATCTGATGGTCGGCGATGACCCGCGGCACCCGACGGCGTGCCCGGGCGGCAGCCCCGCCAACACGGCGGTGGCGCTGGCGCGGCTGGGTGAGCCGGTGGCGTTCGCGGGCCGGTTCGGGGACGACCGGTTCGGGGACATGCTGCTGGCCAACCTGTCGGCCAACGACGTCGATCTCAGCTACGCGATCGAGGCGGACGAACCGGCCAGCATCGCCGTGGTCACCACCGGCGCGGACCGGGGCGCGCGGTACCAGTTCCACGTGGCGGGCACCGCCGACTGGGCGTGGCGCGAGAGCGAGCTGCCCCGGCTGCCGGACAGCGTCGCCGCGGTGCACGCGGGCTCGCTGGCGATGGCGCTGCCGCCGGGGTCGGACGTCCTGGCGCGCTGGTTCGCCGAGCAGCGGGCGAGCCGGGTGACGAGCTTCGACCCGAACGTCCGGCCCGCGCTGGTCGGCCCACGCGAACGCTATGTGCCGTGGCTCGAGTCGGTCGTCGCCAGCAGCGACATCGTCAAGGTCAGCACGGAGGACCTGGCCTGGGCCTACCCCGGCGAGGCCCCGGAGACGGTGCTGACCCGCTGGCACGCCGAGCAGGGCGTCGTGCTCGCCGTGCTCACCATGGGCGGCGCCGGTGCGACCGCGGTCGCGGCGGGCCGGAGCATCACCCGGCCCGCGACGGTGGTCGACCTCGGCGACACCGTCGGCGCGGGCGACTCGTTCAGCGCGGGACTGCTGCACTGGCTCGCCGAGCGCGAGCTGCTCAGCCGCGAGCGGCTGGCACGGCTCAGCGACGACGAGGTCAGCGCCGCGCTCGACTACGCCGCCCTCGTCGCGGGCCTCGCCTGCGGCAAGCAAGGCGCCGACCCACCCACCAAGGCCGAGGTCGCCGCCGCCCTCGCCCGCGCGTAGGTCGCGCGTCCGTCAGTCGTCGGCCAACTGAAAATCCGCGAAGTCGAACCCGGGACACACGACGCAGCTGACCAGCACGTCGCCGCGTGCGAACGCCCGCTGCCAGGCGCCGGCCGGGACGACGATCTGCTGCTCGGTGTCGGCCCGCTCGGGACTGCCGAGCAGGCGCGGCGCCGGTTCCGGCTCCAGCCACAGCTCCAGCAGGCCGGGGCCGTGCCACAGCCACAGCTCGTCCGACGCGACGGCATGCCAGCGCGAGCCCTGCCCGTCCGGCAGCAGGTAGTGGATCGCACTGGCGGCGTCGCGCTCACCTCGGCGCGTGATCAGCGGGTGGTCGCTGGTCCATGTCCTGCGGTACCAGCCGCCCTCGGGATGCGGCTCCAGGTCATGCCGCTCGGCCAGCGACGGCCGTCGGTCGAACGAGGTCATGCCCGGCATCGTAAGGCGCGAACGCAGGACACAACGGCAGGAACGCAGGACACAGCGGCACGAACGTGGGACACGACGCTAACGGGCGCGCCAGCCGAGGGACTGGACGGCGCGGGTGAGATCTTGGTAGCCGGTGCGGACGTCCTCGATGTGGCGGTCGAGGTGGGAGGCGCGGGCCGTCTCGGCCGGCTCCGGCTCGTCGCCGGCGTCCAGCCAGGACAGCCGGGCCACGTTGTCCATGGCCATCCGCCACCACCGCCGCGCCTGCGTCATGGCGCGCTGCTCCCGCTCGGTGGCCGCGTCGACGTCCGCCCGCGCCGCCTCGATCGCCGACTCCAGCTCCACCGCCCGGGAACGCTCCCAGGACTGGACGTCCACAGTGGCCTTGCGGGCGAGGCTCGCGATCTCCTTGTAGCGCATCTCGGCGGTCACGACTCCTCCTCCTCGGGCAACGCGTACGGGATCATCACCTCGGGCGAGCTGTGCGTGGTGCGGTCGAAGAACAGCGCCCTGCCCGGCCGGGGCGACCAGTGCACCACCTGACCCGCGCAGAACGAGCCGAGGTCGCTGCCCTGGACGTCGAGCGCCGCGAGCGCCCCGATGTCCTCGGTGCCGCCGAAGCCGAGTGTGTCCTTCAGCCGGGCGACGGAACGCCACCAGCCGAGCACGTGCACCCCGTGCCCGGGCCCCTGCTTGAGCACCGCGCGCAGCACGTCGAGCCCGCTCTGCCGGCCCGGCTCCTTGTGCTCGAGCACCGGCAGCGCGGCGTCCACACCGTAGAGCAGCAGCACCCGCCGGACGCTGCCCTCGCTCAGCCCGGCGTGCACCGACGCCAGCCGCTCCCCCAACTCGTCCCCGGCGACGACCTCCGCCTTGTGCCCCTCCTGCTGCAACTGGTACGCCAGCCGCGCCACTGCGGGCACGCACGCGTCGACCAAGCAGCACGGGATGAACTCCACCTCGCCCTGCCGGAACTGCCGCGCCAGCGACCGCGCCGCCGAGTCCAGAATGGACACCGCTGGCCGCTGCGACGACCCGAGCACCGCCAGGTTTCGCCCCGGCGCGGGCGGCAGGTCGACGCCGAACGCGACGTCGTCGACCGCGATCGCCTGGCCCACCAGCGCCCGGGGCTGTGTCTCGAACCCCAGCCCGGCGTATGCGGCGCTCTCCGTGAGCACCGGCGCGACGGCGCCGTCGAACAGCCGGGGGCTGGCGTGTCCGGCCGCGTAGCGCTGCCACAGCGAGCGCTGCAACCGGGCGAACACGCCCGGCGAGCTGGCGTCGGGGATGTGCGCGACGCGGTTGCCGTGCGCGATGCCGGAGTCGTGGTTGACGACGGCGTGCCAGCGCGGCGCGGTCACGGCCGCCTGGTTCGCCTCGGCGAGCACCCGCCGCGCCTTGGGCATCGCGATCCGCAGCGTGCACTGCTCGAACACCGCGGGCTTGCCCCAGAACGCCTCGATGCCCGCGACGTCCTGGCTGGCCAGGATCAGGTGGATGCCCTGCGACCGTCCCCGGCGCGCGATGTCCTCCAGCAGCGACGTCGCCAGCGCGGTCACGCCGTCCCGCCCGGCGAACAGGTACTGGAACTCGTCGATCACCGCGACGATGCGCGGCCAGTTACCGCCCGGATCGGCCTCGCGCAGCTCGGCGAGCGTGGTGACCTCGTGGTCCTTGGCCGCCGCCGAGCGTCGCCGCAGCTCGTCGGCGAGGAAGCGCAGCAGCGCGAGGCCGAACTCGCGGTCGGTGTTGACGTTGACGCCGATCAGCCGGGCGTGCGGCAGCCAGCTCTCGTCCTTGCGGCCGGGCGCGAGGCCCGCGAACGACACGCCCTCCTTGAAGTCGAGCAGGTAGAGCGCCAGCTCGTCCGGCGAGTAGCGGGCCGCGAGCCCGCCGAGCAGCGCGTACAGGAAGTTGGTCTTGCCCGACCCGCTCGGCCCGCCGATCAGCGCGTGCGGGGTCGCGTCCCCGATGACCACCTCGACCGGATCGCCCTCGTCGAAGCCGACCGGGGTGCGCAGCTCGTCGACGGAGCGTTCCCGTCCCAGCTCGGCGGGCACCAGGTCAGCGAAGCCGCGCGGGCCGCCCTGTTTGGCGGTCAGCGCCCGCGCGATCGCCCCGGACGCCGCGCTCACCTGCGCGCCCGGCAGCGGCGGGTCCAGGTCGACGAGCAGGTCGGCGCCGGTCATGCTGCAGGTCGCGGTGTGCTCGTCGCGCAGCTTGATGGTCTCGACCGAGCCGCCGAGCACGGTCGGCACGTCGACGAGGACGAGTGAGATTCCGGCGTCGAGCGCGCCGCTGGCGACCCGTTGCAGGTCGCGGCGCTGCTCCGGCTCCAGATCCTCACCGTTGCCGTAGAGCACCGCGATCCGCCACGGCTCGATCCGCGCGCCCTTCGCCTGCCGCATCGCCCGCAGCGACGGGTGCCCGCCCTGCATCGCGTCGGCGTGGATCCGCCTGACGTGACCGGAGAACTCGTCGAGCAGGTCGCCGAGCCGCGTCGGATCGTGCACGGTGACCGCGCTCGTCCGGCTGAGCGCGTAGAAGTTCGGCAGCACCGCGGTGAGCTGGCCGACGTCCCACAGGTGAACGCGCACCGCGCCCGGCTCGAACGTGCTCAGCACCCGCATCAGCAGCGTCTCGACCAGCGCGTCGACGGCGTGCCGGGTGCCGGGCGCCGAGGTGATCGACAGGTGCGACTCGTCGAGCAGCGGCACCGCGACGTCGAACTCGCCGTCGGCGCAGCAGCCGATCCGCCACAGCCCCGGCGCGGTGACGCCGTTGTCCGCGCCGACCGTGCCGAGCCAGCGCCCTGGCGGTTGCCCGGCCGGTCCCGGCGCGTGCTCGGCGACCAGCGACCGCAGCCGCTCCGGCCCGTCCGCCCACTCCTGGCCGAACGCGGCGCGCACCTCGTCGAGCCGCTGCCACACCGCCTGTGACACCGGATCACCGGCGCGCGGCGCCAGCGCCGGGTCCTGCCGGGCGCGGTCGCCGCCCTCGATGACGATGGCGCGTTCCAGCTCCAGTTTCGCCAGCTCGTGCTCCGCCTCGGCGCGCGCGTTGCGCGCCGCGCCCATGGCGAGGCCGATCCGTCTGCGCAGCTCCTCGAACGCGGCGGTCACCGCGCCGCGCTGCTGCCGTCCCTTCCTGCCGATCACGCGATCACAGCCTCGCCCGGTAGTCGTCGAGCAGCTCGGCGGCGTCGGCGATGCTGCCGCGCTGGCGTGCCAGCTCGGTCAGCGCGGCGTCGAGCTGGGCCGGCAGCCACGGCTCCCCGCTCGGGTCGGCGAGCTGGGCGTCGCGCATCGCCCGCCGCGCCTGCTCCAGCAGCCGGGTCGCGCTGCCGACCTGGGCGCCGGCGTCGCCGAGCCCGGCCTTGGCGGCGGCGAGGGCGTCGTGAAGACCGTCGAGCGACATCGGCGTTACAGCCGCGCCGAGTAGGCGTCCGCCGACGACATGCACGCCTGGATCGTGCTCTGTGTCCCGGTGATGCTCTGCAGCGCCTCGGCGAGCAGGCCGTGCGCCTGGCTCACCTCGTCCTGTGAGGAGCCCGAGGTGGCCTCCGCGAGCGACTGCTGGGCTTCCTCGAGCGACTGCGCCGCCTGTTGCAGTGCCGCGATGCTGGCGGATGCCTTCTCGTTGGCGAGCGCGATGCCCGCGCGGATCTCCTCGACACCGGCCATAGGTGGGGCTCCTCCTTCAGCAAACGACAGGGGCCGGAACCAACGTAGCGTGATCGTCTGAGTACGGAAAGCGCAGGAGGCTATTCACCAGCCCGGACAACCGATCTTGCCGCGCACCGGCCCTGCCACCGCGAGCGGTGTCCGGAGCCCGTGTAAGTTTGCCGCCATGACGGGGCAGATCACCCAGGTGGAACAGCAGGAACGCGTGCTCGTCACCGGCGGCTGCGGCTTCATCGGCCGGGCCGTCGTCGCCGCGTTCCGGGCGCGCGGGCTGGCCGTCACGGTCGCCGACCGCGAACAGGCGGTCAAGCCGCTCGACGGCGTCCGCTACATCCACGGCGACCTCGCCGACGCCGACGTGCGCGACGCGGCGCTCGCCGAGGGCACCACCGGGATCGTGCACCTCGCGGCGCTCACCTCGGTGCTCAAGTCCGTCGACCGGCCCGCCCAGACCTACACCGACAACGTCGCGGTCACCCAGGAGCTGCTCGAGCTCGGCAGGCAGCGCGGCGCGACGAAGTTCCTGTTCGCGTCGACCAACGCCGTCGTGGGCGACGTCGGCAGCTCGACCATCACCGACGACCTGCCGCCGCGCCCGCTGACGCCCTACGGCGCCACCAAGGCCGCCTGCGAGATGCTGCTCTCCGGCTATGCGGGCGCCTACGGCATGGCGACCTGCGCGCTGCGGTTCACCAACGTCTACGGGCCGGGTATGGCGCACAAGGACAGCTTCGTGCCGAGGATGATGCGGGCCGCGCTGAC
>WHUB01000003.1:0-2128 GCA_009377395.1 Actinophytocola sp. | reverse complement strand
GACGTGGTGCGGGCGATCCTGCTCGCGTGGGACAGCGGCCACACCGGCAGGGCGATCGTCGGCTCCGGCCGGTCGGTGTCGGTGCTCGAGATGATCGAGGCGGTCAGGACGGCGACCGGGCGCCCGGTGCCCGCCGAGCACGTGACCGCTCCCGGCGGCGAGATGCCCGCCGTGATCGTCGACGTCAGCCGCAGCGCGGAGACCATCGGCTACCGGCCGTCGGTCGGCCTGATCGACGGCCTCGCGAGCACCTGGCAGTACTTTCTGGAGTCGGCGCAGGCAGAAGGAGAGCAGGCGTGAGCGTCGCGACCGGCACCGAGAGCGAGCGGCCGCGCGCCCGCGACAGCCGGGCGGCACTCACCCCGTATCCCGATGACGTCGACGCGCGCGCCATCGCGGAGTTCCACGCCCGCTACGACCGGCCGCGGCTGTCCGAGCTGGTCGTGGTGATCGCCGCGTACAACGAGCAGGACGGCCTCGGCGCCGTGCTCGCCGAGATGCCCAAGCGCTGTCACGGCATGGCCGTCGACGTGCTGGTCGTCGTCGACGGCGCCACCGACGAGACCGCCGAGGTGGCGCGGCAGCAGGGCGCTCACACCTGCGTCGCGGACACCAACCGCGGCCAGGGCGCCGCGCTGCGGCTCGGCTACCACCTCGCCGCCGAGTGCGGCGCGCGCTACGTCGTCACCACCGACGCCGACGGGCAGTACGACAACACCGAGATGGACGCGCTGGTGCGGCCGCTTGTCGATGACGAGGCCGACTTCGTCACCGGCTCGCGCCGGCTCGGGCACGAGGAGTCGGACAGCCGGATGCGCTGGGTGGGCGTGCGGGTGTTCGCTTGGCTCGCCTCGCTGCTGACGCTGCGCAAGATCACCGACACTTCGTTCGGCTTCCGCGCCATGCGCGCCGAGCTGGCGTGCTCGGTGACGCTGACCGAGCCGCAGTACCAGGCGTCCGAGCTGCTGCTCGGCGTGCTGGCCAGGGGCGCGCGGCTGCGGGAGCTGCCGCTGAGCATGCGGCTGCGCACCAGCGGCGCGAGCAAGAAGGGCAGGAGCCTGCGCTACGGCGCGAACTACGCCAGGGTCATGCTCGGGACGTGGTTGCGGGAGTACCTGCTGCGCGACCACCGAAAATGAGCCGGTCGAACAGCACGAACTTCAGCACGAACATGACCCCGTAGGTGCCGATATAGGCGGCGCCGACGAGCAGGGTGCGCCAGGAGTGCGAGTCGATGTGCTCGCGCACCCAGATGTCGGCCAGCGTGGTCATACCGATCGCCACCAGCGCGGTGACGACGATGATGGCGATGTAGGGCAGCGTCTCGCGGGTGCGGTCGGCGCGGCCGCGCCGCTGCCAGGCCCAGTAGCGGTTCAGCAGGTAGTTCGGCACCGCGCCCGAGACGAACGCGAGCACGCTGGCGACGATCGGCACGGCGCCGAGTCCATAGGCCGTGAGGAACGCGACCTCGCTGACCGCCGCGGCGACGACGGACCCGCCGGTGTAGCGGATCCAGATCCGCAACCGCTGCCGCTGGTGTGCGCTCAGCGCCAGCTTCTCGGCCATAATCTCGCTCACAACGCGATCCTAGATGTCGACCGTTCCGGGCCGGACACCCCTGTCGTGCCACACCTCACACGTCAGGACGCGGCGATAAAATCGGCGTAAAGCCGCACCGCGCGGGCGTGCCGATGCGGTGCGCAACGTCCACATCGAACCGTCGCGGACGCATTCCGCGCCGGTCGGCGTCGCATTCGGTCAAGATCAAATTGGACTGACAGTGGCGATAAACACTGTTGGTACGCTTACGTTTTCCCGTGACCTTTCGCCGCGCTATGCACGCTCTTTACCAGGACATTCTCCCAGCGTATGCGCGGTGGTAACCCGTTCTTCCCACCGATCGGCGGAGTGATTAACATCAGCGGCCGAAAATCGATAGCATCGGCCTACATAGGTGCCATGGGTGACGTCGCGCGAGCGCACGGGTTGCCGCAGGTGCCACATGATCTTCGGGAGTGGAGCGATTTGCGAGTCCTAGTCTTAGGCGGAGACGGCTACCTCGGCTGGCCAACGGCCCTGCACCTGTCGGACCGTGGTCACGATGTCGGGGTGCTCGACAACCTCGTCC
>WHUB01000039.1:13819-38428 GCA_009377395.1 Actinophytocola sp. | reverse complement strand
GTACTGCTCGACGCACCAGAGGTGTACGACGCGGCCGTCACGAAGCCGCTGCCGCAGCCGCTCGAACTCCGGCCGCGTCACGGCCGGGTCGGCTGCGGACAAGTCGTTGTCGGCGAACACCTCCACCGGCAGGTCCGGCCACGCCGACACGGCGTACTCCCGGCCCCACTTCTCTTGCGACTTCACGCCCTCGGCGTGGCCACGTTTGTCCTTGCTGATGCGGCAGTACACCGCGACGTAGCGGCTCATACCTGGCATTATTCCCTTAATGCAGGTTGATGGCAAGTCACACACGCGGCCTCGGCGGGCAGATTGGCGCACAGGTCGGCCATACCGTCGTCACAGAACGACAGCTCCACCTTGCGATTCTTCCGGCGGCGGCGGAAGCGTTGGGCGGCACCACCCGGGTCGAGCCGGTTCACCCGGTAGCGGGCGGAGCGCTGGATCGCCGAGGCATCACGCCCGGCGAGCGAGTGCTGCATGGCGGCGTCCAACTGGTCGGCGTGCTCATCCGACAGCGGTAGCCCGGTCTCGATGACGCGGGCGGCCTTGTTGACGTCGACATCGCCCCGTTCCAGCGAGGCGAGCAAGCGTGGGTAGCGGGTGGTGAGTTGCTCGGCCAGACCGACTTGATGATCGGCCTGGTGCTTGCTGATCGCCAGCGCCAATGCGATCTCATCGGCGGTTTCCCGGTCGTCGCCGCGGCGCCGCCGTAGCTCTGCTATGGCCTTGAGCTGGATCGCTTGAGCCTGGCCGATCACGCGCTGCGCCAGGGCGGCGATCTCCACCAGCGTGTCCGTATCGACCTCGCCATACGGCGCGACCTGCGGCATTGACCCACCTCCCTACTCGCGCGACGACACACATCCGCGTCTCTCACGCGCCCCCAAAGGGAGGGGCCTGCCATCACTCTACTCGAACGTGTATTCGATAGTCAAGTAGCCGCGCGAACGCAGGACACGACGGCAGGAGCGCAGGACACAACGTCAGGGGGTGGTGACCTCGTCGACAACGAACGGGGTGCCTTGCTGACAGAAGGACATGGTGCCGGTGCTGACGTGGCCGGTGACGGTGACCTCGTCGCCTGGCCGCACGCCCTTGGCGCCGAGGAGCAGATAGAGAGTGCGATCGTGCTGCAGCACGAGACAACCGCCTTCGACGCCGCTCTGGACCTTCCCGGTGAGCGTCAGCTGTCCCCCTGACGTTTGCGAGGAGGACGTCGGCGAAGCTGGCGGGGCCGACTCCTCGCCGCCCTGGTCGGCGCAGCCCGCCAACACCCCGGCGAGCAACCCCGCCGCGCTCAGCACACCCAACAGCCGCCGCATACGATCACCTAGCTGGCGCGCGGGACTTGGCGGCCGGGCGGCGCGGACTCCAGCCAGGAGAGAAACCCGGTCAATGCGCCCGTCGCCATGGCGATCTCGATCATGTCGCCCCGGCTCGACTCGCAGCGCAGCACCGTCGCGCCCGTCGGCAGCGCGTACATCTCCGATCCCGTGGGATCGCGGCGCTCCGCGACGCGCAGGCTCTCCCGATACAACACCCGGTCGGGGCCGCGCCGCATGCTCAGCACCCGGAACCACACGAACCGCTCACCCTGGTAACGGCCGATGCCGAGATGCCAGCCGAGGTCGGCCTGCTCGTCGTTCCACTTCAGCGCGACGTTGATGCCGCCTGCCCGAAGCACGCCACGCCAGCGGAGGGCGACCCAGATCAGTACCGCCGCGATCACGGTCAGGAGCACGATGACCACCAGGGTGATTTCCATGGCCCGCTCCTGCCCGCCGCTCGCTCAGGCCGCCGAGTGTCCTGCGGCGCGCAATCGCGCGCCCGCTCTGGCTTGTTCGTCCTCGTCGCCCTGAGACAGCGCCGTCCTGGCCGCCGCGACGTCGATCTCCTCGCCAAGCTCAGCGCTTTCCGCGAGGACACTCACACTGTCGGCGGTGACGGAAAGGAAACCACCGTGGACGGCCGCGCTGACGTGCTCGCCGTCGGTCGTCGTGATCGACACGACCCCGCCCTCGACGAGCTGGCCGAGTACGCGCTCGTGACCCGGCATGATGCCGATCTCGCCCTCCATGGTCTGCGCGACGACGAACGTCGCCGTGCCCGACCACAGCCTGCGCTCGACGGCGACCAGCTCGACGCTCATCTCAGCCACGTGGTTGCTCCTTCTTCGTGCAACTAGCGAATCTTCAGTCTAGTTCCCCCGCCGGCAGCCTCGGCAGGGGTGTGGCACGTGCGGGTGGGCCGACGTCGCCGACCCACCCGCACGCCGGAAGCCGGTCACGCTCTACTTGCCGGTGATGTCGTGGTACTTCTTCTCCAGGTCGTCGAGGCCACCAATGCCGAGGAACGCCTGCTCCGGGTAGTGGTCGAACTCGCCCTTGGCGATCTTGTCGAACGCCTCGACGGTCTCGCTCAGCGGCACGGTCGAGCCGGGCTGGCCGGTGAACTGCTCGGCGACCAGCATGTTCTGCGACAGGTACCGCTCGATCCGGCGGGCCCGGTTCACCGTGAGCTTGTCCTCTTCGGACAGCTCGTCCATACCGAGAATCGCGATGATGTCCTGCAGCTCCTTGTACTTCTGCAGGATCCGGATGACCTCGGACGCGACCCGGTAGTGCTCCTCGCCCACGATGGCGGGCTCGAGGATCGTCGACGACGACGCCAGCGGGTCGACCGCCGGGAAGATGCCCTTCTGGAACACGGCACGCGACAGCTCGGTGGTGGCGTCCAGGTGGGCGAACGTGGTCGCCGGGGCCGGGTCGGTGTAGTCGTCGGCGGGCACGTAGATCGCCTGCATCGAGGTGATCGACCGGCCCTTGGTCGAGGTGATCCGCTCCTGCAGCGTGCCCATCTCGTCGGCCAGCGTCGGCTGGTAACCGACCGCCGACGGCATGCGGCCGAGCAGGGTGGAGACTTCCTGACCCGCCTGGGTGAAGCGGAAGATGTTGTCGATGAACAGCAGCACGTCCTGGTTCTGCTCATCACGGAAGTACTCCGCCATGGTCAGCGCCGACAGCGCGACCCGCATACGGGTGCCGGGCGGCTCGTCCATCTGGCCGAACACCAGCGCGGTGTCGTTGATGGTGCCGTCCTCCCCGAGCTCGAGGAAGAGGTCCGTGCCCTCACGGGTGCGCTCACCGACGCCGGCGAACACCGAGGTGCCACCGAAGTTCTTGGCGACACGGGTGATCATCTCCTTGATGAGCACCGTCTTGCCGACACCCGCGCCACCGAACAGGCCGATCTTGCCACCCTGCACGTACGGGGTGAGCAGGTCGATGACCTTCAGACCCGTCTCGAGGATCTGCGTGCTGCCTTCGAGCTGGTCGAACGGGGGCGGGTTGCGGTGGATGCTCCAGCGCTCCAAGTCGTCGCCGTAGCCGGGCGCATCGAGGCACTCGCCGAGCGCGTTGTAGACGTGGCCCTTGACCTTGTCGCCGACCGGCACCGAGATCCGGCCACCGGTGTCGCGGACAGGAGCGCCACGGACGAGCCCGTCCTGCGGCTGCAGCGAGATGGTGCGCACCAGGTTGTCACCGAGGTGCTGGGCGACCTCGAGCGTCACGGTCTTGGCGAGCTCGGCGAACTCGATGTCGACCTTGAGCGCGTTGTACTGCGCGGGGACCTGGCCGCGCGGGAACTCGACGTCGACGACGGGGCCGGTCACGGAGACGATGCGACCCGTCGCGCCTTCGGTCTTGGCTGCAGTGTCTGCCATGCTGGTCATCACTCTTCACTTCCTGCCGCGGCCAGCGCGTTCGCGCCACCGACGATTTCGCTGATCTCCTGGGTGATCTGGGCCTGCCGAGCCTGGTTCGCCTCCCTGGTAAGGGTATCGACCAGCTCGTTCGCATTGTCCGACGCCGCCTTCATGGCGGTACGGCGGGCGGCGAGCTCGGAGGCGGCCGATTCGAGCAGCGCCGCGAAAATGCGGGTGTTGATGTACTTCGGCAGCAACGCGCCGAGCAGCTCCTCGGGGTTGGGCTCGAAGTCGTACGTCGGCGGCAACGCGCGCGACGCCTGATCCGAGCCTGCCTCCTCGCCGATGTACTCCACCTGGAGCGGCGCGACCCGCCTGGCGATCGGCGTCTGGGTGAGCATCGACCGGAACTCGGTGTAGACGATGTGCAGCTCATCGACACCGAGCACGCCGTCGGAGCCCGCACCTTCGCCGTCGTCGTCCGCCCCGGCGAGGAACAGGTTCACCAGCTCGGTTCCCGCTTCGGCGGCGTTGACGTAGTGCGGCTGGTCGGAGAAGCCCGTCCAGCTGTTGGCGACCTCGCGGCCGCGGAACCGGTAGTAGTTCAGGCCCTTACCGCCGATGACGTAGACCGTCGGCTCTTTGCCCTGCTCCCGCAGCAGCGACAGCAATTCCTCGGTCGCCCGCAGCACGTTGGCGTTGTAACCGCCGCACAGTCCCTTGTCGCTCGTCACGACGAGCACGGCGGCGCGCCGAGGGTTATCCCGCTCGGTCAGCAGCGGGTTGTCGAGGTTCGACGCACCGGTCGCCAGCTCCTGGAGCACGTTCGTGATCTCCTCGGAGTAGGGCCGAGCCGCCTCGACGCGCGCCTGCGCCTTGGCGATGCGCGACGTGGCGATCAGCTCCATGGCCTTGGTGATCTTGCCAATGGACTTGGTCGCCTTGATGCGCGCTCGCAGCTCGCGAAGTTGTGCACCCATGCTCTACCCGGTTACTTCTTCGGGGCGGGCTTGGAGACCTTGACTGTCTCCTGCCCGACCTTCTCGGCTTCCATGGCGTCGACGTCCGCCTCGACCAGAGGCTTGCCCTCGGCCGTCAGGAAGTTCTTCTTGAAGTCGTTGACGGCGTCGACGACCCGCTTGGCGTTCTCGTCGGTCCACTTCCCGGTGTCGCGGATCTCGGCGAGGACGCCGTCGTGCTTGTGCCGCACGTTCTCGAGGAACTCGCTGTTGAAGCGACGCACGTCGTCCTGCGGGACCGAGTCGAAGTGGCCGTCGGTGCCGAGGAACACCGTCAGCACCTGCTCCTCGACCGGGATCGGCGACAGCTCCCGCTGCTTGAGCACCTCGTACAGCCGGGCGCCACGCTCGAGCTGCGACTTCGACGCCTCGTCGAGGTCCGAGGCGAAGGCGGCGAACGCCTCCAGCTCCCGGTACTGTGACAGGTCGATACGCAGTGAGCCCGCCACCGTCTTCATCGCCTTGACCTGCGCGTCACCACCGACACGCGAGACCGAGATACCGACGTCGATCGCGGGCCGCTGGCCGGCGTTGAACAGGTCGGACTGGAAGAAGCACTGGCCGTCGGTGATCGAGATGACGTTGGTCGGGATGTAGGCCGACACGTCGTTGGCCTTGGTCTCGATGATCGGCAGCCCGGTCAGCGACCCGCCGCCGAGCTCGTCCGACAGCTTTGCGCAGCGCTCCAGCAGCCGGGAGTGCAAGTAGAAGACGTCACCGGGGAACGCCTCGCGGCCCGGCGGACGCCGCAGCAGCAGCGAGATCGCGCGGTACGCCTCGGCCTGCTTGGTGAGGTCGTCGAACACGACGAGCACGTGCTTGCCCTGGTACATCCAATGCTGGCCGATGGCCGAGCCGGTGTAGGGCGCCAGCCACTTGTAGCCAGCCGAGTCGGAGGCCGGGGCGGCGACGATGGTGGTGTAGTCCATCGCGCCCTGGTCCTCGAGCGACTTCTTGACCGCCGCGATGGTGGAGCCCTTCTGGCCGATGGCGACGTAGACGCAGCGCACCTGCTTCTTCGGGTCGCCGGACTCCCAGTTGGCCTTCTGGTTGACGATGGTGTCGACGCAGACGGCGGTCTTACCGGTCTTGCGGTCACCGATGATGAGCTGGCGCTGGCCACGGCCGATCGGCGTCATCGCGTCGATCGCGGTGATGCCGGTCTGCATCGGCTCGGAGACCGGCTGCCGCTGCACCACCGACGCCGCCTGCAGCTCGAGCGCGCGGCGGCCCTCGGCCGGGACCTCGCCGAGACCGTCGATCGGCTTGCCGAGCGGGTCGACGACACGGCCGAGGTAGCCGTCACCGACCGGCACCGACAGGATTTGCCCGGTGCGCTTGACTTCCTGGCCTTCCTCGACCGACTCGAAGTTACCCAGGATGGCGACACCCAGCTCGCGCGCCTCGAGGTTCAGCGCGACGCCGAGCACGCCGCCAGGAAACTCGAGCAGCTCGTTCGCCATCGTCGAGGGCAGCCCCTCGACGTGCGCGATGCCATCCCCGGCGTCGATGACGACGCCGACCTCTTCCCGGCTCACATCCGGGGAGTAACTCGAGACGTAGTTCTCGATCGCACTGCGGATCTCGTCCGAGGAGATCGTCAGCTCCGCCATGTCGTTCCCGCTCTCACTTCATCTCTGCCAATTTGCAACGTCTTCAGTGTTGTCGCGCCGTCACCACGACGGCCGCTAGCTCGCCATCTGGCCGCGCAGCGCCATGATCCGGCCCGCCGAGCTGCCGTCGATGACCTCGTCGCCGACCTTGACGACGATGCCGCCGAGCACGCCGGGGTCGATCTCGACGTGCAACGTGATCGGCTTGCCGTAGATGCGGTCGAGCTTCGCCGACAGCGCGTCACGCTGCTCGCTGGTGAGCGGGGTCGCGCTGACCACGTGAGCCACCGACTGGTTGCGCCTGCGCGCCGCCAGCTCAGACAGCTCGTCGAGCTGCCGCTCGACTCCCCTGCCATGCGGGTCGCTCACGATCTGCTCGACGAGCGCGAGCGAGATCGGCCCGATCTTCTCGCCGAACAGCCGCTGGACCAGCTCACGCCGCGACTGCGCGGGAGCCCGCCCATCGGAGAGCGCCAGGTCGAGCTCAGCGGAGTTCGAGACCGCCCTCGCGACGCCGAACAACTCGTCCTCAACGGATTCGAGAGTACCGGCGCGCTCGGCCGCGACAAGTGTCGCGGTGACCGCGAGCGACCGGACGCCGTCGAGCAGCTCGCGCGGGTTCGACCACCTGCTGCCGACCACCGTCTCGATGACCTGCCAGACGTGCTCGCCGACCTTGCCGTCGAGCAGCGACCGCAGCAGCTGCTGCCTAGCCTCGGCGGATACCGAGGGATCGGCGGCCGCGCGCCGCAGCGAGACCTCGTCCCGCAGTAGCCGCGCGACCCCGAACAGCTCGTCACCCACGGTCGCCGGGTCCACCGCCGGGTCACCGAGGACACCGTCGAGACGGTGCTCGGCGTCGACGAGCGCGTCCCGGCTCGCGGCGTGCATGGAATTCAGTGACATCAGTTCGTGGCTCCAGCGGCGTCGAGGTCGGCGAGGAACCGGTCGACGGTGCCCCTGCGGCGGGCCTCGTCCTCGAGCGACTCCCCGACGATGCGACTGGCGAGATCGATGGAGTTCCTGCCGAGCTCGGAGCGCAGCTCCGCCACGATCTGCGCCCGGCGAGCCTGTAGCTGGGCATCACCGTTGGCGACGATCCGGGCGGCCTCCGCCTCGGCCTCCGCGCGCAGCTCCTCCCGGATCCGCTCGCCTTCGAGCCTGGCGTCGTCGCGGATCTTGGCGGCCTCGGTCCGTGCCTCGCCGAGCTGGGAGTTGTACCGCTGCCGCGCCTGCTCGGCCTCGGCCTGGGCCTTCTCGGCCCGCTCGATGCCGCCCTCGATCGTCTCGACCCGCTCCTCGTAGAGCTTCTCGAATCGAGGCACCGCGTACTTCCACAGCACGAACAGCAGCACCAGGAACGAGATCAGACCGAGCACGATCTCGGAGGGATGCGGCAGGATCGGGTTGGGCTCTCCCGCGGAAGCCAGCACGAATGCCTTCATCATGTCGACTCCTTCAAGTCGTTGCGGCCTCGTTAGGCGATGAAGAAGAGCACCAGACCGATCAGCGCGAGAACCTCGACGAGGACGTAGCTGATCCAGGCGATACCCATCAGCTTGCCCTGCGCCTCGGGCTGACGGGCCGTGCCGTTGATGACTGCGGCCCAGATCAGGCCGGCGCCGACACCACCGCCGATGGCGGCGGTACCGTAGCCGATCGCGGCAATGCTGCTGCCGAGTTCTCCAACGCCCTGGGCAAGGATCATTGCGTTGCTCACTTGTGTATCCCTTTCCAATCGGTCCGCTACCAGCGGATCGCCATGCTTATTTTGTTGGGGCGGTACGGTTTAGTGCTCCTCGGCCAGCGCCGCACCGATGTAACTGGCGGAAAGCACAGCGAAAACATAGGCCTGGATCACCAGGACCAAGGCTTCGAGGAACGTGATCACGATGACGAACGCCCACGAGATCAGCGAGACCGGCTTGAGCGCCGCGCTCGCCTCGAACAGCAGGTACTCACCGCCGAGCGTGAAGACCAGCAGCAGCAGGTGACCCGCCAGCATCGCGGCGAAAACACGAATGGCGAGCGTGAGCGGGTTCGCGACGAACTTGGTGAAGAACTCGATCGGCGTCAGCAAGATGTAGACCGGTGCGGGGACGCCCGCTGGAAACAGCTGGTACTTCAGGTACCTGCCGATGCCGTGCTTGCGGATCCCGGCGATGTGGTACACGGGGTAGACCACGAACAACGACATCGCGAGCGCGTAGCCGATGTGCGACAGCGTCGGGAAGTAGATCATGGGGAGGATCCCGAAGATGTTGTTCACCAGGATGAACGAGAACAACGCCAGGATCAGCGGCACGAACGGTCGGAAGTCGGCCGACCCGATCTGGTCCCGCGCGATCTTGTTGCGGCACAAGTCGTAGACGGACTCGGCGGCGAACTGAAACTTGCTGGGAACGACCTTCAGGTTCCGGGTGGCGACCAGGTAGAAGGTCACGCAGATGAGCAAGGCGAATACGGCCAGCACCATCGGCTTGGTGATACCGCCGACGATCGGTGGGAAGAAGAATTGCTCGACACCGGGTGGCGCGAACTCACCACCTTCTGCCAGTACCAGCGCGCCCAATGAGGGCTCCTTCCGGTTCTCCGGGCCGGCGCTCACACCGCCGGGGAATCGTCATGGTCGATCGTTAACGTACCTGATACATGTCAGGCCTTTCGCAGCGCCTTGCTCGAACGTAGACGACCTGACGCAGCGAGTTGACGAGGACCCTACCAGCCGTTCGAGGGCTACTTAGTACGGGTGTCCGGTTAACCGATCCGACTCTCGGCCGTCACCGTGAGTTCGGCACGACCGTCGGGAGATCGGTCCGCCGGAAGCCGACGACCTCGGCCGCGGCCCACACCATCACCGTCGCCAGCAGCGTCAGACCCAGCGAATAGGTGTGCAGGACGTCGACGTCGCGGAGCACCGCCAGCACGACCAGCAACACGACGAGCTTGAACGCGTAGCCGCCGAGCGCGACCGCCATGACCAACATCACAGGAAGGTCGGCCGACTGCCGCATCATCACGATGGTCGCCAGCGACGAGCCGAGCGCGACCGCGCCGCCGACGAGCGCGCCGTACAGCCCGGCGGTGCCCGCGACGAGCGTGGCGACGCCCGCGGCGACGGCGATGGTCACCAGCGCGGCGGGTACCGCCACCTTCGCCATCGCGCTCGCGAGCTCGCGCACCGCCTCGGCGTGCGGATTGGCCCGCTCGGCGTCCTCGGTCACGATGCGGCCTCCCGGTTCCTCGACTTGAGTCTAGGCACGGCCGAGACCAGCACCGCCAGCAACAACCCGATGAGCAGCAGCCAGATCACCACCGCGGCGTCGAACAGGGTGATCGCGACGGTGCCGAACGCGAGCAGACCGGCCCACATGTACATCAGCAGCACCGCGCGCCGCTGCGAGTGGCCGACCTCGAGCAGCCGGTGGTGCAGGTGCATCTTGTCGGCCGCGAACGGGCTGTCACCCCGCCTGGTGCGGCGGACGACGGCCATCAGCAGGTCGAGCAGCGGCAGGAACAGCACCCCGGCCACCACGACCAGCGGGGAGAGCAGCGCGATGATATTGGTGGAGTTGTACTGCGGGTAGGACATCTTGCCCGACGCCGACGTGATCGCACCGGCCAGCATCAGCCCGATGAACATCGAGCCGGAGTCGCCCATGAACAGCTTGGCGGGCTGGAAGTTGTGCGGCAGGAACCCGAGGCAGGCCCCGGCGAGGGTGGCGCCGATCAGCGCGGGCGGGTAGGTCGCGACGTCGCCGCCGGTCGACTGCAGCAGGCCGATCGAGAACACGCAGATCGCCGACGCCGCGACGAGACCGATCCCGGCGGCGAGGCCGTCCAGGCCGTCGACGAAGTTCATCGCGTTGACCATCGTCACCACGAGCAGCACCACGAGCAGCCCGCCCTGGTTCTGGTCGAGCTGGAACAGCGTGCCGATGTCGCCGTCGCCGCTGCCCCACGGCACCCAGAACGTGCTCCACTGCACGCCGAACAGCACCAGCACGCCGGCGCACATCACCTGGCCGGCGAGCTTGGTCCACGCGTCGAGGTCGAACCGGTCGTCGACGGCGCCGATCAGCACGATCACGCCGCCGCCGACGAGCACGCCGATCGGGTCGAGCGAGAACTCGAACGACGCCCGCAGCACGGGTAGCTGGTGCGCGAGGTACATGCCCCCGGCGACGCCCGCGTACAGCGCGAGCCCGCCCATGTAGGGCGTCGGCTCCGCGTGCACGTCGCGGGCCCTGGGGTACGCCATCGCGCCGACGCGGATGGCGAGGCGTCGCGCCACCCCGGTCAGCAGGAACGTCAGCGCGGCTGCCGTGAGCCCGACGAGGAGGTACTCGCGAATCGGGAGGACGGCTACTACCTCAGTCACGATCGACCGGCTCAGTCTGCGGTCTCGACCTGGTCGCCAAGGACTTCGGCCACCGCGTCGAGGCTGACAGCGCCTTCGCGCAGCACCAGGGGTCGCTCACCGGTCAGGTCGATGATCGTGGACGGCACGCCGGCCTCGCTCGTCCCGCCGTCGAGGTAGATGCCGATCTCCTCGCCGAACTGGTCCCGCGCCTCGGCCACCGTCGTCGCGGGCGGCAGGCCGGAGCGGTTGGCGCTCGACACCGCCATCGGGCCGGTCTCGCGCAGCAGCTCGAGGGCGACGGAGTGCAGCGGCATTCGCAGCATGACGGTGCCCTTGGTGGAGCCGAGGTCCCAGGACAGGCTCGGCGCGTGCGGCAGCACGATCGACAGGTCCCCCGGCCAGAACGCCTCCACCAGGGCGCGGGCGGACTTCGGCACGCCGAGCACCAGGCCGTCGATGGTGTTCCAGGAGCCGACGAGGACGCCGACCGGCATGTCCGGCCCTCTGCGTTTGACGCTGAGCAGGGAACGCACCGCTCCGGCGTCGAAGGCGTCGCAGCCGATGCCGTACACGGTGTCGGTCGGCAGCACCACAAGCCGCCCCGACCGCACCGCCGTCGCCGCCGCACGCAGCCCTTCGGCGCGTTCGTCGCGCAGGCTGCAGTCGTACACCTGGCTCATGCCCAAGAGACTACTGCGGCCGGGATCAGCCCCTACGGGCGGTGGCGAACCGTGCTCGCCCGGCGAGATCGGTATGGTCGACGACTCGGCTCAGCACCCGGCGCGCCGCCAGCAGCGCGGGCCCGTCGTCGCCGTGGCTGTCGTCGTGCTCGACGGCGACTCCCCCGTCCAGCACCAGCAGCCGCGCCGCGATCGCGACCACCGCCTTGATCACGCCGAGCCCGCGTTCGGTCGCGAACACCGCGTGCGGCGGGTCGTGGTCGGCGACCTCGGGCGGCACCCGCGTGCCCTCCGGCACGTACGGCGGGTTGCACAGCACCAGGTCGACGAGGCCGTCGAGGTCGGCGAGCAGCTTGGGGTCGCCGACGTCGCCGGAGTACAGCGTGATCGGGGTGTCGCCGGCCTCGGCGCGGATGTCGGCGTTGCGGCGCGCCCACGCCAGCGCGGCGGGGTCGTTGTCGACGGCGAACACCCGCGCGTCGGGGCGGGCGTTGGCGACGGCGAGCGCGAGCGCGCCCGAGCCGGTGCACAGGTCGACCACCACCGGCGCGTCTCGGCGTTCGAGCAGTTCCAGGCCCCACTGCAACATCAGCTCGGTCTCGGGACGCGGCACGAACACCCCGGGGCCGACGTCGACGCTGATCGGCCCCATCGCGGCGGTGCCGGTGATGTGCTGCAGCGGGATGCGCTTGGCGCGCCGGGTGACGGCCTCGCGCAGCGCGTCGATGACGGGGGTGTCGACCAGCGGGGTCAGCGGGAGCCGGTCCCGCTCGACGCCGAGCACGTGCGCCGCGAGGATCTCCGCGTCGACGCGCGGGGACGCGACGCCTGCCTCTTCGAGGATCCGGGTCGCCTCGCTGATCGCGAGCCGCAGTGGTTGTCGCTTCACGTTGTCAAGGCTAGCGGCGCAACTGCCCCCGATCCGGTAGTGACGCGGACCGGCGGGCGGGTGTCACACCGCGGGTGTCACACCGACTGCTGGGCCGCGAGCCGTTCCTCCTTGTCGGCGGACTGCAGCGCGTCGAGCACGCCGGTGAGCTCGCCGGCCAGCACCTGGTCGAGGTTGTACGCCTTGTAGTTCACCCGGTGATCGGAGATTCGGTTCTCCGGGAAGTTGTAGGTGCGGACGCGCTCGGAGCGGTCGACGGTGCGGACCTGCGCGCGCCGGTCGTCGGCGGCCTTGGCCGCCGCCTCCTCCTCGGCCATCGCCTGCAACCTGGCCTGCAGCACCTGGATCGCCCGCGCCCGGTTCTGGATCTGGGACTTCTCGTTCTGGCAGGACACCACGGTCCCGGTCGGCAGGTGGGTGACCCGCACCGCCGAGTCGGTGGTGTTGACGCTCTGCCCGCCGGGACCCGACGAGCGGAAGACGTCGATGCGCAGGTCGTTCGGGTCGATCTCGACCTCGATCTCCTCCGGCTCCGGGTAGATCAGCACCCCGGCGGCCGAGGTGTGGATGCGGCCCTGCGACTCGGTGGCGGGCACCCGCTGCACCCGGTGCACGCCGCCCTCGAACTTCAGCCGCGCCCACACGCCGTCCGGACCGTCGCTCTTGCCCTTGATGGACACCGTGACGTCCTTGTAGCCGCCGAGATCGGACTCCGTCGAGTCGAGGATCGTGGTCTTCCAGCCCTCCCGCTCGGCATAGCGCAGGTACATCCGCAGCAGGTCACCGGCGAACAGCGCCGACTCCTCGCCGCCCTCACCCGACTTGATCTCCATGACGACGTCGGACGAGTCGTACGGGTCGCGCGGCAGCAGCTGCTCGGTCAGCTTCGCCTCGAGCGCCGGGATGCGCGCTTCCAGCTCTGCCGCCTCCTCGGCGAAGCCGGGGTCCTCCGACGCCAGCTCCTTGGCGGTGCCGATGTCGGAGCGGGCGGACTCGAGTTCCCCGATGGTCTTGACGACCGGCGCGAGCTCGGCATACCTGCGCCCGAGTCTGCGCGCGCGCCCGGCATCGGCGTGCACGGCGGGATCGGCGAGCTGGCTTTCGAGCTCGGCATGTTCGGCCAGCAAGGCCTCCAGCGAACGAGAGTCCACGCGAAGGTTTACTGCTTACCCTTGCGCTTGCCGTAGCGCGCCTCGAAGCGCGCGACGCGGCCACCGGTGTCGAGGATCTTCTGCTTGCCGGTGTAGAACGGGTGGCAGTTGGAGCACACCTCGACGTGGATGTGACCGGACGACTTGGTGCTGCGGGTGGTGAAGCTGTTGCCGCAGCTGCAGATGACCTCGGTCGGGATGTACTCGGGGTGGATACCGCTCTTCATGGTTGTCCCTTTCTGATATGGCCGCCGGGTCCCCGAACGATGCTCGGCCCATGCTGGAGCCAGTGGGGTGAACCGGAGCCGGACGTTCCTCTTGATTCTGCCAGACGCGCTACGCGGGCCCCGCACCGTGGCAGGCCCGCGTAGCGCGGGCGCTAATCCTCTTCCTGACCCGGTGCCGTCTTGGACACCTGCATCAGGAACTCGATGTTCGTCTTGCTCTTGCGCAGCCGGTCGATCAGCAGATCGATCGCCTGCTGCGAGTCGAGCGCGTGCAGCACCCGGTGCAGCTTGACCGACACGGCGAGCTCGTCCGGCGCGAGCAGCAGCTCCTCCTTGCGGGTGCCGGACGGGTTGACGTCGACTGCGGGGAACACCCTGCGCTCGGCGATCTTGCGGTCCAGCTTCAACTCGGCGTTACCGGTGCCCTTGAACTCCTCGAAGATGACGGTGTCCATGGTGGAGCCGGTCTCGACCATCGCCGTCGCGAAGATCGTCAGCGAGCCGCCGTTCTCGATGTTGCGGGCCGCGCCGAGGAACCGCTTCGGCGGGTACAGCGCCGTCGAGTCGACACCGCCGGAGAGGATCCGGCCGGACGCCGGGGCCGCCAGGTTGTAGGCCCGGCCGAGGCGGGTGATCGAGTCGAGCAGCACGACAACGTCGTGGCCCATCTCCACCAGCCGCTTGGCGCGCTCGATGGACAGCTCGGCGACCGTGGTGTGGTCGGCAGGAGGCCGGTCGAAGGTGGAGGCGATGACCTCACCCTTGACGTTGCGCTCCATGTCGGTGACCTCTTCCGGCCGCTCGTCGACCAGCACGACCATCAGCCAGCACTCGGGGTTGTTGGTCGCGATGGCGTTGGCGACGTCCTGGATGATCGTGGTCTTACCCGCCTTCGGCGGCGACACGATCAGCGCCCGCTGCCCCTTGCCGACCGGCATAACCAGGTCGATGACCCGGGTGGTCAGCTTCTGCGGCTCGGTCTCCAGCCGCAGCCGCTCGTTCGGGTAGAGCGGGGTCAGCTTGTGGAACTCGGCGCGCTGCTTCGCCTTGTCCGGCTCGAGGCCGTTCACGCTGTCGACGCGCACCAGCGGGTTGAACTTCTGTCGCTGCTGCTCGCCCTCGCGCGGCTGCCGGACGACGCCGGTGATGGCGTCACCCCGGCGCAGGCCGTACTTGCGCACGAACGACAGCGACACGTAGACGTCGTTCGGCCCGGCAAGGTAGCCCGACGTGCGCACGAACGCGTAGTTGTCGAGCACGTCGAGGATGCCCGCGACCGGCAGCAGGACGTCGTCCTCGCGGATGTCGGTGTCCGGGCCGCCGCTGCTGCCGCCCTCGCCGCCACGGCCACGCCGCCTGCGGTCGCGCGAGCGCCTGCCACGACGCCCGCCCCGGTCGTCATCGTCGTCGCGGTTGCTGTTGCGGTCGTTGCGATCGGTGCGGTTGTCGTTGCGATTCTGCTGGCGACGCTCACCCTGGCCGCCGTCGCCCTTGTCGCCGCCCTGCGGCTTGTCGCCCTTGTCCTGGCCCTTGTCGCCGCCCTGGTCGCTCTTGTCCTGGCCACCGTCCTGACGAGGGTTACCGCCCCGCCTGCGCCGGCCGCCGTCGCGACGACCACCGTCCTTGCCCTCCTGATCGGGCTCGGGCTCCTTGGCGGGCTGCTCGGCGGACTCCGTGACGGACAGCTGCTGCTGGGCAGGCTGCGGCTCGCTCTGCTGCTGCGGTTCCGGGGCCGAGTTCGTCTCGGCACTCGGCGCGGAGTTCGACTCGGCCGCAGGCTTCGCCGCAGACCGTGTCCTGGGTTTCTTGCCCTGGCGTTCCCTGATCGCGGCGATCAGGTCGCCCTTGCGCATCCCGCCGGTGTCGGAGATGCCCAGCTCCCCCGCGAGTTCGCGCAGCTCGGCTATAACCATTCCGGAAAGCCCACCAGAACGACGCTTCGGCGTCGTGGTTTCGCCATTGGCCTGCGGAGTGGTCTCCACCGTCACGTTGTCGCTCCCCGATTCGGCTGTTTGAGTGTGCGCAGCAGTCTGCGCATCGCCACTAAGAAGATCGGTGTTGTTCACACAAGTCCTTCCTGACCGATCCCGCTCCCGCGTGGATCAGCGCCAGACGCCGCTCGCTTCCAGATACGAGGCGGCGCTGTGTCATGTAGAGCTCGGGCTGGTCACTCCGGCCCACCTTCACCTCACTAGGTCACCCTCGACCATCGGCTCAGCTCCGCCGCATTGGCGGACCGCGCCGCTGGACTGTGACTGCCCTCACATACCCCCCGGTATGGACGGGTCTGGCAGGGATTTGGATATCACTGCGGCAGAGCCGCCAACACGGGACACGTGCGCCTCAACCGAGGCCCACGCATCGGCCACCGCCAGCCAGTGCGCACCGGTCCTTACCTTCAGGCCCCCCACATGTGCGGGGAAGGTGCCTGAACGAAGTGACGTTCCGGGAAGAAACCCGGAGACACACCAGGTGCGTGAACTGCGCACGGTGATCGAACGCCTTTGAGCGTAGACGCCGTGCCTGACACGTGCAACAACCACCCCCTAGTAGTTGTTCCCGCGTGTCCCGACAGCGGCCATACGAGCTACGCGTCGGTGACGGTAACACCCGCCGCGTCGATGGGAAGCTCGACGATGTCGAAGCCGGCGGTGTCGACCTCGGCGGGCAGCACGCCGTCGCTGGTCAGCGCGAGCACCGTCGGCCCGGCGCCGGAGACGGCGGCCGCGACACCGGCCTTGCGCAGCGCTTCGATCAGGTTCGCCGTCGCCGGGTACGCCGGGGCGCGGTAGTGCTGGTGCAGCCGGTCGGCCGTCGCGGGCAGCAGCAACTCGGGGGCCGTGGTCAGCGCGTGCACCGCGAGCGCGGTCCGGCTCGCGGCGAAGACCGCGTCGCCGTGCGGCACGGACTCGGGCAGCAGCCCCCGGGTCGCGTGGGTGGACGAGCGCTGCGCCGCGACGGCGACCACCGGGCGGATGCCGGAATGCGGCGCGATCCGCTCGGCGTGCCAGCGCCCGCTGGCCTCCTCCAGCCAGGCGATGACGGCACCGCCGAGCAGGCTGGCTGCCGCATTGTCGACGTGGCCCTCGAACTCGGCCGCGATGGCGAGCGCGGCGTCGGCATCGAGCGGCCGGTCGGCGAGCGCGTAGGCCGCGGCGACGCCAGCGACCACGGCCGCCGCCGACGAGCCGAGGCCCCTGGCGTGCGGGATCGCGTTCTCGCAGCGCAGTGCCAGCCCCGCCGGGGCGACGCCGAGGTGATCGAACGTTCGGCGCAGCACCCGCACCACGAGGTGCGACTCGTCGCGCGGCACGTCCGCGATGTCCCCAGCGCCCGCGTCGGTGACGTCGACCGTCAGGCCGGGCTCGGCGAGGACGCGGACCTCGATGTGGTCGTACCGGCCGAGCGCCATGCCAAGGGTGTCGAAACCGGAGCCGAGGTTCGCGGTCGACGCGGGCACCCGCACCCGCACCCCCCGTGACGGGAGGGGCGTGCTCACGACAGCTCCAGTGCCGCCGCGACCGCGTTGGCGTCCACCGGCAGCGGCTCGACCTCGATGTTGCCCTCGAGCGCCGTGCCGGGGTCCTTGAGCCCGTGCCCGGTGAGAGTGCATACGACGACCGAGCCCTTCGGCACCCGGCCGTCGGCGGACGCGAGCAGCAGCCCGGCGACGCTGGTCGCCGAGGCAGGCTCGACGAAGACGCCCTCCCGGGACGCGAGTAGCCGGTAGGCGTCCATGATCTGCTCGTCGGTGGCCGCGTCGAACAGCCCGCCGGAGGCGTTCTTCGCCTTCTCCGCACCGGTCCACGACGCCGGGCTGCCCACTCGGATGGCGGTCGCGATGGTCTCCGGCGACTCGACCGGCTCGCCGTGCACCAGCGGCGCGGCACCGGCGGCCTGGAAGCCGAACATGCGCGGCGTCGAGTCGACCACCCCGTCGGCGGCGTACTCGGCGTACCCGGCCCAGTAGGCGGTGATGTTGCCCGCGTTGCCGACCGGCAGGCAGTGGATGTCGGGAGCGCGACCGAGCATGTCGCAGACCTCCCACGCCGCCGACTTCTGCCCGACGAGCCGCACCGGGTTGACCGAGTTCACCAGCGTCACCGGGAAGTCGAGCGCGGTCTTGCGCGCCAGCTCCAGGCAGTCGTCGAAGTTGCCGTCGACCTGGAGGATCCGCGCGCCGTGGCGCACCGCCTGCGCCAGCTTGCCCATCGCGATCTTGCCCTGCGGCACCAGCACCGCGCAGGTCAGCCCGGCCCGCGCGGCGTAGGCGGCGGCCGATGCCGAGGTGTTGCCGGTCGACGCGCAGATCACCGCCTGCAACCCGCTCGCCTTGGCATGCGTGATCGCCAGCGTCATGCCCCGGTCCTTGAAGGAGCCGGTCGGGTTGGCGCCCTCGACCTTGAGGTAGACCTCGCAACCGGTCACTTCGGACAGATACGGTGCCGACACCAGCGGCGTGTTGCCCTCGCCGAGCGTGATGACGTCGGCGCCGTCCGGCACCGGAATCCGCGATGCGTAGGCCAGCACGACGCCGGGCCAACCCGCCTTCACGTCACCGGCGGGCTGAGTCACCTGTGGAGTCACTAGTCGTCGCCTTCCACCCGCATCACGCTGATCACCTCACGCACGACGTCCAGCTTCGCCAGGTCGTCCACAGTGGACTGCAATGCGGCGTCGGGCGCGAGGTGGGTCACCACGACCAGGCTCGCCGTCGAGTCGCTGTCACGCTGCCGCACCGCGGCGATGCTGACGTCGTGCTCGGCGAAGACGAGCGCGACCTGGGCGAGCACGCCTGGTTTGTCCGCGACGTCCAGGCTGATGTGGTAGCGCGTCGGCGTCTTGCCCATCGGCCGGACGGGCAGCTGGGCGTGCGCCGACTCGCGCGGCCCGCGGCCGCCGAGCACCCGGTTACGGGCGACGGCGATCAGATCGCCGAGCACCGCGCTCGCGGTCGGCGAGCCGCCCGCGCCGTGGCCGAAGAACATCAGCTCACCGGCGGCGTCGGCCTCGACATAGACCGCGTTGAACGCGCCGTTCACCCCGGCGAGCTGGTGGCTGCGCGGGATCATCGCCGGGTAGACCCTGGCCGAGACCGACTCGCCGCCCTCGGCGTCGAGCACCCGCTCGCAGATCGCGAGCAGCTTCACCACGCGGCCGAGCGCCTTGGCGGCGTCGATGTCGGCGGCGCCGATCGCGCCGATGCCCTCGCGGTGGACGTCGTTCGCGGTGACCCGGGTGTGGAACGCCAGCGAGGCCAGGATCGCCGCCTTCGACGCGGCGTCGTAGCCGTCGACGTCCGCGGTGGGGTCGGCCTCGGCGTAGCCGAGCCGGCTCGCCTCCTCCAGCGTCTCGGCATAGCCGGAGCCGGTCTCGTCCATCGCGGACAGGATGTAGTTCGTCGTGCCGTTGACGATGCCGAGCACCCGGGTGATCCGGTCACCGGCCAGCGACTCGCGCAGCGGGCGCAGCAGCGGGATCGCACCGGCGACCGCCGCCTCGAAGTACAGGTCGGCGCCGGACGCGTCGGCGGCCTCCGACAACTCGGGAGAATACTCGGCCAGCAGCGCCTTGTTCGCCGTCACGACCGACTTTCCCTTGCGCAGCGCCGAAAGCAGCCAGCCCCGCACCGGGTCGATGCCACCGATCAGCTCGACGACGACGTCGACATCGGAGTCGACGAGACCCTCGGCGTCCGAGGTCAGCAGATGCTGCGGCAGCTCGGGATGCTTGTCCGGCCTGCGCACCGCGATACCGGCCAGCTCGACCGGCGCACCTGCCCGCGCCGCGAGCTCATCGGCCTGCTCGTGCAGCAGCCGGGCGACCTCGCCGCCGACGGTGCCGCACCCGAGCAACGCCACCTTGACCGAATCGGCCACTTTACGACGCCTCCAATCGGGTCAGGTCTTCCTCGGTCTCTCGCCGCAGCAACAGCCGCGAGCTGCCGTTGCGCACCGCGACGACGGCCGGCTTGAGCAGCTTGTTGTAGCCACTCGCCATGGAATAGCAGTACGCCCCGGTCGCCGCGACGGCAAGCAGGTCCCCCGGCCCCAGGTTGTCGGGCAGCCAGCAGTCCCGGACCACGATGTCACCCGACTCGCAGTGCTTGCCGACCACCCTGCTCAGCACGGCGCCGACGTCGACGGCGCCGTCGTCGCTGGACCGCGACACCAACCGGCAGTCGTAGAGCGCGTCGTAGAGCGCGGTGCGGATGTTGTCGCTCATGCCGCCGTCGACGCTGACGTAGCGCCGGGAGAGGCCGTCGCCGAGCGCGACGTCCTTGATCGTGCCGACCTCGTAGAGCGTCACCGTGCCGGGCGCGGCGATGGCCCTGCCCGGCTCGCAGGCGATGTTGGGCACCGGCAGCCCGGCGTACTCACACTCCTTGCGCACGATCGCCCTGATCTGGGTGACCATCTGCGCCGGTGGCGGCGGGTTGTCCCGGTCGGTGTAGGCCACGCCGAAGCCGCCGCCGAGGTCGACCACCTCGAGCTGCTCGCTGATCTCGGGGCCGTGCTCGGCGCGCAGGTCCGCGATCAGGCCGATCACGCGGCGCGCGGCGACCTCGAAGCCGTCGGTGTCGAAGATCTGCGAGCCGATGTGGCTGTGCAGCCCGGTCAGCCGCAGCCCGGTCGCCGACAGCACCCGGCGCACCGCCTCAGCCGCGTCGCCGGAGGCGAGCGAGAAGCCGAACTTCTGGTCCTCGTGCGCGGTCGCGATGAACTCGTGGGTGTGCGCCTCGACGCCGACCGTGACCCGGACCAGCACGTTCTGCGTGACGCCGCGGTCCTCGGCGATCTTGGCAAGCCGCGCGATCTCCAGGTAGGAGTCCAGCACGACGGTGCCGACCCCGGCATCGACGGCGGTCTCCAGCTCGTCGACCGACTTGTTGTTGCCGTGGAACGTGATGCGCTCCATCGGGAAGTCGGCGTGCCGGGCGACCGCCAGCTCGCCGCCGCTACAGACGTCGAGGCTCAGCCCCTTGGCCGCGACCCAGCGGGCGATCTCGGCGGACAGGAACGCCTTGGACGCGTAGTGGACGAGGGCCGGGTCCTCGAACGCCTCGGCGTACTCCGCGCAGCGGGACTTGAAGTCGACCTCGTCGATCACGAACAGCGGCGTGCCGTAGGTCTGCGCCAGCTCCCGGACGTCGACGCCCGCGATGCGGACGACGCCGTCGGGCGCGCGGTAGGTGTTGCGCGGCCAGACCTTCGGGTAGAGCCGGTCGAGTTCGTCGGCCGTCGACGGCGGCACGCCCGAGGTGTCCGCGTGCGGGTAGACCTCGGCATGCCGAGGGCCTGCGGGGTGTGCGCACATGAGCTACATCCGTTCCGGGGCGGAGACGCCCAGCAGTGAGAGACCGTTGGCGATGACCTGGCGCGCGGCTTCGCACAGCGCGAGCCGGGCGAACGTCAGGGCGTCCGGCTGCTCGTCACCCTGCGGCAGCACCCGCGCCGCGTCGTAGAACTTGTGGTAGGCGCTGGCCAGCTCCTCGAGGTACCGCGCGATCCGGTGCGGCTCGCGCAGCTCGGCGGCCCGCGCGATGACCTTGCCGAACTCGCCGATGGTGCGGATCAGGTCGCCCTCGCGCGGGTGGTCGAGCAGCCCGAGGTCGATCTCGTCCGGACCGGGTGTGACCAGGCCGAGCTCGGCGGCGTTGCGCTGCAACGACGCCAGCCTTGCGTGGGCGTACTGCACGTAGAACACCGGGTTCTCGTTGGTGTGCTTGCGCAGCAGGTCGAGGTCGATGTCGACCGGCGAGTCGACCGAGTAGCGGGTCAGCTCGTAGCGGGCGGCGTCGACCCCGACGGCTTCGACCAGGTCCTCCATGGTGATCACGGTGCCGGCGCGCTTGCTCATCCGCACCGGCTTGCCCTCGCTGACCAGGTTCACCATCTGCCCGATCAGCACCTCGGCGACATCGGGGTTGTCGCCCAGCGAGGCGGCGGCCGCCTTGAGCCTGCCGATGTAGCCGTGGTGGTCGGCGCCGAGCATGAAGAGGCACAGGTCGAAGCCGCGCTCGCGCTTGTCCTTGAGGTAGGCGATGTCAGCGGCGATGTAGGCGGGCGCGCCGTCGCTCTTGATGACGACGCGGTCCTTGTCGTCGCCGAAGTCGGTGGAGCGGATCCACCACGCGCCCTCGGCGTAGTACACCGAGTCGGACAGCTTGAGATGTTCCAGCGCCGACTCGACGGCGCCGGAGAGGTGCAGCGAGTCCTCGTGGAAGAAGACGTCGAAGTCGGTGCCGAAGTCGTGCAGGCTGCGCTTGATCTCGTCGAACATGAGCTGCACACCGGCCCGGCGGAACACGTCGTCGCGCTCGGCCTCCGGCAGCGAGAGCGCGTCCGGCTCGGCCCGCAGCACCTCGGCCGCGATGTCCGAGACGTAGCCGCCCGCGTAGCCGTCCTCCGGCGCGGGCTCGCCCTTGGCGGCGGCGACCAGCGAGGACACGAACCGGTCGATCTGCGCACCGGCGTCGTTGAAGTAGTACTCGCGGGTGACCTTCGCGCCCTGCGCGGCGAGGATCCGGCCGAGCGCGTCGCCGACCGCGGCCCAGCGCGTGCCACCGAGGTGGATCGGTCCGGTCGGGTTCGCCGAGACGAACTCCAGGTTGATCGACACGCCGTCCAGCGCGTGCCCGGTGCCATAGGTGTCGCCCGCGGTGAGCACCTGGCGGACGACCTCGGCCTGCGCGTCGGCGGCGAGACGCAGGTTCAGGAAGCCGGGGCCCGCCACCTCGGCGGCCTCGACGCCGTCGGCGTCGGCGAGCCGCTCCGCGAGCGCGGTCGCCAGCTCGCGCGGCGCCATCCCGACCTTCTTGCCCACCTGCAACGCCAGGTTGGTGGCGTAGTCGCCGTGCTCGGGATTGCGGGGTCGTTCGATGGTGACCGTCTCGGGGAGCACGGCAGGGGCGAGGCCGCGCTCGGCGAGCACCGCCGTCGCGATCGAGTGAACGAGTTCAGCCAGAGCTGCGGGAGTCACCTGGTGAGTGTAAGTACCAGGGGTGATAGGGGCGGAGACGGGTCCCGCCACATCGGCGGGCCTGACCACCCGTGACGATCCCACCTCACAGCGGGTAGACATGGCACGGCTACCCTGGCGCCAGCAGTCCCGAATTCTGCCCATGTGGGCGGGGTCACCCTGGCAATGCACTACCTGGAACGCGAGGTCGGCGCGGGAACATGGCAAGCGGCTCCAAGAAGAAGGACAAGAGCAGCGTCAGCAGCGCGCGTGCGGCGAACGCGGTGAACCGGCGGCAGGTGCCCTGGGGCACGATCGCCGCCATCGTCGCCATCGTCGCGCTGGCGGGTGTCGTGTTCGGCTACTACCTCGTCGAGTCGGCGCCGCAGCGCGAGCAGGACGCGCGCGAGGAGGCAGCGTCGGAGTTCCAGCCGACCCAGAGCAACCCCGATCCGTCCAAGCAGATCCGGGGCGTCGTCACCGAGAACATCGACGCGCGCGGGCACATCAGCGGCTCCCAGCGGGTCGACTACACCACCGAGCCGCCGATGGGCGGGGCGCACGACTCCATCTGGGCCGACTGCAACGGCACCGTCTACTCCGAGCCGGTACGCACCGAGAACATGGTGCACACGCTCGAGCACGGCGCGGTGTGGATCGCCTACAACCCGGCCAAGCTGGACAGCCACGCCATCGACCTGCTCAAGGCCCGCGTGGAGGGCAAGCCGTACACGGTGATGTCGCCGTACCCCGGCCTCGACAAGCCGATCTCGTTGCAGTCGTGGGGCCACCAGCTCAAGCTGACCAGCGCCGACGACCAGCGGATCGACGACTTCATCGCGGCGCTGCGGACCAACCCGAACACCACACCCGAGGTCGGCGCCTCCTGCAGCGTGCCGCCGGGGATGTTCGACGTCGACAACCCGCCGCCTTTCGTCCCGAGCGAGCCGGGCAAGAACGGGGTTCCGATGGACTTCAACGGCCAGTCGGGCGCGGGCGGCATGGCCGGGAACTGAAGGGCACCTGCTGACACGTGAGCGACGAAGCTACTGACGACGGCACGACCACCGCCACGCCCGGCTGGGCGCGCGCGGTGATCTTCGGCGGCGCCGGGCTCGCCCTGCTGCTGGTCGGCGCGATCATCGGTCTGCTCATCGGGCGCGCCGAGACCGCGCCCGCGGCGGCGGCACCGCGCCCCGGACCGGTGGACATCGGGTTCGCGCAGGACATGAGCCTGCACCACCTGCAGGCCGTCACCATGGGCAACATCGCGCGGGAACGCGGCCACGACGACACGATCAGGCAGATCGGCTACGACATCGCGGCCACCCAGCAGAGCCAGGTCGGCTGGATGCAGGGCTGGCTCGCGCTGTGGGGGCAGCCGGGGCAGGCGCCGGGCGCGGTCATGACCTGGATGCCCGGCGGGCACGGGATGCATGGCATGCACGACATGCCGGGGATGGGCGGCTCGGGCGCACCGATGCCCGGCATGGCGACCGACGCGGAGCTGGCCAAGCTGCGGTCGCTGTCCGGTGAGAAGTTCGACGTCTACTTCCTGCAGCTCATGCTGCGCCACCACCAGGGCGGCGCGTCGATGGCGGAGTACGCCGCCAAGCACGCGAACGTCGGCGCGGTGCGCGCGCTCGCGAGCAGCATGGTGGAGTCGCAGGGCGCCGAGATGGAGCTGATGCGGCAGATGCTCGCGGCGCGGGGCGCGAAGCCGCTGCCGTTCTAGCACTACTCCGGTTTGAGCAGGTCGATCTGCTCGCTGAGCATCCAGCGCGCCCGCGTGCGGATCGCGTCGCGCTGCTCGGGGAAACCGCCGACCATCATGCCGATGCCGCCGATCAGCGCGATGATCCGTTCCGCCTCGTGCTCGACGCCGACGCCGTCCGGCGGACCCCGATCCACTCGATCGGCTCCGGCCCCGCCGCCGCGCCCGTGGCGGGGCGTCACTTCGCGCGCGCGGACGCGCGCGCGGACGAGGGCCGGCCGAC
>WHUB01000039.1:0-13809 GCA_009377395.1 Actinophytocola sp. | reverse complement strand
CGCGGCGACGACGATTCGCTCCTTCGCCTCCGGATCACGAATCTGCCTCACCATGAGCCGATGCTACGGCGAAGCAGCAAGCAGCGCCTTCGCGATGTGGGTCACCTGGATCTCGTTGCTGCCCGCGTAGATCATCAACGACTTCGCGTCCCGGGCGAGCTGCTCCACCCGGTACTCGGTCATGTAGCCGTTGCCGCCGAACAGCTGCACCGCCTCCATCGCCACCTCGGTGGCCGCCTCCGACGCGTACAGCTTCATCGCCGACGCCTCGGCCAGGTCCGGAGACTTGCCCGCCCGCAGCTTCTCGATGGCCGAGAACACCATGTTCCGCACGTTGATCCGCGCGATCTCCATCCTCGCCAGCTTGAGCTGGATCAGCTGGAACTGCCCGATCTCGCGGCCCCACAGGGTGCGCTGCCTGGCGTAGTCGACGCAGAGCCGGTGGCACTCGTTGATGATGCCCAGCGCGAGCGCCGCGACCCCGACCCGCTCGACGGCGAAGCTCGACCGGGCGCTGTCCCTGCCGTCGCCGTCGGCTGCCTCGGGCTCGCGCTCGCCCAGCAGCCGGTCCTTGCCGAGCCGGACGTCGGAGAAGAACAGCTCCCCGGTCGGCGAGGACATCATGCCCATCTTCTTGAACGCCGGCCCCTGGGTGAGGCCGGGCATACCCGTGTCGAGCACGAAGGTGAGCACCGGCCGGTCGCGCTGCGGCGTGCCGTCGCCTGTGTCCAGCTTCGCGTACACCACGATCACGTCGGCGTGCGAGCCGTTGGTGATGAACGTCTTCTGTCCATTGAGGATATAGCTGTCGCCGTCCCGGCGGGCCGTCGTGGTCATGCCGCCGAAGGCATCCGAGCCCGACCCCGGCTCGGTGATCGCCCACGCGCCGATGTGTTCGAACGTGACGAGCTTGGGCAGCCATCGTTCCTGTTGCGCCAGCGTGCCTTTCGCCAGGATCGTCTGCGCCGTCAGGCCGATGCTGACGCCCATCGACGCGACGATGCCGAGGCTCACGCCCGCCAGCTCGCTCACCGCGATCAACGCGAGCGACTCCTGCCCGCCGAGCGGACTGCCGCCGGAGTCGCCTGTGGACGCTGTGGGGTCGCGGCGCTTGGCTAGCAGCTTGTCCAGCGACTCGGACGCCAGCGTGTCCACCCCGAACGCGGCGAACAGCCTGCGGATGATGTCGTATGGCGGCAGCGCGCCGGACTCCAGCTCGTCGACGTGCGGCCTGATCTCCTTGTCGACAAATTCCCGTATCGAGTCGCGGATCAGCAGCTCGGTCTCGGACCACTCGAACATGACGTCCTCCTCACCAGTCGCCGAGCCGGTCGGCGACGGCGTCGATGGTCCATTCCTCGTCGCTCTCGGCGGTCTCGGCGGCGGTCCAGCCTCGCAACCGCTGGATCGAGCCGCCCTGCACCGCGAACACCTGCCCGGTGTGCGGGCACTTCTCGCTCGCCAGGTAGGCGACCAGCGGGGCGATGTTGGTCGGGGACAGCAGGTCCGGCTCACCGTCGGGCACCTCCTGCGCGAACAGCGCGCCCATGCCCGGGGTCGCCAGCGTCAGCCGGGTGCGCGCGATCGGCGCGATGGCGTTGACCCGCACGCCGTAGCGCTCCAGCTCCTCGGCGGCCACCAGCGTCAGCGCGGCGATGCCCGCCTTGGCGGCGCCGTAGTTGGCCTGGCCCGCGTTCGGCATCGTCACGCCGGAGGCCGACGCGGTGTTGACGACCGAGGCCGACGCCGGCTCGCCCGCCTTGCTGCGCGCCTTCCAGTACGCGGCGGCGTGGTGCAGCACGGCGGCGTGTCCCTTGAGGTGGACGTCGATCACCGCGTCCCACCGCGCCTCGTCCATCCCGGCGATGAAGGCGTCGCGCAGGATGCCCGCGTTGTTCACCACGACGTCGAGGCGGCCGAACTCCGCGACCGCCTGGTCGATCAGCCGCCGCGCGCCGTCCCACTCGGCCACGTTGTCGGTGTTGGCGACGGCGGTGCCACCGGCCGCGGTGATCTCGTCGACCACGTCCTGCGCGGGTCCGGCGTCGGAGCCGCTGCCGTCGTTCCCGCCGCCGAGGTCGTTGACGACCACTCGCGCGCCTTCGGCGGCGAAGAGCAGCGCGTGCTCGCGGCCGATTCCCCTGCCCGCGCCGGTGATGACCGCGACGCGTCCGTCCAATGTCGATCCCATGGCTGCTCCTTACGCGATCTCGGCGAGTCCGTCCTTGATCACGACGGCGTCGGCGGCGGTGGTCTCGTAGGCGTACGTGCCCGGGTCCGCGCGCCAGAACGTGGTGGTGAGGTCCTGGCCGGGCAGCACCGGCTTGGCGAAGCGCACCGCGAGCCGCCGCAGCCGGGTCACGTCGGAGTCCGCGAGCTCGGTCAGCGCGGCCCAGGACGTGAAGGCCATCGTGCACAGGCCGTGCGCGATGATGCCCGGCAGCCCGGCGTCCTTGGCGACCTGCTCGTCGAGGTGGATCGGCATCGGGTCACCGGCGGCGGGGCTGTAGCGGAACGTCTGGTCGACGTCGACGTGCTGCGCGACCTTCGCGACCGGCGGCTGGCCGCGTAGCCGCTCGTCGAAGGTGTGCTCCGGCCCCTGCTCGCCGACGGAGTCGCCGGTGTCGAAGCCACGCACGAAAAACGTCACGTACTGCTCGTTGACCAGCTCACCCGTGGTGGTGTGCGTGGTCAGGTACACGCAGGCCGCGGTGCCGTTGGGCCTGCCGCGCCAGCCGGTCATGGTGCCCTTGGCGACGAGCTCGTCGCCGGGGCGGATCGGCCGGTGGAACCGGAAGTCCTGCTCGCCGTGCACGATCCGGCCGAGCAGCGACAGCGGCACGACCTCCAGCGCGGGCTCCATCAAGGACTCGAACACCGGCACGATCGCGAACACCGGGCTCGCGACGTCGCCGGCGCGGTGTGCCGGGATCGGGTCGTTGGTCGCCTCGGCGTAGGCGGCCAGCCGTTCCCGGGTGACCTCGAAGCGCGTCTCGTCCGTCCAGGTACCGAGCGCGCTCGCGTCGAAGCTGAGCTGCGCCGTCATCAGGCCGACCCGATCAGCCCGGCGAAGTTGGCCAGCGACTCGTCCAGGTTCTTCTTGCCGTCCTTCTCGACCGCCTTGCCGAGCGCGCCGACGATCATCTGACCCTCGAACTCGGCGTCGATGGTCGCGGTCGAGCCGCCGTCGCTGGCGGCGACGCGCAGGTCGAACCGCACCTTCACCCCGGCCATGCCGGTGCCCGAAATGGACAGTGCGCTCGGCGCGTCGTACTCGTCGACGGTCCAGGTGATGGTGTTGGGCATGCCGAGCATGGTGACGACCTCGGTCGCCTGCGAGCCCTGGCTGAACTCGGTCGGCACGTCGCCCTTCCACTTGGTGTGGATGGTCAGCCACTTCTCGAAGTTGTTCGGGTTGGAGAACTCCGTCCAGACCTTCTGCGGCGCGGCGGGAAGCTCGACGGACGCACTGATACTGCCCATGGTGTCTCTCCTTTCGGTCAGCGCTCCGCGCGCTGGTAAGCGGTGACGACGGCGGCGCCACCGAGGCCGATGTTGTGCTGTAGTGCCGCATTGACGCCGTCCACCTGGCGAGCGTCGGCGGTGCCGCGCAGCTGCCAGGTCAGCTCGGCGCACTGCGCGAGGCCGGTGGCGCCGAGCGGGTGTCCCTTGGAGATCAGCCCGCCGGACGGGTTCACCACCCACCGGCCGCCGTACGTGGTGTCCCCGGCGTCGATCAGCTTGGGCGCCTCGCCCTCGCCGCACAGTCCGAGCGCCTCGTACAGCAGCAGTTCGTTGGCGGAGAAGCAGTCGTGCAGCTCGATGACGCCGAAGTCCGCCGGCCCGAGCCCGGACTGCTCGTACACCGCACGCGCGGCGCGGACGTTCATGTCGTGGCCGACGATGTTGCGCGCCGTGCCGTCGAAGGTGGCCTCGTTGTCGGTGGTCATCGCCTGGCCGACGATCTCCACTGCCCGCCCGGCGATGCCGTGTCGTTCCACATAGGACTCGCTGACCAGGATCGCGGCGGCCGAGCCGTCCGAGGTCGGCGAGCACTGGAGCTTGGTGAGCGGTGCGTAGATCTCCCGGGAGTCCAGGATCTCGTCGAGCGTGTAGACGTCCTGGAACTGCGAGTACGGGTTGTTGGCGGAGTGCCGGTGGTTCTTCTCGCCGATCTTGGCGAAGTGCTCCACGGTGGAGCCGAAGCGCGCCATGTGCTCGCGGCCCGCCGCGCCGAACATCCATGGCGCCGGGGGGAACACCGGGTCATACAGCTCGCAGAGCGCCTGGATGTGGCGCATCAGCGGCTGCTCGCGGTCGTCGTAGCTGGTGCCGAGCGAGCCGGGCTGCATCTTCTCGAAGCCGAGCGCGAGCACGCAGTCAGCGCGACCACCCCGGATCGCCTCGGCCGCCAGGTACAGCGCGGTCGACCCGGTCGAGCAGTTGTTGTTGACGTTGACGACCGGGACGCCGGTCATGCCCAGCTCGTAGACCGCGCGCTGGCCCGACGTGGACTCGCCGTAGACGTAGCCGACGTAGGCCTGCTCGACCGCGACGTAGGACGCGCCCGCGTCGGCGAGCGCATTCGTGCCCGCCTCCTTGGCGAGCTGCGGGTAGTCGCCGTCCTCGCGACTGCCCGGCTTGTCGAACTTCGTCATCCCGACGCCGATGACGTACACCCTGTTCGCCACTGCGGACGCTCCTTCCGCCTCCTCATCGAAGCCGTTGGCCAGAAACATACATTCAAGACTGACTGTTTTCTAGATCTGACGCCGATCAAGTGGCATCTCACACCATTTCGCTATCGGTACTGCGGCCTGACCACGCCACATTACAGTCAGTAACGCAGGTAAGTTACACTGCGGACCATGGCCAGCAGCGCGACCGGCACCCGCCGCCCGAGGCGCACCCAGGAGGAGCGCAGCGCGACGACGAGGCGCGCGCTGCTCGAAGCGACCATCGACGTGCTCGTCGAAGAGGGCTACGCCAACCTGACCACCACCAAGGTCGCCACGCGGGCCGCCGTCTCGCGCGGCGCGCAGGTGCACCACTTCCCCACCAAGGCGTCGCTCGTCGGTGAGGCGATCCAGTACCTGATCGGGCAGGTCAGCCAGTCGCTGCTGAGCGAGGTCGGCCAGCTACCGCCCGGGCCGGACCGGGCGGGCAAGGCACTCGACCTGCTGTGGGACACCTATCGGGGCAGGACGTTTCAGGCCGTGGTGCAGCTGTCGGTCGCGAGCGGCGGCGAGCCGGAGATCGACGACAAGCTCGCCACGCTCAACCAGGTCGTCGCGGACCTGATCCGCGGCTCGGTGCCGGTTCTGTTCCCGCGCGAGGCGAGCCACCCGGATTTCGAGGACGCGCTCTACACCGCGATCAACACCATGACCGGGCTGGCGATGAGCCAGCGCGTCGCGAAGCTGACCGACGCCGAGGTCGTCGGCCGCTGGCGCCGCACCAAGACCCAGCTACTCCGTCTCATCCAGCCGGGCACAGGGGGCTAACGGACCAACCGGGGGCCGAAGCGGTCGGTGAGCAGCAGGGCGAGGTGGAGGGTCAGCGGGCGCTCGGCCAGCGGATAGCCGAGGAGGTTCTCGGCCTGACGGAGCCGGTAGAGCACGGTGTTCTTGTGCACGGCGAGCGCGGCGGCGGCCGAGCGGGCGCCGCCCGCGTCCAGGTACGCCAGCACGGTCGCGCGCAGCCGCGCCGCCGCCTCACCGTCACCGGCGAGGCCGCCGAGCACGCGGCGCACCATGGCGCGCATCGCCTCCTCGTCGGCGGACAGGCAGCCGATCAGCTCGACGTCGCGGTAGCAGGTGACCGGATCGTCGCGCGCCGACGCGGCGGCCACCCGCTGCGCCCGCAGCGCCTCGCGGTGGCTGGTGCGGAACCCCGCCAGTCCCCGCGCCGCCGTGCCGACCGCGATCCGCAGCGAACCGGAGCGCCGTAGCGCGTCCAGCTCGGTCAGCCGGTCGAGCGGCAGCTCACCGCTGCCCGCGAGCCACGCCCACACCACCCGGGCGCTGGAGCGCACCGCGAGCGGCCGGGGACACCCGAGCGCCGCCGCCGCGTCCCCGGCCAGCGACTCGAGCTGCTCGCTCGGGTCCGGCTCACCCGCCGGCTCCCGCGCCCACAGCACCAGCGCGGTCTGGTGCCGCAGCAGGTTGTGGCCGAGCTGCTCGCTCGCGGCCGAGACGTCGATCGGCTCGCCGCGCAGGATGGCGTGCACGGTCTCGGTCCGGCGCACCAGCGCACCGCGCAGCCGGCTCTCGCTCTCCTCGGTGTGGGTGTCGACGAGCAGCTCGATGTTGCGTTCCAGCACGCGACTCACCCGGTCCCACAGGAAGTCGAGAACCGCCATGCGCAGGTCGGAGTCCTCGATCCGCTCCGTGACGATCCGCATCATCCTGGCCCAGAACACCCGCTGCCCCACCCGGTACATCCGCAGCAGCACGCTGACGTCGTGGCCACGCACCGCGAGCGTGCGTGCCAGCTCGACGGCGGCGGGCGGGAAGGTGATGTCCGTCCGCGGGTCCTTGGCCGCCTGAACCAAGTACGACCACAGCAGGTCGTGCGTGCTGACGTCCACGTCGCGGCGGATGCCGATATCGGCTGCCACCTCAGGCACCTCGGCGGCCAGCTCGCCGGACACCTCCTCGGCCAGCTCGCTGACCAGGTCTTCGCGCAGCATCGACTCGGCGTAGCGCTCCACCCACGCGAGCACGTCTCGCCGTCTCGCCACCGCCGCCATGCCGCCACGCTCCTCTCCGCGTTCGGCCCATCGCGTTGGCCGAACGGTACAACACCGGCACCGTGATCTGGCCGGTCAGCTCAAGCGCGCTCGAACCGCCGCCGCCATACTCGGCGTGAGTTACGACACAGACGGAGAGGAACGCCCATGGCACGGCAGCAGATCGCGGGCAAGGTCGTGGCGATCACCGGTGGCGCACGCGGCATCGGCAAGGCGACCGCCGAGGAGTTTCTCGCCAACGGCGCGACGGTCGCGATCGGTGACCTCGACGTCGAACTGGCCGAGAAGACCGCCGTCGAGCTGGCGGCGCGGCCCGGCGCGCGAGTCATCGGGCTGCCGCTGGACGTCACCGACCGGGCCTCGTTCGCGAACTTCCTCGACGAGGCCGAGTCGCAGCTCGGCGGGCTGGACGTGCTCGTCAACAACGCCGGGATCATGCCGACCGGGCTGTTCACCGACGAGGCGGACGCCATGACCGACCGCATGATCGACATCAACCTGCGGGGCGTGCTCACCGGCAGCAAGCTCGCCTGCCGGCGCTTCGCGCGCAAGGGCTCCGGCACCATCGTCAACATCGCGTCGCTGGCGGGTATGACGGCCGAGGCGGGCATCGCGACCTACTGCGGCACCAAGCACGCGGTCGTCGGCTTCACCGAGGCGCTGCGCCGCGAGCAGCACGGCAGCGGCGTCAACGTCACCGCGGTGCTGCCCGGCATCGTACGCACCGAGCTGTCCGCGGGCGCGAACCTGCCGGGCTGGGCCGAGAACCTGACCACCGTCGACCCCGAGGACGTTGCTCGCACCGTGGTCACCGCCGTGACCAGGAACAAGGGCAGGCTGACCGTGCCGGCCTCGCTGACCGCCACCATCAAGATCATGTCGCTGCTGCCGGAGCGGGCGCGCTACGGCTTCGCCCGCGTCACCAAGCTCGACCACGCGTTCAGCGACGCCGACCTGGCGCAGCGGGCGAAGTACCACCACCGCCTCGCCGGAGACGCGAAGTGACCGGCATCGAGGTCCGCTCCCCCGCCGACGGCAGCGTGGTCGGCGTCGTCGTCGACCAGCAGCACGACGTCGCGGACACCGTGGCTCGGCTGCGTGAGCACCAGCCGGGCTGGGATGAGTCCGGCGTCGCCGGGCGGGCACGGTGGCTGCGCCGCTACCGCGACTGGCTGCTCGACCACGAGGACGACATCGCGCGGATACTCCAGGCGGAGACCGGCAAGCCGTGGGCCGAGGCCACCATGGAGGTGCCGTACGTCGCTGACGTCATCAACTACTACTGCAAGCACGGCGAGCGGTTCCTGACCGACGACACCCCCGGCGCGCACGGGCCGATGACGCTCACCAAGCGGCAGCGCGCGGTGCACCGGCCGTACCCGGTGGCTGGGGTGATCACGCCGTGGAACTTCCCGGTCGCCCTGTCCTTGATGGACGCGATCCCAGCGCTGCTGGCTGGCGCGGCCGTGGTGGTCAAGCCGTCCGAGTTCACACCGCTCGCCGTCGGCGCGGCGCTCGCGGGCTGGACCGAGATCGGGGCGCCGCCGGTTCTCGCCTGCCTGACCGGCCATGGCGACACCGGTGCGGCCATTGTGGACGCCGTTGACTACGTGCAGTTCACCGGCTCGACCCGCACCGGCACCGCGATCGCGACGCGGGCCGCCGAGCGGCTGATCCCGTGCGGGCTCGAGCTCGGCGGCAAGGACCCGATGCTGGTGCTCTCCGACGCCGACCTCGACCGCGCGGCCAACGCCGCGGTGTGGGGCGGGATCTGCAACTCCGGCCAGATGTGCACCTCGGTGGAGCGGATCTACGTCGAGGCGCCGGTGTACGAGGACTTCGTCAGCCGCGTCGTCGCGCGAGTGCGCGAGCTGCGGCAGGGCACGGACGGGGCCGACCGCGACGGCTATCGCTACGACGTCGGCGCGCTCGCCAACCAGGCGCAGCTCGAGATCGTGCGCCGCCACGTCGACGAGGCCGTCGAGGCGGGCGCGAAGGCGCTCGTCGGCGGCAAGCCCACGGGCACCGGCACGTTCTTCGAGCCGACCGTGCTGGTCGACGTCGACCACTCCATGGCATGCATGCGAGAGGAGACGTTCGGCCCGACGCTGCCGATCATGAAGGTGGCCGACGCGGACGAGGCGGTGCGGCTGGCCAACGACACGCCGTACGGGCTGTCGGCGACGGTGTGGACCCGCGACACCCGGCGCGGCGAGCGGCTCGCGCGCAGGCTTGAGGCGGGCGCGGTCAACGTCAACGACGTCTTCACCAACCTGTTCGCGCTGCCGCTGCCGATGGCCGGCTGGAAGCAGTCCGGGCTCGGCGCCCGCAACGGCGGCGCGCACGGCATCCGCAAGTACTGCCGCAGCCAGGCGATCGTGTCCTCGCGGGTCACGCCGCGCGCGGAGCCGATGTGGTATCCGTACCGGCCGCTGCGGGGCAGGCTGCTGCGCAGGCTCACCCGGCTGGTGATGGCACGAGACATCCGGCGACGGCTGGGGTGACCGGACAGCTTCCGGACAACGAGCCGTGACGCCTGAAGGTTTGGACTTTTTCCGCGAGCCCGCTTCCCTTAGTCACCCGAACGGGTAGCATCGGAGCCCTCCCCCGACAATCAGACCAAGGAACGGCCACGCTCCGTGTTGTCGCGTGGCCGGGAAGGTTCCCCGCGTGTCGATGAACACGAGTGCACAGTCACGGAAGGTACGCAACTACTGCACGGTCGCCGAGCTCGTCGAGCGTGAGCGGGCGACGCACACGCCGTATCACCGGCGCCGGCCCCGGCAGGAGGACCGGCTGCAGCGGCTACAGCCAGTCACCGAACTGCTGCGGCGTGAGGGCATCGAGTTCGAGGGCGAGGACACCCCGACCATCGAGATGCCCGCCGCCACGGTCCACGCCGGTGAGGTGCTGTCCCGCCGGCCGGAGCCGGTGCCGGAGCGGAACGAGAAGCGCCGGGCGGGCAAGATCGGCGCCATCAGCGGCGCGGCGGTGCTGTGCGGGCTGACGGTCGCCGGCGTGATCGCGCTCAAGCCGCCCGTCACCCCCGGCCCGACCGGCACGCTCGCCGATGCGGGCCCCGGTGAGGGCGCGACGAGCACCACCAGCGTCGGCGGCGTCACGCCGACCAGCACGGTGTTGCAGCGCGCCGGCGTGCCGGCCACGGCGGCCGGCACCTCGGACGACGTCACGTCACTGCCGTCGTCCGGCGGCGTCGGCGGTGACGTGGGCGCCACCCAGGAGGCGACTCAGCCGACGACGATGACCTCCGGCCCGAGCCGGACGGTCGCGCCGGTGCCGTCCGAGGACGACCCGGAGCCGAGGCAGTCGACGTCACCCACCGACGACAACGACAGCGACGACGACGGCAACGACGGCGAGGGCAACGGCAACCCGATCACCGACACCACCAAGAAGGTCGGTGACACCGTCGACGACGTCACCGCCCCGGTCACCAGCACCGTCTCCGGCACGCTGGACGGCGTGCTGAACTGAGGCACACCGTCTAAGCGGAGTCAGCCCGCTCGGCGTGGCCCGCGAGCAGTGAGGTGGCCTCGTCGACCGACGCCGGGGCGCCGAACAGGAACCCCTGCGCGCTGTCGCAGTGCAGCACCCGCAGCTGGTCGGCCTGCGCCGGGGTCTCGACCCCCTCGGCGGCGACGTCCAGGCCGAGCGAGTGGGCCAGCGAGATGGTCGCGGCGACGATCTTGTCGTGCGCGGGGTCGGTCGGCCCGCCGGGCCGCATCGGGGAAAGGAACGACCGGTCGATCTTGAGCGTGTGCACCGGCAGCCTGCCGAGATGCGCGAGGTTGGAGTAGCCGGTGCCGAAGTCGTCGATGGCGAGGCTGACACCGGCCGCGGCCAGCTCGCCGAGCGCGGCGAGCGCGCCCGAGGTGTCGCCCGCGACGGCGCTCTCGGTCAGCTCCAGCTGCAACCGGTCGGCGGGCAGCCCGGCCGCGTCGAGCGCGCCGAGCACGTCCGCGACGAAGGACGGCTCCCGCAGCTGGGTCGCGGCGACGTTGACGCTGACGACGACCGGCACATCGCGGAACTCGTCGTACCAGCACCGTGCCTGCGCACACGCCTCCTCGAGCACCCACCTGCCGAGCGCGACGATGTGCCCGGTCTGCTCGGCGATCGGGATGAACCGGTCCGGCCCGAGCACGCCGAGCTGCGGGTGCCGCCACCGCACCAGCGCCTCGAAACCGCTCACCGTCAACTCGGGCAGCGCGACCATGGGCTGGTAGTCGAGGCAGAACTCGCCGCGCGCGAGCGCCAGCGGGATCGCGGTCGCCAGCTCGTGATTGGTCGCCTCCTCGGCGCCCCGGTCGGGGTCGTAGCGCTCCCAGCGGGCCCGGCCGCGCGCCTTCGCCCGCTGCAGCGAGATGTCGGCGGCCCGCATCAGCTCCGACGGCGTGCTGCCCGCCACCGCCGTGTGCACCACGCCGATGCTGCCGGTGACGCTGTACTCGTCGTCGCCGATGCGGATCGGCGCCGCGAGCGCATCCAGCATGCGCTCGGCGTACTGGGAGACCCGATCGTCTCCGGCGTCGTCGGGATGTGTCACCAGCACGACGAACTCGTCCCCGCCAAGCCGCGCGACCAGCGAGCCGTCGGCATCGGCGAGCTGGCGCAGCCGCAGGGTGACGGCGATGAGCAGCTGGTCGCCGGTGTCGTGGCCGTGGCCGTCGTTGAAGCTCTTGAAGCCGTCGAGGTCGAGGTAGCAGAGCCCGGCCAGGTGCTCGGCCTCGGCGAGTCGTTCCAGGAACAGCTTCCGGTTCGGCAGCCCGGTCAGCTCGTCGTGGCGGGCCTCGTGCCACAGCTGCGCCTCGAGCGCGCGGCACTCGCTGAGGTCGACGACGACGCCGATCAGGAAGTCGATCCCGCCCTCGTCGTCGCGCACGGTCGAGACGGCGAGGTCGAGCCGCAGCATGGCGCCGTCGGCGCGGGTGCGGACGCACTCGGTGCGGAACCGGTCGGTCTCGCCCGCGAGCAGCGCGGCGAGGTCGGCGTGGGCCTGTGAGGGGAAGTCGTCGGCGACGAGGTCGGCCAGCGGCAGGCCGGTGGCGACGTCGTCGATGAGCCCCAGCATCTCGGCCAGTGCGGTGTTGATCTCGATCACCGCGCCGTGGGTGTCCACGATCGCGATGCCGACCGACGCCTCGGCGAACACCGCCCTGAACCGAGCCTCGCTGGTGCGGCGACGGCTCTCCGATGCCCGCGCGGCGGCGAGCGCCGCCGCCTGCGTGGTGTGGCGTTCCCGCAGCATCCGGCTGCGCAGCGCGAGCGAGAACCCCTCCGCCACCGCGCCCTGTAGCTGAGCGACGGTGGCCAGCGCCTGCTCCTCGTCGCCGAGCAGCGCGCCGAGGTCGTCGACGAAGCCGGTGCCGAGCAGCGTGATGGTTCGGTTCAGCGAGCGCGCGTTGCGGAAGTTCGCCTCGACCAGGGCCATGCCGATGTCGCGGGCGGCGTCACGGGGAAACGGGTCGGCGCGCATGATCTCGACGAGGGCGTCGACGAGCGGCTCGAGCACGCGCTCGATGTCCTCGAACGGCCTGGCCGGTGAGACCGCCTCGTGGAGCGCGTCGGCCCACCGCCGGGTGAACCGGCGGGTTTCAGCGGCGAGTGACTGCCGCGGCATCAGACCAGCGCCCAAGTCGATCCGTCCACGGCTACCTCACGCTTCTGGCAGTTCCAAACGTACGGAGCGTACAGGTAGCGCTACTCTACAGTGTGATTCGCCGGTATCAAGTCAGCGACAGCCCCCGCGAGTCTCGCGCACAGCTATAAAGGAGGACATGATCGAGCCGAGTTTCAAGCGCTATGTCGCGCTTGGCGACAGCCAGACCGAGGGACTGTGCGACGGCGACGAGGCGACCGGGTATCGGGGCTGGGCCGACCGGCTGGCCGAGCACCTCGCCGAGATCAACCCGCGATTGCGCTACGCGAACCTCGCGGTCCGAGGCAGCCTCACCGCGGGCATCCGGCGGCAGCAGCTCGAACCGGCGCTGGCGATGCGGCCCGACCTGGCGACCGTCGTCGCGGGCATGAACGACCTGCTCCGGCCGTCCTTCGACGCCGACGAGGTCGCCGCCGACATCGAGGCCATGTTCGCCGCGCTGACCGAAGCGGGCGCGCGAGTCGCCACGCTCACCTTCCCCAAGATCGGCAAGATCGTGCCGCTCGCCCGGCCGCTGCTGCCGAGGGTCATCGCGCTCAACGCCCGCATCGACCAGGCGGCGGCCCGCCACGGCGTCGCGGTGTTCGAGACGTACCACCACGCCGTCACCACCGACCAGCGATTGTGGAGCCCGGACCGGCTGCACGCCAGCCCGCTCGGGCACGCCCTCATCGCCGCGGGCATGGCCCACACGCTCGGGCTGCCCGGCAGCAACGCGACGTGGTCGGAGCCGCTGCCGCAGCTCGCCGAGCGGACCACGCTGAACACAGCGGCCACCGAGCTGCGTTGGATGGTGACGTTCCTCGGGCCGTGGGTCGGGCAGCGCGTCCGCGGCAGGTCGTCAGCGGACGGACGCACGGCGAAGCGGCCGGACCTGCTGCCGCTGCGCTGACGCAGCGTGCGGCGCCGGGGCCGATAGGGTTGAGCACGGCCGACCGGCAAGGAGGACCATGTCAGAGCCCGTTTCCGGGATCCGTGGCCGTGCCCGCGTGTCACTGTCCGACCTCGACGACATCGCGATGCTGGCGCTCGCGGTGCTGTCCGTGGGGCTGCTCGGTTACGTGACGTTCTTCGAGCCGTCGATGTTGGACGCCCTGTGGGTGATCATCGTCGACACCTCGATCTGCGGTGTGTTCCTGATCGAGTTCGTGTTCCGGTGGCGGGCGAACGGCTGGGGGCGCTGGTTCCCGCTGCGGCACTTCTACGAGATCCTGGGCATGATCCCGCTGGCACACCCGGCGCTGCGCAGCCTCCGGCTGCTGCGGGTCGTCGTCATCGTGGTGCGGCTGGCGCACGCGACGGACCGGGTTTTCGGCGAGCGGTTCACCTACCGGCTGGTGGAGCGGCTGGCCGAGCCGATCGTGCTCGCGATCAAGAA
>WHUB01000399.1 GCA_009377395.1 Actinophytocola sp. | reverse complement strand
CGCATCCGCGCCCACGTCGTGCTGTGCTGGCTGGCCCTGCTGCTCATCCGCATCGCCGAGACCAGCACCGGCCACACCTGGCCCACCATCCGCCGCGAGCTCGACCGCCTCCACATCGGCACCTTCACCGGCCCCGCCGGCACGTTCCGCCAACTCACCGAGCTGACCAAACCCCAACGCGACCTGTTCACCCGACTCAACGTCCCCACCCCCAAGAAGATCATCGAGCTCACCCCCAAACCCCGCTGACCAGCGGCGACACCCACGCCTAGAGACACGCCCCCACCGCGTCTCCACGCGCGTTCCCCCAGGCCACAGCACCAACCGAGCCTCCAGCCACCGCGAATTATGCGGAACGCAGGACATGCTGGTGGAAAAAACGCACCGAGATTACCGGCGGCGACACCTTGACCATCTACGACGCGCCCGCGAGAACGCGGAGCGCCGACAGAGCGCGAACGTCAAGGAACTAGCTCCCGCGAGCGAGGAACAGCCATGCCACCAACCGTCTTGGTGCTCGGTCACGATGAGCACAACCGACAGATACTGGAGGCCATGCCGGACGCCGAGCACTGCACGTTCCATCCGCTGCTTGGCGCGGTCCGCGAGCAGCGTGCGCAGCCGTTCGCCGTTCACCTGCCCGTC
>WHUB01000398.1 GCA_009377395.1 Actinophytocola sp. | reverse complement strand
GTACTTGGTCCTCGGCCACACCGAAGGCGCTGGCCGTGCGCGACAACTCCTGCGTGTCAAGCACGATCCTGGCTCCCTGCGAGCGCGCGTACGGTTTCCAGCGCTGCTGGGCGGTGTTGCTGCTCGGCCAGTGTCCGCAGCGATGACCAGTCCGCACGCGGCGAGTGCCCGGATGGCTTCCTCGATGTCGGCACGCGCGAGGCCGCCCAGTTCTGGGCGCGCGGCCAGATCGAGCAGCGTTTGCTCCACCGTGGTCACCCATCCATCGCCAAGTTCTGTCGTGGTCCGTTCCACATCCAGGCGAGAGACGTCGCGGCGCACGAACACGAGACGCGCCCCGTCGCTGGTGAGTGCGGGTCGTTTCTTGGGCACGGCCACCGCCGCGACCGCGATCGCGCGTGGGATCGCGCCGTGCACGCGAGCGGCACTCACCCCCATCAACGCCACGTCGGCAACGCCGTAGTCGGCCTGGCCAATCCCCAGTGCCGTCGCGTGCGGAGTTGGGAACCATCGTACCGCTCCGCCCGCACCAATCTGGAAATCTGAATGTCTGCTCGGCCGCATGGCGGCGCGGACTGGGTCGCGACCGGGAACGTCGGTGTTGCGTTGCATGCATCACGCCATTGCGCTCTCTGCATCGCGTCTCC
>WHUB01000397.1 GCA_009377395.1 Actinophytocola sp. | reverse complement strand
AGTGGTTGTCGGCCCCCATGCACCACGGGCAGACGATCGGCGATGCTTGGCTGCAGGCCGCCGCAGCCGCCCACGGCGGCGCCGTCCTCGAGCAGGTCGATGGCGGAGGTCTGCTGGCCGACGTGGCCCACCTCGATGGTCCCGGTTTCAAGGCCGCAGATCTACACCCGGCGATACGCGACTTCTATGAGCACACATCGGACTGGCGAATGGAGGTCTGGACCCAATGGAATCCACTATTCCAGCCAGGAGGGGAGCTCATCTCGCGGTACTTCGGTCGCCGTGTACAGCAGCTCGCGTTGCCAACTCGCCCCCTTGAAGTCGCCTACGGCATGGACAGCAGGATCGCCATCATCGCGGGACCTCACGGTGAGCAGCGAGCCGCGGCATGGATTCGGACGCTGCGTTCGACGGACGAATACGTCTACAGTGGCTGCTACTCCTCGCGGTTGCTCCCAGGCAGCAGCCAGCCGAGCGTTCACGTTGCATTTCCACTGGAGGCAGGCAACGTTCAGGTCTTCCTGCGTCCTGGCGTCTTACCGGGCGGCGCTCTCGAACTGAGCTCACCATCCGGGCGCTTCGGTGACAATGGAGCCTACGTCGTCGTCGAGGATCGTGGCATCCACGCCACACGTGCGCCCATCCACGAG
>WHUB01000396.1 GCA_009377395.1 Actinophytocola sp. | reverse complement strand
CACCGGGCCGGCCAGCACCTCGAACAACGACTTGACCGGTGCCACCCCGAGGCGGCGACGCAGATCCCGCAGCGCCTTGTCCGACGGGCACGGCAACCGCAGGCCACCCAGGCCGGCGACCAGCTTGCCCCACACCTTCCGGTAGCCCAACCCGGGGAACAGGGCCAGCGCAAGCACGAAGTACATCCCCACCCGCGAGGGCAGGTCCCGCAACCGCTGCTCGGTAGTCCGCGTCTCGGCCAGCACGGCATCGACCAACTCGAAGGGAACCTGCCGGGTCAGCTCGCCCAGGTGGCCGGGAGCGAACACCCCCGCCGCCACCTTGATCGTCTTGGTGACGGTCGCTACGGCTGCGTCCAGCCCACCACGACCTGTACCGCGCCGTACCTGCGAGCAGGCGGGCATGGCAGAATCCGACAACGCGGCTCCTCGGTAGAGATTTGATCTTGGCGATCGTTCTCTTACCAGGAGCCGCGCCTTTTTCGCCGCACGACGCGCGCCCGCTCCCGCAGTCACCCGCGTGGCGCCCTTGACAACCCAGCCAATCCCTTAACTACGTGGCATTGTGACTAGGCCGTGTCTGATGGATCTCGGTCGATACCGCGACCACGGATCCATCAGACACGGCCTAGTCCAGGCGGGTTACCGTG
>WHUB01000395.1 GCA_009377395.1 Actinophytocola sp. | reverse complement strand
CATCTTCCAGTTGCCAGCCATCAACGGCTTGCGTCCGGCCTTAGCCACGACAGAACCTACCTTCCAGTCACCCGGCGCCTCAGTCTTCCAGCACGGCGAGCCCGGGGAGGGTCTTGCCCTCCAGATACTCCAGGCTGGCTCCGCCACCGGTCGACACGTGACCGAAATCGTCGTCGGAGAAGCCGAGCTTGCGCACCGCCGCGGCCGAGTCGCCGCCGCCGACCACGGTGAGTCCGTCGAGGCCGGCGAGGGCCCGCGCGACGGCCTCGGTGCCGGCGCTGAACGCATCGATCTCGAAGACGCCCAACGGCCCGTTCCAGAACACCGTGCGCGCGTCGGCGAGCGTGCCGGCGAAGAGCTTCCTGCTCTCCGGGCCGATGTCCACGCCTTCCCTGTCGGCGGGTATCGCGTCCACCGGCACCACCTGGGATGGTGCGCCGTCGCGCAGCTCCTGCACCGTGACGACGTCCACCGGCAGCACTACCTCGACGCCGTTCGCCCGAGCAGTGTCCAGGTACCCGCGGACCGCGTCGACCTGGTCGGCCTCCAGCAGGCTGCGCCCGATCTCGTATCCCAGGGCCTTGAGGAACGTGTACCCCATGCCGCCACCGACGACGAGACGGTCGGCGACGCCGAGCACGCCGGCGATG
>WHUB01000394.1 GCA_009377395.1 Actinophytocola sp. | reverse complement strand
TGACGGTGCTGGTGACCGCCGGCTACGCGACCCGCGCGACGCTGTTGACCTTTCACGGCCCGCCGCGGTCGTCCGGTCAGGGCGCCGACCCCCAGCCCGGCATGCTCATCCCGCTCCTGGCTCTCGTGATCCCCGCCGCGCTGCTGGGCTTCCTCGGCGGCTACCGCGGCTGGCTGCCGTTCTGGGTGTCCAGCGTCGGCACCGGCGAACCGCACGCCGTCGTTCCCGGGGCACTGACCGCGGTGCTGTCGTTCGTGCTTCTCGTCGCGGGCGTCGCGCTCGTCTACTTCGTCTGGGTCGCGCATCCGCAGCGCGACCCGCTGCGCATGGTGGGGCCGCTGCGCACGCCCTTCGCCCGCGGGTTCTTCGCCGACGCGCTGTACGACCTCGTGATCGTCCGCGGCGTCGCCGCCGCGGGCCGCGGCACCCTCAGGGTCGACACCGACGGCATCGACGCGACGGTCGTCGACTCCGGCCGGCTGGCGAGGTGGCTGGGTGCGCTGGTGCGCCGCACCCAGACGGGCAACATGCAGTGGTACGTCACCTGCGTCGTCGTCGGTGCGGTCGCGCTGGCCGTGGGGGCGGTGGTGTTGACATGAGCGCGATGGAGCTCGACGAGCGAGCCGGCGGTAGCGGCCGCGATGTGATGAG
>WHUB01000393.1 GCA_009377395.1 Actinophytocola sp. | reverse complement strand
GGGCGGACGTGGTGGCGCCGGCCACCGAGTGTGCCAGCACGGGCACCGCCCTGCCGCACCAGCACGCGAACGCCCTGCCCGCGCTGGCCGAGGCGATGACCCTCGGCGAGGGACGGCTCGCGTATGTCGTCGGCGACCGCCTGCTCCGCGGCGGCGAGACGCTGCGCCATCCGGGTCTGGGCGAGACGCTGGCCCTGCTCGCCGCGGCGGGCGCGGATCGCTTCTACACCGGTGAGCTGGCCGACTCGCTCGTCGCCGAGGTTCGCGCCGACGGCGGCACCGTCGGGCCGGAGGACCTCGCGGCCTATCAGGTGCGGGTGTTCCCCGCAGACGCGGTGACGTTCGACACGCACACCGTGCACGGCCGTCACGACCTGCTGGACACGCTGGGTGCGTTCGGCAGGCTGCCGGTGGACATCGCCCGGTTGTCTCCGGGCGAGCGGGCGGTCGCGGTCGCCGGCAACCTGGGTGGGCCGGACGGTCCTGGGGACACCACGAACATCGTGGCCGTCGACACCGCCGGTGACGCCTGCGTGGTCACGACCAGTCTCGGCCTGGGCTCCGGCGTCTGGCTGCCCGGCCGCGGGGTGCACCTGAACTCTATGCTCGGGGAGGCCGAGCTGGTCCGCGGCTCGGCACCGGCGGGCGGCC
>WHUB01000392.1 GCA_009377395.1 Actinophytocola sp. | reverse complement strand
CGTGGTTGCCGTGGGCACGAATCGTCGTCCGCCAGCGCGCCGACACCTTCGCGGCAGCCCGCACCAGCCTCGACGACACCACCCGCGAGAAGGTCGCCGCCGCCGCTCGGCTCGAGTCCGCACGCGCCGCCGTCACCGACCTCACAGGACAGCTCAAGGCGACGCGAAGTAACCGCTTGGACGCGGGGACGGAGCTGCGCGAGCTCCTGGAATCAGAGCCATACCAGGACGCCGTCGCGGCGGCCAACCGCGTTGAGAGCCTCAAGCGCGACCTCGCGTCGTGGCGTAGGAGTTTGACGGACGCCAAGGGCGACGCCGCGACCAAACGGGAAGAACTAGACCGCCGGAAAAACGCCGCGTCCACGGCGGCGGAGCAGGCAGCGGAGGCGAGCGAGGCGGTCGTCGAGCGAGCCGCCGCGCTGGACGAGGCGGCCGAACCTGCCGGTCTCGCCGGATCCGCCGAGCGGCACCTGCCTGGGCGCGACGTCGTCGCCTTACGGGCTGACCTGCAACGGCGCACCGAGCGATTCGCACGGCTACGTGCGCTGCACGGCGCCTACGGCCAGGCACAACGGGACACGGAACTGTCCGCCCAGACAGTGAGGTGATCTCAGTAAGGGTTGCTGCTTGATTCGGGCGACACGCCCAATG
>WHUB01000391.1 GCA_009377395.1 Actinophytocola sp. | reverse complement strand
CATAGATCCAGGATCGCGACTCGTCCGGCTAGCGATTCGGAGATGGTGGGTACGGTCAGGAATCGCGTGGAACCCGACAGGAAGAACTGCCCGGGTCGCCGATCACGATCAGTGACGGTCTTGATTGCCAGGATCAACGGATCTCCAACACGTTGGACCTCGTCCAGAAACGTGGGGCGTGGCGCCGATATGGCGTACCCCTCGGGGTCGGCTCGCGCGGATGCGCGTTCGATGTCGACGTCCATCGATCGTAGCCACCCGCCGAGCTCGATGTGGAGCTGCTCGAGCAGCGTTGTTTTGCCCGCTTGTCGTGGGCCGTTGACGAGCACGATGCGGGCGTACTCCGCCACCTCACGCAGCTGCGTCAGCATGTGGCGTTCGATTAGGCTGTGGCCAGCATCGTCTCGTAGCATGCCGCGATGCTACTCCCGTTCTGCCGACAATTCGATCCTGATTCGCCGATAGCGCAGTCATGATTTGTCGATCAGTTGGTCCTGCTTTGTCGCTGATCAACTCACGATTCGTCGAAGGATCAGGCATCTGACCAGCCGAGCAGTGCTACGACCTGTATGTGAAGGAACGTCAAGCGGAAAAGGGTAGGCAATGAGGTGATCTCAGCGAGATCGTGTTCGGGCGTGTTCGATGTGGGTGAG
>WHUB01000390.1 GCA_009377395.1 Actinophytocola sp. | reverse complement strand
CCTCTGGAACCAGCCACCGTCGCAGCTGGACCGGGCCCACAGGGTCCACACGGTCTCGGCCGCGCCGGCGCCCAAGGACATCTACTGGGAGTTCCAGGAGCGCTTCGGGGTCAAGTTCATCGAGGGCTACGGCCTCACCGAGACCGGCATGGCCACCTACATGGACCCGACCCGTCCCGCGGTGCCGGGCTCGATGGGCAAGGCCAACCCGGGATACGAGGTCACGATCGTCGAGCCGGGCACCGACCGGCCGCTGGAGCCGGGCACCCCGGGCGAGATCGTGGTCGACATGAAGATCCCCAACATCGTGATGCGGGCCTACTACGGCATGGCCGAGAAGACCGCCGAGGACTTCCGCAACCTCAAGCTCCACACCGGCGACCTGGGCCGGATGGACGAGGAGGGCTACTTCTACTTCATGGACCGGGTCAAGGACTACATCCGGCGCCGGGGCGAGAACGTCAGCTCGATGGAGGTCGAGGCCGTGGTGACCGGCCACGCCGACGTCCTGGAGGCCGCGGCCGTCGGGGTCAAGGCCGCCGAGGGGGCCTCGGCCGAGGACGAGATCCTGGTGTGCGTGGTCCTGCGCGACGGTTGCGCACCGGACCTGGGCGAGCTGCTCGACTGGTGCGTCGAGCGGATGCCCTACTTCGCC
>WHUB01000038.1 GCA_009377395.1 Actinophytocola sp. | reverse complement strand
TGAAGACTGGATCCGCGCTTTGCACGACGGTGGGCCGCGCACACGGCCCCGCTGTCCCAACACCGTCTGGCACTACCTCAACGCCGCCCGTCCCGTCTTGCTGGACTGGTCAGATCGCTACGGCCATCTCCGAGAAGTCACCCGCGAGGACATCCTCGCGGTCGCGGACTCCTTACACGGCAACAAACGCCGCCACACTCTCTGCGTCCTGCGATCACTTTTCCGGCGCTGCAAGAAGAATGGCGTGATCTTCCGCGACCCAACCGCACGTATTCCCGTTGGACCGAACCAGTATCACGCCATTCTTCCCTTGCACGACAACGACATCGTCGCAGCCACCAACGCGGCGACCTCACCGGCGGCCCGCCTCACCGTCGCTCTGGCCGCTATCCACGCCGCCCGCACCACGGATATCGGCCGACTGCTGATGGACGACATCGACCTGGGCAACCGGCGACTGACGATCGCCGGCCGAACCCGCCCTATGGATAACCTGACGCACCGAGCCCTGATCGACTGGCTGGACGAACGACAAGCCCGCTGGCCCAACACCGCCAACCCACACCTGCTGATCAACCGTGTCACCGCCGTCCGGACCTGCCCGGTCGGCAGGGTCTGGATCACCAAAGCATTCTGGGGACTCGAAGCCACCCTCGACCGGCTACATACCGACCGCAAACTCGAGGAAATGCTGACGCACGGCCCCGATCCGCTCCACCTCGCCGCAGTGTTCGGCGTTAGCCCTGGCACCGCGATCCGTTACGCCGCCGCAGCCCGCCAACTCCTGGACACGCCAGCCGAACGACCCGATCACCGCAGTTGACCACGAACCCACGGAATAATCTGACTTCCGGGCCCTACTCACCCAGAGTTCCAGCCGAAATTCCTTCAGTTCACCTGAACTCCGGGCTTTCCATCGCTGCCGCTACGGTGGCCGCATGACTGAGAGCGGACAGGTCTCGCTGGACCGGCTGGTGGCACTGCTCGATCTGGAGAAGATCGAGGAGAACATCTTCCGTGGCGTGTCGCCGCCCGACTCCCCGGTGCGAGTGTTCGGCGGGCAGGTCGCCGGTCAGGCGCTGGTCGCGGCGGGCAGGACGGTGCCGGCCGAGCGGCACGTGCACTCGCTGCACGCGTACTTCATCCGGGGCGGCGATCCGAGCGTCCCGATCGTCTACCAGGTGGACCGGGCCCGGGACGGCCGCTCCTTCACCACCCGCCGAGTGGTCGCGGTGCAGCACGGCAAGGTCATCTTCACGCTGGCGGCGTCGTTCCAGAAACGGGAGGAGGGCGTCAGCCACACGACGTCGATGCCCGACGTGCCCGACCCGGAGACGCTGCCGACGCTGCCGGAACGGATGGCCCAGCTCGGCGACGACATGGTCGACTACGCCCGCAAGCGGCCGATCGACCTGCGTTACGTCAACGACCCGCCGTGGGTGACGCGCTCCACCGGCGGCCGCTCCGGCGCCAACCAGGTCTGGATGCGCGGCAACGGGGTGCTGCCCGACGACGAGCTGCTGCATGTGTGCGTGCTGACCTATGCCTCCGACATCACCCTGCTCGACTCGCTGCTCGCGCGGCACGGCGTCTACTGGGACACCGACAACGTGCGCGGGGCCAGTCTCGACCACGCGCTGTGGTTCCACCGGCCGTTTCGCGCCGACGAGTGGTTCCTCTACGACACCGAGTCACCGACGGCCTCGGGCGCACGCGGACTGGCGACCGGGAAGTTCTTCGCCCGCGACGGCACGCTCATCGCCACCGTGGTGCAGGAGGGGCTGCTCCGGGTGATCGGCACCGAGGCCGGGACCTGACAGGTCCCGGCCTCGGGGACACCTGACCGAACGACGAAGGGGGAACCGGGGAAGGTGTCGTCCGGCCCGCAGCGGACACCGCACGGCGCCTCGCTGGAGCAGGTGCGCGCGGCCAGTTTACCGACCCAATCTGCAACTTGCAGATTTGAGTCTGGATCGTGACCAAGATCGTAGCGGCAGGCGCGAGCGCGCGAATCGCGGCGAACTGATTAGATGCACAAGCAGATGCGAAAGCACGGCAGGAGGTGGGTCCGTGTCACGGGGCCGAGGGCCGACCGTCCGGCGCCGCAGGCTCGCCAGTGAGCTGCGGCGACTGCGGGAGGCCACCGACCTGACGATCGACGACGTGAGCGAGAAGCTGGAGTGCTCGGCGTCGAAGATCAGCCGGATCGAGACCGGCCACGTCGGGGTGACGCCGCGCGACGTCCGCGACATGCTGCAGCTCTACGGGGTCGGCGGCGACGACCGGGAGGCGCTCGTCCAGCTCTCCCGAGAGGCGCGCACGCGTGGCTGGTGGCACGCCTACAGCGAGGTGTTCACCGGCGCGTTCGTCGGCCTCGAGGCGGACGCCAGCTCGCTTCGCGCGTTCCAGGCGCTGCTGGTGCCGGGCCTGCTGCAGACCGAGCGGTACGCGCACGCCGTGATCCGCGCGATGCGCCCCGACGCCGACGAGCAGGAGGTCGCGCGCCGGGTCACCGCGCGGATGCAGCGGCAGCAGCTGCTCGCCGAACTCACCCCGCCCGAGTACTGGGCGGTCATCGACGAGGCGGTGCTGCACCGCACGGTCGGTGGCGCCGACGTCATGGCCGAGCAGTTCGACCGGCTGCTGCAGGTTGCGGCGCTGCCGCACGTGACGATCCAGGTGGTGCCCTTCGGCGCGGGCGCCCATCCCGGCATGGAGGGCCCGTTCCTCATCCTGGGCTTTCCCGAGCAGGCCGACCCCGACGTCGTCTACGTCGACAGCACGACCGGCGGCGCGTACCTGGAGATGCCCGACGATGTCCGGCGGTACGCGCTGATGTTCGACCACCTGCGCGCGGCGGCGCTCAAGCCGGACGACTCGACCGACCTCATCGCTGCCATCGCGCGAGATGGAAAGAACGAGACATACCAAGAAGACCGAAGGTAGGCCGACTGGCAAACTCGCTTCACCAGCCAGTCAGGCTTCCCTTCGGTCGGATTGGTATCTACTGGCACAGTAAGGAGTTGGGATTTGGTTTCCAGCAGGGACGATGACCGAGCCGTCGAGTGGCGCACGAGCAGCTACAGCGGCGGCGGCAACGACTGTGTCGAGGTGGGTTTCCTCGACGCTGCGCCGGTGGTCCGCGACTCGAAGCACCGCGAAGGCGGTGTGATCCGGGTCGAGACCGCCCAATGGCAGGAGATGTTGCGCGCGGCGCGAGCCGGCGCCCTCGACCTGCACTGACGACTCGCCGCCGCTCCCTACCGGGGCAGCCGCCGCAGCACCTTGATGCCGCCGGTGAGCGAGCGTGCCCACAGCCGGGGCGGCATGCCCTTGAACGGGCGGAGCTTCAGCCCGCGCTGCGTCGCCACCGTCTGCACCTCGGTGAACCGCAGGATGCCCTCCGCGCCGTTGCGCCTGCCGACGCCGGAGTCGCCCATGCCGCCCATCGGGGCGGCGATCGAGCCGAAGCTGGCCGCGAAGCCCTCGTTGACGTTGACCGTGCCCGCCTTGATCCGGGCCGCGATCTCCCGGCCCCGGGCGCCATTGCCGGTCCAGACGCTGGCGTTGAGCCCGTACGGGGTGTCGTTGGCGCGCTGCACGGCGTCGTCGACGTCGGTGTAGCCGTAGATCGAGACGACCGGGCCGAAGGTCTCCTCGGCGAACGCCGTCATGTCCGGGGTGACGCCGGTGAGCACGGTCGGCTCGTAGAACAGCGGGCCGATGTCGGGCCGCGCGGTGCCGCCCGCCAGCACGGTCGCGCCCTTGGCGCGGGCGTCGTCGACGTGCTCGCTGATCGTCTTGAGCTGCTCGGCCGAGGTCAGCGAGCCCATACCGGCGGAGTAGTCGAGCTTCGCGCCGAGCGTGAGCGCCTTGGCCTTGGCCGCGAACGCCGCGCTGAACTGCTCGCGGATGGACTCGTGCACATAGATCCGCTCCACCGAGACGCAGAGCTGGCCCGCCGAGGAGAAGCACGCGGCGACCGCGCCGGTCGCCGCGGCCTCGACCTTCGCGTCGGGCAGCACGATCATCGGGTTCTTGCCGCCGAGCTCGAGCGAGTAGCTGGTCAGCCGCTCGGCGATCTTGGTGGCGAGCCGCTTGCCGGTCGCCGTCGAACCGGTGAACGCGACGTAGTCGGACTCGTCGACGATGGCGTCGCCGATGACCGAACCCCTGCCGAGCACGATCTGCCACACCCCGGCCGGCAGTCCTGCCTCCTCGGCCAGCTCGTGCAGCCAGAGCGCGGAGAGCGCGGTCTGGTTGTCCGGCTTCTGCACCACCGCGTTGCCCGCCGCCAGCGCCGGAAGCACGTCGAGACCCGTCAGCGCGAGCGGGTAGTTCCACGGCGAGACGATGCCGGCGACGCCCTTGGGGTGGCGCAGCTCGTGGGCCTTGGTGAGCACCGGGAACACGCCAGCCCTGCGCTTGACGCCGAGCGCCTTCGCGCTGTGCTTGCCGTAGTAGGACGCGGCGAGTGCCGTGCCCGCGATCTCGTCGAACGCGTCGAGCCTGCTCTTACCCGCCTCGACCTGCACCAGGTCGAGACCTTCCTGCTGCCGGTCGAGCACCAGGTTCATCAGCCGGGTCAGCACCCGCTGCCGTTCCGCGACGCTGGTGCCGGCCCAGCCGCGCTGGGCGCGGCGCGCCTCGTCGAACGTCGCGCGCACGTCGGCGTCGGTCGCCTGCGGCAGCGAGGTGATCGGCGCGCCGGTGAACGGCGCCGTCATCTCGACCGGAGCGGAGTCCTTGCCACCGGCGGTGCGGGAGACGAGGGCCTGCGCCCGCGACACCGACGGGGCGCCGACGATGCCGCCGATCGTGCTGCCCGCGTGACCGGCCTGGTCCGACGTCTGGCTCGGCGCGGTGCTCGTCATCGGCACACTCCAGTTACTCGGCGGTAGTTTTCACCGAGCTTACCGGCGTGCCCAGCTCGCGTCACACCCCGGCGGCAGCGCCGTCACGTCAGCGGGTCACTCCCTTGTTGGGCAGGCGGTGGGCCGGTTTGTTGCGAGGGTCAGACCGGCTCACCGCCCACTCTTGGTAGTTCGCCGGAATCGCAGAGTTGTTACCGCGCGACGTCGTCGCGGTAGACGGCGAGCGCGATGCGTTTCCACTCGTTCAGTAACTGAGTGCGCCGGCTGGCATCGCCCCCGAGCTGCGCGTCGAGCGCGAGTCCCCGGATCAGGTTGACCGTCAGCCAGTACAGCGTGTCCAGGGTGTGCTGCGGCACGCCGGGCGCGAGCGAGCGGAACAGCTCGAGCGTGGAGCGGCCGAGCGCCCGGTCGACCGGCTTGATCGCGGCCGCCAGCTCGGGGTCGGTCCGAGCGGCCACCCACAGCTCCATCACCGCCGCCGACAGCGTCCCGGCGAAGCCCTGCCAGATCAGGTCGACGCCGTGCTCGACCAGCTCGGGCGGGTCGCCTAGGTCACCGGCCGCTGCTGCGATCTCGGCCTGGATCCGGGTCGTCAGGTGCTCGACGGCGGTCGCCATCAGCTCGGCCTTGGTCGAGAAGTGATGCTGCTGCGCGCCCTTGGACACACCCGCCCGCGCGCAGATCTCGTGCACCGACGTCCGGGCATAGCCGAGCTCGATGAGGCACTCGACGGTGGCGTCGAGCAGCGCGTTGCGCGTCCGCTCGCTGCGTTCGGCCTGGGTGCGATGCCGCCGTTCGCGGGCCGGCTGGGTCGCCGTCACCTCATCTCCCTTGTTCGGGTGCGCTGCCGCCTGTACATTCCACGTAGAACTTACATGCCAGTTGGAATGTTTTCCAGCCGATTCGTGTCGAGGAGGACCGGATCATGCCGCTGCAACTGCCCACGAGCTCGTGGAGCGACTCGGATCTCGAAGACTTCCGTGAGCTCGCGCGCACGTTCTGCCAGAAGGAACTGACGCCCAACCAGGAGCGGTGGGCCGCGCAGAAGCAGGTCGACCGGGAGCTGTGGCGCAAGGCGGGCGAGGTCGGCCTGCTCGGATTGTCCATCCCGGAGGAGTACGGCGGCGGGGGCGGCACCTTCGCGCACGAGGCCGTGCTGCTCGAGGAGCAGGCGCGTGCGGGCGACAGCGCGTGGGGCGTGTCGGTGCACAGCGGCATCGTCAACCACTACATCCTCAACTACGCCGCCGAGGAGAAGAAGCGCGAGTGGCTGCCTAAGCTGGTCAGCGGGGAGTGGGTCGCCGCCATCGCGATGACCGAGCCGGGCACTGGCTCCGACCTGCAAGGCATCAAGACCCGCGCGGTCCGCGACGGCGACGAGTACGTGATCAACGGCTCCAAGACGTTCATCACCAACGGCGCCCAGTGCGACTTCATCGTCGTCGCGGCCAAGACCGATCCGGACGCCGGGGCGGCCGGGGTGTCGCTGCTCGCGGTCGAGACGTCGACGCCGGGCTTCCGGCGCGGCCGGGTGCTGGACAAGGTCGGCATGAAGGGCCAGGACACCTCCGAGCTGTTCTTCGACGACGTGCGCGTGCCCGCGGCGAACCTGCTCGGTGACGCCGAGGGCCAGGGCTTCATCCAGCTCATGCAGCAACTCCCGCAGGAGCGGCTCATCATCGCGGTGACGGCGGTCGCGGGCATGGAGTCGGCGGTGAACCAGACGCTGGAGTACACCAAGGACCGCACCGCGTTCGGCAGGCCGATCTTCGGGTTCCAGAACACCAAGTTCAAGCTCGCCGAGGCGGCGACGGAGACGGCGGCCAGCAGGGCGTTCCTCGACCAGTGCATCGAACGACACGTCAAGGGCGAGCTCGACGTCCAGGGCGCCGCGATGATCAAGCTGTGGACGACGGAGCGGTTGAATCGGGTGATCGACGAGTGCCTGCAGCTGTTCGGTGGCTACGGGTACATGAACGAGTACCCGATCGCGCGAGCATGGGCCGACGTCCGGGTGACCCGCATCTTCGGCGGCACGAGCGAGATCATGAAGGAGATCATCGCCCGTAGCCTGTGACCGTCCCACGATCATCCGCGCATTCGAGGAGAGGACAGGACATATGGGAGCAGGGCCGCTGAGCGGGCTGCGGGTGGTCGAGCTCGCCGGGCTCGCGCCGGGACCTTTCGCCTGCACGGTGCTCGCCGATCTCGGTGCCGAGGTCATCCGGGTGGACCGGGCGACGCCGGGCGCCGACGTGATCGGCTTCGAGAACGATCCGCTGCGCCGCAGCCGCCGCTCGATCGGCGTCGACACCAAGCAGCCGGAGGGTGTCGAGCTGGTGCTGAGCCTTGTCGAGCGCGCCGATGTGCTCGTCGAGGGGTTCCGGCCCGGCGTGACCGAGCGGATGGGGCTCGGGCCGGCCGACTGTCACGCGCGCAACCCGCGGCTGGTCTACGGCCGGATCACCGGCTGGGGACAGGACGGCCCGCTCGCGCAGCGCGCCGGGCACGACATCAACTACGTAGGGTTGTCGGGCGCGCTGGAGGCAATTGGCCGGGCGGGTGAACGTCCGGTGCCGCCGATGAACCTCGTCGCCGACTACGGCGGCGGTGGCCTGCTGCTCGCGATGGGCATTCTGGCGGCGCTGTTCGAGCGCACCACGTCCGGCAAGGGACAGGTGGTCGACGCGTCGATGGTGGAAGGCTCGGCGTTGCTGGCGACGAGCCTGTTCGGGCTCAAGGCCAGCGGTGTGTGGTCGGGGGAGCGCGGTACCAACATGCTCGACGGTGGCGCGCCGTTCTACGACACCTACGAGTGCAAGGACGGCAGGTACGTGGCCGTCGGCGCGATCGAGATGCGGTTCTGGGCGGACCTGGTGAAGGTGCTGGAGCTGGACGACGCCGACCTGCCGCACCACTTCGACGCCTCACAGTGGCCCCGGCTGCGGGAGATCCTGACCGCCGAGATCGCCAAGTACACCCGGGACGAGCTGGTCGCCAAGGCCGAGGGCACCGACGCCTGCATCACCCCGGTGCTGTCCACTGAGGAGGCGCCGTCGCACCCGCAGAATGCCGCGCGGAACACGTTCGTCGACGTGGGCGGGGTGACACTGCCCGCGCCGGCGCCGAAGTTCGACCGCACCCCGGCCGACGCGCCGGCCCCGCCCCACGAGACGGCGGCCGACACCGACGAGGTCCTCACCGAACTCGGCCTCGACGCCGCCAAGATCACGAGTCTCCGCGACTCCGGCGTGATCGCCTGACGCCCGTTCTACGGCCCGGTGTCACCGCGAGTCCCACGTTCTGGTGCCGCGAGTCCCGCGTTACGGATGTCGGGACTCGCGGCACCGGATGTCGGGACTCGCGCGGCACGCGTGGCCGCCGTCGCTGAGTTGATCGACGCTTACTCTAGGCTCGGGGTCGGACACGGAAAGCAGGCCGGAACGTGCGGCCTTGTGATAGCTGATCGGATGGAGCCATGACGCCGAACGCCAAGAAGGCCCTGATCGTAGGCGCTGTCGCCGTCGTACTGTTCTTCCTCATCACCAAGCCGCACGAGTCCGCAGACGCGGTCCACATGGTTCTTGGCTATTTGCAGGACGGCGCGGAAGCCCTCGTCACGTTCGTCCGGGCGCTGTTCGCGTAAACGCTCCGTGTGCAGAGTGAGCTGGGTCTCACTTCATTGAGCTACGAGCCGGAAATGCCGCTCTGAGCTGGGAATATGCACGTGCACTAGCATGTGAGCTGTCCCACAATGCGGGCGTGAGATTGGGCCGTCCGGGTGGATTGCCGAAGGGAACGCCCAGGTCAGCGGAATTCTCCGGCTTGAGGTCTGGCGTAGCGGTGGGAAAGCACCCTACGGTGCTCACATTAAGTGACCGGTTGGTTCTCGATCGTCAACGACCGCAGGGCCTCGGCACGAAGCGGTACAGCCCCGACTCTTTGACTGCATACCCGTAGGGAGACGGACATGACCCACGATCCTGGCGTAGACGCGTTGATTCGACAGTGGTCGGCAGAGCGAGCGGAGACCGCGGACGACGTCGAGATCAACCGGATAGCGTCGGAATGGTTAGCGGATGTGCCAGCGACGCCAGGAATCCCGGGTCAACGGAGCAGCGAGGAGTCGCCGGACTGGTCGGCTCTCGAGGTCACCGACTCTTCCGACGCGAGCTACATCGCCGCCATGCGCAAGCGGCTGCCCGAGGTGCCGGACGAGCTGCTCGCCGCTGCGGCACGCTGGTGGCGCATGGTCGGCGGCGTCGCCGAGGCGGAAGAGTGGTGGGACGCCGGGCTCAGCCCGCTCGACCAGCGCGCGCTCGAGTACCGCGCTGCGGGCCTGTCGCCGAGTGACCTCAGCGCCCATCTCGGGCCGTACACGGTGCTCGAACACCTCCGCAGAGGCAGCGCCGCCGCCTGGTGCGTGGCCCGGCTGGCCCGGGCTCGCCGCGACGCCGCAAGCTAGCGGAAGAGACCCTCATCACATTCGCTTTCCACCACTTGTCGCTACTGTCGTACTACAACGGCGTAACGCCCGTGATCGCGGTGCGTTGTACCAATGAGCGACGTCGACGAGAGGCAACCAGTTGGTGGGCAGCCCGGATGAGGGGGATACGAGCACGAGCGGGCGGCCGCGACCGAGACAGTCGGACGGCCGTGGTCGTGCCGCAGCCTCCCGGTTCGGTGGCGTCGTGGCCGTGCTCGCCGTCGCCGTCGCTGCGGTGTGGGGGCTCTACCAGGCCTCCGCAGTGGAGCCGAGCCCGACGACGCTGCGGATCCCGGCACTCTCCGTGCAGGCCGCCGACGTCTCACCCGGCTCGGTGAGCCCGCTCAGCGCCACCCTCAGTCCTGCCTCGCAACCGCGCACTCGGCCGAGCGGTGGCGCCACCACCCAGGGCGGCTCCCTCAACAGCTGGGCCGTGCAGACCGCGTCCGTCATCGGGGTTCCGGCGCGGGCGCTGCTCGCCTACGGCCGCGCCGAGATCGCCATGCGGCAGGACTTCCCCGCGTGCCGGCTGTCCTGGGCGACGCTGGCCGGCATCGGGCGGGTGGAGTCGGACCACGGCCGGTACGGCGGCGCGGTGTTGCGTGCCAACGGCCTGCCGTCGGAGCCCATCATCGGTGTCCCGCTCGACGGTTCCGCAGGCAACAAGTCCATCAGCGACACCGACAACGGCGTGCTGGACGGCGACACCAAGATGGACCGTGCCGTCGGGCCGATGCAGTTCATCCCCACGACCTGGGCGAGCTATGCCGCCGACGGCAACGGCGACGGGGTGGCCAACCCGCAGCAGATCGACGACGCCACGCTCGCCGCCGCGAGGTACCTCTGCGCCGGTGGCCGCGACATGGCGACCGCCGAGGGCTGGTGGGCCGGGCTGTGGTCCTACAACCAGTCCGTCGAGTATGGCCAGATGGTGTTCGGGCTCGCGGACCAGTACGCGCGCACGGTCAACGGCCGCAGCTGAGTGCTAGCGTCGAAGTGTGTCAGCGCTCCAGTCACTCGCGGTACGCCGGTTCGGCATCGTGGTGGTGTCCGCCGCGAGCCTGATCGTGTGCTGCGCGCTCGCGTGGTGGCAGTGGGAGCGCTACGAATCGGGCGGCGGCAGCGTGCAGAACCTCGGTTACGTACTGCAATGGCCGCTGTTCGGGCTGTTTCCCGCGTTCGTGTTCCTGCGGATGCGCCGGCTCAGGCGGCTGGCGAGCACAGGCGACCCGGGAGCTGACGAGCCCGCCGAATCCGTGGCGGACGAGGTCACCATGTCGCAGTTGCGCAGCCGCTGGCTGTACCGGACGCCGCAGCGGACGGTGCCCGCCGACACGCCGGGCGAACCCGACGACGCGCTGGCCGAGTACAACCGCTACCTTGCTGAACTGAACCAGCGAGACACGTCGACGTGACGGGGCAGGTCCCCGTCGAGAGGCCACCGGCATCATGACCACATCACAGCGCGACGACACCACCGGCACCGCACGGGAAGGCACGCTGCGGAAACCGTTGCTGCGCTTCCGGATCGCCGCGATGGTGACCGGTATCGGGCTGCTCGTGCTGGTCGCCGCGATGGTCGTCCGCTACGGGTTCGGCGACGCGACGTTCTCCGAGGTCTACTCGCCGATCCACGGCGTGATCTACATGGCCTACCTGGTGCTCGCGGTCGATCTCGGGCTCAAGGCGCGGTGGCCGATGTGGCACACGGTGCTGGTGCTGCTCGCCGGGTGCGTGCCGCTGCTGTCGTTCGTGGCCGAACGCAAGGTCACGCACCGGGTTCAGCAGCACCCGGCCTACTGAATCGGCCGCACTCAACCGAGCTACCGCCGGGCGCGCTGAGTATCGGACATCCGGACAGCAACCAGGCCTGGCACCTGCGGCTTCTCAAGTCCTTTCCAGACGGACCAACTGCAACATGCAGTAGCTTCCCGGCGTAATGAGCCCCTGGTGGGCGACTTGAGGGGGGCCAGTCGAGACCACATCATCGTGCATAGATTCGCCGGTCGTACGGCGCTTTGTAGCACGTTCGGTAGCGCAACGACTGTGTAACGATCACCCAATTGCTCTGTGTGGGTGAGTTCGCTGTGTGTAGCCACTCAAGTGGGCGTCACGGAATGAATGCGGGTCGCACCCCGTAATTGGAATTCATTCTCCCTTACCGCAATTAAATGGTGTTGTCGCAGGTCAATGCCGCTATGTCGAGTGAATTTCCAGATCACCTGATGGGTGTAGGCTCTCTCGGCAGATTCGACGAAGTGCTTCACGGCAAGCGGCTTTGAGGAGGTTCGGCGCACGATGTCTCGCGGCTGCTCGTGCCGGCACGGTCGATCAGGACTAGCGCAGCCCGTTGACGCGCTGCGCGGACCACGGACTGGGTGATCGAGTTGAGGCAGTGTCGTGAACCGAGAGCTGAGCGCAAGATGCGAAATGCATCTTGCAGCACCGACCAGACCATGAACCGTTGACTGGGGTCGATCGTGTGGAACAGGGAGTCACATACGTGACCGGAGCAGGCCAACAACAAGTTCCCGTCGAGCAGCTGCTCGGCGAAGAGGCGAGGCGCGGCACCTCGCGGCGTTCCCGGCTCGGCAGGCTGCTGGCGTGGCGTGACTGGAAACTGCCGGTGAAGCTGGCCGCCGTCACGCTGGTACCGCTGGTGATCGCGGTCGTGCTGGGCGCGTCCACGCTGTCCGGCCAGATCGCGAGCTCGCAGGACTACGGCCGCATCGACAGCATGGTGGCGCTCACCGGCCAGACCGGCGGGCTGCTCAACGCGGTGCAGCGGGAGCGCGCCGAGACGGTCGCGATGCTCACCGGGACCGGCGGCTCGAACACGGCGCTGCGGCAGGCGCGGGAAGACGTCGACGCCGCCATCGCCCCGATGACTCGCAGCGGGAAGCTCGCCACCGAGCAGAACGCCGGCATCGCGGCCATGGTCGCCCGATCGAAGTCCGCGCTGAAGGGGCTGTCCGAGCTGCGCGACGACATCTCGGCGGGCACGCTCGGCCCGATCAAGGCGATCAACGCCTACTCGGAGATCACCGACTCGCTGCTCCAGCTCGAGGCGGCGTCGGTGGCGCGGGTCAGCGACGACGCGCTGGGCGGCACCCCGCGTGCCGTCGTCGAACTGGATGCCGCGCACGAGCAGATGTCGCGGCAGCAGGCGGTGATCGGCGTCGGCGCGGTGCGCGGCACCCTCACGCCGACCCAGCGGATGCTGGTGCGCACCGAGCAGGTGCGCATCGACGACCACTTCGCCAGTTTCGCCGCGGTGGCCACTCCCTCGGAACGGGAGCTGTTCGACAACACACTGAGCGAGCCGAGCTCCCAGCAGCGGGACCGCACGGTCCGCGCCGTGCTCGGCGAGCTCGGCAGGCCCTCGGCCGCGGCCGTCGCCGGACTGTCGCCGCGCACGTGGAGTGACGTCTCCGGGCAGGTGACCGACCAGCTCGGCCAGGTCTCCGACCAGCTCACCGCGAAGGCGGTCGCCACGTCGAACAGCCTGGCCTCGGACGCGAAGACCGGAGTGATCGGGCTCGCCGTGGCGCTCGGGCTCGCGCTGCTGGTCGGGCTGCTGGTCGTCGTCGCGGTCACCCGGCAGCTGCTGCACTCGCTGCGGGTGCTGCGGACGTCGGCGATGGCGGTGGCCGATGAGCGGCTGCCCGCCGCGGTGCGGCGGATTCAGGACGGCACGGGCGCCGGGACCAGCATCGAGCCGGTGCCGGTGACCGCGACCGATGAGGTCGGCGAGGTGGCTCGGGCTTTCGACGCGGTGCACCAGCAGGCGCTGCGGCTCGCCGCGGAGCAGGCGAGCATGCGCACCGCGTACAGCGGCGTGTTCGTCAACCTGTCGCGGCGCAGCCAGAGTCTGGTGCAGCGGCAGTTGCAGCTGATCGAGCGGCTCGAACGGGATGAGGAGGACGCGGACCAGCTCGCGACGCTCTTCCAGCTCGACCACCTCGCCACCCGGATGCGTCGTAACAACGAGAACCTGATGATGCTCTCGGGCGCCGAGACGGGCAGGCGTTCCGGCAGGCCGGTCAGCACCGCCGACGTGCTGCGTGCCGCCGTCTCCGAGATCGAGCAGTACCAGCGGGTGATCGTGCAGTCGCCGCCGACGACCAAGGTGGTCGGCCACGCCGCGAGCGACCTGATGCGGCTGCTGGCCGAGCTGCTGGACAACGCGGCGGCGTTCTCGCCGCCGGAGACCCAGGTGACCGTGACGACCAAGGTCACCGACAACGGCGCCATGACCATCGACGTCGTCGATCGCGGCATCGGCATGAACGTCAGCGAGGTCGCCGAGGCGAACGCCCGCATGGGCGAGGCGTCGGGGATGACCATGGTGACCTCGCGCCGGATGGGGCTGTTCGTCGTCGGCAGGCTGGCGAGCAAGCACGGCTTCGGCGTCACGCTGCACGGCGGCAAGGAGAACGATGGCATCAGGGCCAGCATCGCCGTCCCCGCCGAGCTGGTGATCGGCGCCGGTGGTGGACCGCTGACCTCGGAGATCCCGGTGGTGACCGAGTCGGCGCCCGCGCCCCGCGAGCCGAAGTCGTTGCCGAAGCCGCAGGCCAACGGCGCCGCCGCGCCGGAGAGCGACGTCGAGATCTCCGGCACCGCGCTGTTCGCGCCGGTCGGCGACGACAACGGCACACCGCAGCGCGGCGCGCGGAAACCGGCCGGTGCCGCCGCCGGACTGCCGCAGCGGACGCCGGGATCGGCCAACGGCACCAGCAACGGCGCGAAGAACGGCACGCAGTCGAACGGCTCGGACCTGCCGTCGGGCAGCGCGCTGTTCAAGCCGGGCACGTCACCGTTGTCCGACTGGTGGCAGGCGGCCGCCTCCGAGCCGCCACCGCCGAAGGAACCCGCGTCGTCGCGGCCGGAGAACACGCCGATCTTCGACGAGATGCTGTCGGTGTGGTTCCGCACCTCCGGCGATCCCGCCGAGACCGAGCAGGCCGAGAGCGGCGACGCCGCACGCGGCAAGTGGACGTTCGAGGCCGACGAGAACTGGCGCACCGTCGCCGAGATCGCGCAGAAGTCCGCCGCCGACAGCTTCACCGAGGCCGGGCTGCCGAAACGGCAACGCGGCGAGCGATTGCTGCCCGGCAGCGCGGCGGGGGAGCAGACCAGCGACAAGCCGAGCCGGTCTCTGCTGGGCAGGGTGGACCTGCCCGACCGCGACCCCAGCGAGGTCAAGGGCAGGCTCAGCAGCTTCCAGCGCGGTCTCAGCCGGGGCAAGCACCACCTGGGCAAGCACAACGCGGAGACGCCGGACGCCGAGAAGTCGTCGGGCGCGTCGGGCGACACGCCTGCCAAGCACGACACGGCGGCGAAGCAGGCCTCCTCCGGCAGCTCGAAGCAGTCGTCCAACGGCCAGCAGAAGAAGCCGTCGAACGGCCAGCAGAAGAGCACCGCGAACGGCTCCGGCAAGAGCGGCTCGAAGGGCTCAGGCGGCGCCGCGTCGAAGGGTGGCCCCAAGACCCCGGCGAAGGGCCAGCAGAACGGCAAGCGCACCCCCGCGAAGAAGTCCGAGCCCGCCGCCAAACAGGGCGACACGCGGCAGGACAAGCCGGATGCCGGCCGCAACGGCGTGCAGCGCACGCCGGAGCAACAGCCCGACCTGGTGCCGGATCCGATGGCCACCGACGACGAGCCGGTGACCGACATCTGGGACTTCTCCCGGGACGCCGAGCTCTCCAAGGTCGACTCGGTGACCTCGGAGCCGCCGCCGGACTACACCACGTCGGGCCTGCCCCGCAGGCGTCGTGGCGCGCAACTGCTGCCCGGCAGTGCCACCACGACCACGAAGACAGCGCCCGCCAAATCGCCGCAACCCGATCGCGACCCGAACGCGATGCGCGGCCGGTTGAGCAGCTTCCAGCAAGGTGTCCGCCGAGGACGCGACAGTACGAACCAACCCGAGAGCACGTCGCAGGAAAATGGAGGGTGAATTGACCTCGCCGCAACCCCAGAACCAGTTCGGTTGGCTGGTCAACGATTTCGCAGAACGCGTGCCGGGTGTCGCGCACGCGGTGGTGGTCTCCGCGGATGGGCTGTTGCTGACGTCGTCGTCGCGGCTGCCGCTCGACCGCGCCGACCAGCTCGCAGCCGTGGCGTCCGGCCTCGTCAGCCTGACCCAGGGAGCGGCGCACTGCTTCGAGGCGGGCGCCGTCAACGAGACCGTCGTCGAGATGGAGCTGGGCATCATGGTGCTCATGTCGATCAGCGACGGTTCCTGTCTCGCCGTGCTCGCCGCGCCGAACTGCGATATCGGCCAGGTGGCCTACGAGATGACCTTGCTCGTCGACCGGGTGGGGCAGATCCTCACGCCGGAACTCCGTGCCCAGCTGCAGGGCTCGGGTGGGTCGTCACTGCTGGGTGCGTCCGCGTAGCCGCACGATGACCGATCCCGACGATCCCGAAGCATCTCGCACAGGAGGAGGCAGTGGTGGTGGATACGTCCGATAGCAGCACTGTCCGCGCGAAGGGCAGACAGCTGCCCAGGCAGGCGACGGCGCGCAACCCCCGGGTTCCGTCGCGCGCCGTCGCGTCGGAACGCCATGGTCGCTCGCACCACGAGGACGAGACAGCGCTGGTCCGTCCCTATATGCTCACCGGCGGGCGGACCAAGGCTTCCTACGCGTTGGAGCTGGAGACGTTGATTTCGGCGAGGAACGGTGTGCTCTCCGAGTCGGCCCCGATGCGTATCGAGCAACGCTCGATCGTCGAGGCGTGCTCGTCGCCACGTTCCGTCGCCGAAATCGCCGTTGACCTGCGGATGCCGCTCGGTGTCGCGCGGGTGCTGGTGAGCGACGCGGCCGATGCCGGACTCGTCAACGTGCACAACACGGTTTCCGGCGCCGACGGCGCTGAGGCCCATTTGCTGCTCATGGAAAGGGTGCTGAGTGGACTCCGTCGGCTGTGAAGGAAAGGCCGTCGCGCACCGAGTGCGATCGGCGGCTCTGTCGTTTTCTAATCCGTTTGTGCCGTCACTGAAGTGAAAGTGGTTTTGTAGAACGTGAGTAACCCAACTGAGCAGCTGACGCAGCAGCAGGAGGCGGCGGCCCCGACGATGACGTCGGCCAAGATCGTGGTGGCAGGCGGCTTCGGCGCGGGCAAGACGACGTTCGTGGGCTCGGTGTCCGAGATCGTCCCGCTGACCACCGAAGCGATGATGACCGACGCCAGCAGCGGGATCGACGATCTCGCCGCGACGCCGAACAAGTCGACCACGACGGTCGCGATGGACTTCGGCCGGGTGTCGCTCGACGAGGACCTGATCCTGTACCTGTTCGGCACACCCGGCCAGCAACGGTTCTGGTTCATGTGGGACGACCTGGTACGGGGCGCCATCGGCGCCGTCGTCCTGGCCGACACCCGCAGGCTCGCCGACTCCTTCGCTCCGGTCGACTTCTTCGAGGACAGGGGGCTGCCCTACGTCGTCGGCCTGAACGCCTTCGAGGGCAGACAGCCGCACAACGTGGAGGACGTGCGGGACGCCCTCGCCATCGGCCAGTCGGTGCCGATCGTGCAGTGCGACGCGCGCGAGCGGGAGTCGGTCAAGCAGTCCCTGATCACCATGGTCGAGTACGCCATGCAGCAGTGGATCGCCCGCCGCGACGGGACCGGCTAGAACCAGGTCACCCGCCCTACGGGCCTGTGGACTGCCTCACACCCGGTGCTGCAAGGACTTTCCAAATAGTTGGAAGTCCTAGTATTTTGGAGGTATGACCGAACTCCACAAGCCGGAACACCCGGTACGGTTCGTGACCGCGTCGAGCCTGTTCGACGGGCACGACGCGTCCATCAACATCATGCGGCGCATCCTGCAGTCGCAGGGCGCCGAGGTGGTGCACCTCGGGCACAACCGGTCGGTGGAGGAGGTCGTGCGCGCCGCGATCTCGGAGGACGTCAACGGGGTGGCGATCTCGGCCTACCAAGGCGGGCACGTCGAGTACTTCAGCTACCTCGTCCAGCTGCTGGCCGAGCGCGGCGCGGGCCACATCAGGGTCTACGGCGGCGGTGGCGGCGTCATCGTGCGCGACGAGATCGAGCTGCTGCACTCGCGCGGCGTCGCCAGGATCTTCTCGCCGGAGGACGGCCAGCAGCTCGGCCTGCCCGGCATGATCAACCTGATGATCCGGGAGTGCGACGAGGACCTCGCCGGTCAGGATCAGGGCTCGCTCGACGCGCTGCACACCGGCGACATCCCCACTCTCGCCCGCGTCATCTCCCGGCTGGAGGCCGACGCCCTGCCCGGCGACTGGCGCGAGGCCATCACGACGGCCGCGCAGAGCAAGACGGTGCCGGTGCTCGGCATCACCGGCACCGGCGGGTCGGGCAAGTCGTCGCTGACCGACGAGCTGGTGCGGCGCTTCCGGCTCGACCAGCAGGACAAGCTGCGGATCGCGGTCATCGCCGTCGACCCGAGCCGCCGCAAGGGTGGCGGCGCGCTGCTCGGCGACCGCATCAGGATGAACTGCCTCGGCCACTGGCCCGGCTTCGGCACGGGCGAGCCCATCTACTTCCGCTCGATGGCGACCCGCACCAAGTCCGGCGAGGTGCCCGCCGCGCTGCCCGGCGCGATCGAGGCATGCAAGGCGGCCGGGTTCGACCTGGTGATCGTCGAGACGCCCGGTATCGGCCAGGGGGACGCGGGCATCGTCGACCACGTCGACCGCTCGCTGTACGTCATGACGCCGGAGTTCGGCGCGGCCTCGCAACTCGAGAAGATCGACATGCTCGACTTCGCCGACGCGGTCGCGATCAACAAGTTCGAGCGCCGGGGCGCCGAGGACGCGCGGCGAGACGTCTCCCGGCAGCTCGTCCGCAACCGCGAGGCGTTCGGCGCCTCGCCCGAGGACATGCCGGTGTACGGCACCAGCGCCGCCCGGTTCAACGACGACGGCGTCACCGCGCTGTATCAGTTCCTCCGCGACCTGCTCGCCGACGAGGGGCTGTCGGTGTCCGCCGGGGTGCTGCCCGCCGTCACCGGCAAGGTCTCCACCAGCGCGAGCACCATCATCCCGACGTCGAAGGCGCGCTATCTCGCCGAGATCGCGGAGACGGTGCGTGGGTACCACGAGCGCACCGGCACGCAGGTCGATGCGGTGCGCAAGGCCGGCCAGCTCGCCGCCGCCCGCGACGCGCTCGCCGACGACGGCGCCGACACCGCCGCGATCGAGCGGCTGCTGGACCGGGCGAAGTCCGATGTGGACGAGGAGTCGGCGAGGCTGCTCGACGAGTGGCCGGAGCGGGCCGAGTCCTACCGGGCGGAGGAGCTGGTCGTCCGGATCCGCGACAAGGAGCTGCACACCCAGCTCTGGCGGGACACGCTCTCCGGCAGCCGGGTGCCGAGGGTGTCGCTGCCGCGCTACTCCGACCGGGGCGAGCTGCTGTCGTTCCTGCGGCGGGAGAATCTGCCCGGCTACTTCCCGTACACCGCCGGGGTGTTCCCGTTCAAGCGGGAGGGCGAGGACCCGGCGCGGATGTTCGCCGGCGAGGGCGACCCCTTCCGCACCAACCGCCGGTTCAAGTACCTCTCCGCCGACTCCGAGGCGAAGCGGCTGTCGACGGCGTTCGACTCGGTCACCCTCTACGGCCACGACCCCGGCACCCGGCCCGACGTCTACGGCAAGATCGGCACCTCCGGGGTGTCCATCGCGACGCTCGAGGACATGGAGGTCCTCTACGACGGCTTCGACCTCACCTCGCCGTCGACGTCGGTCTCGATGACGATCAACGGGCCCGCCCCGACGATCCTCGCGTACTTCCTCAACACCGCCATCGACCAGCGGTTCAAGGCGTTCCGCGAGGAGCATGGTCGCGAACCGGACGAGGCGGAGGCCGCCGAGCTGCGCGACTTCGCGTTGCGCAACGTGCGCGGCACGGTGCAGGCCGACATCCTCAAGGAGGACCAGGGCCAGAACACCTGCATCTTCTCCACCGAGTTCTCGCTGCGCATGATGTCCGACATCCAGGAATGGTTCATCCAGCACGGCGTGCGCAACTTCTACTCGGTGTCGATCTCCGGCTACCACATCGCCGAGGCGGGGGCGAACCCGATCTCGCAGCTCGCGTTCACGCTGTCCAACGGCTTCACCTACGTGGAGTCGTACCTGGCGCGGGGCATGCACATCGACGACTTCGCGCCGAACCTGTCGTTCTTCTTCTCCAACGGCATGGACGCGGAGTACACCGTGATCGGCCGGGTCGCCCGGCGGATCTGGGCGGTGGCGATGCGGGAGCGCTACGGCGCGAACGAGCGCTCGCAGAAGCTCAAGTACCACGTGCAGACCTCGGGCCGGTCGTTGCACGCGCAGGAGATGAGCTTCAACGACATCCGCACCACGCTGCAGGCGCTGTGCGCGCTGTACGACAACGCGAACTCGTTGCACACCAACGCCTACGACGAGGCGATCACCACGCCGACCGAGTCCTCGGTGCGCCGCGCGATGGCGATCCAGATGGTCATCAACAAGGAGTGGGGCCTGTCCAAGAACGAGAACCCGCTACAGGGCTCGTTCATCGTCGACGAGCTCACCGACCTCGTCGAGGAGGCGGTGCTGGCCGAGTTCGAGAAGATCTCGGAGCGCGGCGGCGTGCTCGGCGCGATGGAGACCGGCTACCAGCGCGGCAAGATCCAGGACGAGTCGATGCTCTACGAGCGGCTCAAGCACACCGGCGAGCTGCCGATCATCGGGGTGAACACCTTCCTGCCGCCGCAGGGCGACGAGGACGAGGTCACCGAGGTCGAGCTGGCGCGGGCGACCGAGGACGAGAAGCAGTCCCAGCTCAAGCGGCTCGCCGAGTTCCAGCAGCGCAATGCCACCGAGGCGCAGCAGGCGCTGGCGCGGCTGCGCGAGGCGGCCACCGGCGGCGAGAACGTCTTCGACGTGCTGATGGACGCCGCCAGGGTCTGCTCGCTGGAGCAGATCACCGAGGCGTTCTTCGAGGTCGGCGGCCAGTACCGCCGCAACGTCTGACCGGGCTTGGCCTAGCGCAACGCGCGAGTCCCACGTTCTGGTGCCGCGAGTCCCGACTTCTGGCGCCGCGAGTCCCGAGTTCCGGGGCCCCGGATCCGGGGACTCGCGGTGCCGGATCCGGGGACTCGCGGCGATCACCTAGGTTGGGACACGTGACTGACGTACAGATCGGCATTGCTGCCGCGCTCGAACAGTTCCCGCCCGCCGAGTCGGTCCGGCTCGCCGCGCTTGCCGAGCAGCACGGTTTCTCCGGACAGATGGCGGCCGACCACTTCCAGCCCTGGGTGCCCGCCCAGGGTGAGGCGTCCTTCGTCTGGAGCGTGCTCAGCGCCATCGGCGAGCGCACCGACGGCGACTTCGGACCCGGCGTGACCTGCCCGTCCTTCCGGTTCCACCCGTCGCTGGTGGCGCAGGCCGCCGCGACGACCGAGGCGATGTACCCGTGCAGGCACTGGCTCGGTATCGGCTCCGGCGAGGCGCTCAACGAGCACGTCATCGCGGGCTACTGGCCGGAGGCGCCGGAACGGGTCCGCCGGATGCTCGAAGCGCTCGACATCATCAGGAAGCTGTTCACCGGCAAGGACGTCAAGCACAACGGCGAGTTCTTCAAGCTGCACACCACGCGGCTGTGGACCCTGCCGGACGAGCCGCCGCCGATCTACGTCGCCGCCGCGGGCCCCTACACCTCCCGCAAGACCGGGGAGCTGGCCGACGGGCTGATCACGCCCGGCGCGTCGCTGGAGAAGCTGGCCGGGATCCTGGACAACTTCGGCAAAGGCGCCCGCAAGGCGGGCAAGGACCCCGACGCGATGCCGAAGCTGCTGCAGGTGCACCTGTCCTGGGCGGAGGACGACGAGCAGGCTTGGCAGAACGCGATGGAGCAGTGGCCCAACGGCGGCATGAAGTTCCCGAAGGCCGACGTCCGCTCGCCATTCGACTTCGAGCAGATGGCGAAGCTGGTGCGCCGGGAGGACTTCGAGGGCCGCATGGTCGTCTCCTCCGACCCCGACGAGCACCGGGCGGCGCTGCAGAAGTTCGTCGACGCCGGGTTCACCCGCATCTACCTGCACAATGTCGGCCGGAACCAGGAGGAATGGCTCGAGGTCTTCGGCCGGGAGGTACTGCCCAAACTCACCGCATGAGGCGACTGATGTGAACGAGACCTGGTTCGACGTCCCGGCGGGCAGCGAGTTCGGCGTGGCCAACCTGCCGTTCGGGGTGTACTCCCGCACCGAGGACGGGCCGCGCAAGATCGGCGTCGCGATCGGCGACAGCGTGCTCGACGTCGCCGCCATCGCGGCCGTCGAGGGGGAGGAGTTCGCGCCGCTGCTCGACGCCGGAGTGCTGAACCCGCTGCTCGCGGCGGGCAGGCCGGTCTGGCAGCAGGTGCGGCGGCGCATCACCACGTGGCTGACCGACCCGGCGCACCGGCCGATGGTGCTCGCACACCGGCTGGACCGGGCCGGGCTGCACCTGCACCTGCCGTTCGACGTGGCCGACTACGTCGACTTCTATGCCAGCGAACACCACGCCCGCAACGTCGGCAGCATCTTCCGGCCCGACTCGGCCCCGCTGCACCCCAACTGGATACACCTGCCGATCGGCTACCACGGTCGGGCGGGCACCGTGGTGGCCTCCGGCAGCCCGGTGACGCGGCCCCGTGGGCAGCGCAAGCAGACGGGCGAGGACGCCCCGACGTTCGGCCCGACCCGCAAGCTGGACATCGAGGCCGAGGTCGGGTTCGTCGTCGGCAGCCCGAGCGCGCTCGGCGAGCCGGTGCCGATCGAGCGGTTCGCCGACCACGTCTTCGGCGTGTGCCTGGTCAACGACTGGTCCGCCCGCGACATCCAGGCGTGGGAGACGGTGCCGCTCGGCCCGTTTCTCGGCAAGTCGTTCGCCACGTCGGTCTCGCCGTGGGTGGTGCCGCTCGACGCGCTCGGCCACGCCCGGGTGCCGTCCCCGCCGCAGGATCCGGCGCCGCAGCCCTACCTCGCACCCGGCGAGGACTGGGGCCTCGATCTCACACTCGAGGTCCGCCTCAACGGGCACGTCATCTCGCGCCCGCCGTTCGCGTCGATGTACTGGAGCGCCGCGCAGCAGCTCGCGCACCTGACCGTCAACGGCGCGTCGCTGCGCACCGGCGACCTCTACGCGTCCGGCACGGTGTCCGGCGCGGAGCCGGACGAGCGCGGCTCGCTGCTGGAGCTGACCTGGGACGGCACCGACCCGCTGCTGCTCGGCGACGGCACCCACCGGACGTACCTCAACGACGGCGACGTGGTGACGATCGCGGCATCCGCGCCCGGCTCGGACGGCGTCCGCATCGGACTCGGCGAGGTGACCGGCCGGGTGCTGCCGTCGAAATACCAAGAAGAGCGAAAGTAAGACGACTGGCACACTCGCTTGATCAGCCAGTCAGGCTTACTTTCGGTCGGATTGGTATCTACCGGCACAGGTGACTCCGTTCGGCGGAGATTGGATCGGCCGTGTCCGGGTAATCCGGAGGCAACACCACCACCTCCGACCCGGGAAGGCAGGCGCATGTCCCACGCGGCGCAGGCTCCCGCGCGGATCGTGATCGTCGGCGGCGGGCACGCCGGTATGAACGCGGCCCGGTCGCTGCGCACCACGTTGCGCTCCGACGAGGCGACCGTGACGGTCATCGACCCGCGCTCGTACATGACCTACCAGCCGTTCCTCGCCGAGGCCGCGGCGGGATCGGTGGAACCGCGCCACGTCGTCGTGCCGCTGCGCGAGGTGCTGCCCGGCTGCGAGGTGCTCAGCGGCGAGGCCGCCGGGGTGCGGCCGGACGAGCGCAAGGTGAGCGTCGAGGTCGCGGACGGCCACACCCGGCAGATCGGCTACGACGTGCTGGTTCTCGCGCCGGGGTCGTGGTCGAAGACCATGCCGGTGCCGGGACTCGCCGAGCACGCCGTCGGGTTCAAGACCCTCGGCGAGGCGATCTACCTGCGTAACCACGTGCTGTCGCGGCTGGACGCCGCCGCGAGCACGCTCGACCCGAAACTGCGGGAGAAGCTGCTGACGTTCGTCTTCGTCGGCGGCGGTTACGCCGGGGTCGAGGCGCTGGCCGAGCTGGCCGACATGGCGGGCGCCGCGTCCGACTACTACGGCACGATCGGCCGCGACGACATGCGCTGGGTGCTGGTCGAGGCGGCCGGCCGGATCATGCCCGAGGTCAGCGAGGGGCTCGGCACGTACACGCTGAACCTGCTGCGCGACGTCGGGTTCGAGACCCACCTCAACACCACCGTCGAGTCCATTGAGGACGGCTACGTCAAGCTCTCCGACGGCACCGGGTTCGACGCCGACACCGTGGTGTGGACCGCGGGCGTCGCGCCACACCCGATGCTGGCCGACACCGGCCTGCCGCTCGATGGCAAGGGCCGGGTGCGCTGCACCCCGGAGCTGCGCGTCGAGGGCCAGGACGCGGTGTTCGCCGCCGGTGACTGCGCCGCCGTGCCCGACCTGTCGCGCGCGCCGACCGAAATCTGCGCGCCATCGGCACAGCACGCGTCCCGGCAGGCCGAACTGCTGTCGAAGAACGTGGCCGCGCTGCTGCGCGGCGGCAGGCTGCGCCGGTACAAGCACGCCTACGCCGGTTCGGTGGCCAGCCTCGGCCTCTACCGGGGCGTCGCCGAGATCTACGGCGTCAAGCTGAAGGGCAAGCTGGCCTGGGCGCTACATCGCGGCTACCACCTCGCGACCATGCCGACCGCGCACCGCAGGGTCCGCATCGCCTTCGACTGGCTGCTCTCGTTGCCGTTCCGGAGACAGATCGTCGCGCTGGGCGAACTGCACCAGCCCCGCCGCGAGTTCGACCGAGCAAGCGCAGGATCGCGAAAGGACTGATGGCCGATGACGGTGTTCGAAACCCATCCCCGCGAGGTTGGTCCCGCCGTGGTGACGGCGGGTGCCGCCGGGTCGCCCGCGATCATGGTGTTCGATCCGGACAGCCTCGCCAAGCACGACGACATCCCGGCGAGCTGGCATCACCTGCTGTGGCGGCATCAGGTGCTGTGGTGCCGGCTGCCCGCGATGCACTCGCTCACCGACGCGAGCCAGCTCGCCAACGAGGTGGCCGCGCTGAACCTGCCGGTCGACGTCGTCGCGGGCGGCACCGGCGCCCCGGTGGCCGTCGAGTTCAGCCAGGCGCACCAGCCGCGGTCGCTGCTGCTCGCCGACCCGGCGACGGTGCCGGACAGCGTGGCCGCGCTCCGCGAGGCGGGCGTCCGAGTCAGGGTGCTCGGCGAGGAGGGCGAGCCGGACCGGCGCACGCTGGGACATCCTGACGTCGCCGCCGCCGTCACCGAGCTCGTGGACGGAGCGCCGTCATGACATTGCCGGTCACCATCGAGAGCGGCGGCACCGAGCTGTCCGGCGATCTCGTCGTGCCCGCCGACGCGATCGGTGTGGTGGTGTTCGCCCACGGCTCGGGCAGCTCTCGCTTCAGCACCCGCAACCGCGCCGTCGCCCGGTCGATGCAGGACCGGCGGCTGGCGACGCTGCTGTTCGACCTGCTCGACCACGACGAGGAACTGCGCGACCAGTACAGCGGCCAGTACCGGTTCGACATCGGCATGCTGGTGCCCCGGCTGATCGGGGCGGTCGAGCACGTCGCGGGCCACGCGTCGGCGTCCGGCCTGCCGATCGGGGCGTTCGGCGCGAGCACCGGCGCCGCGGTCGCGCTCTGCGCGGCGGCACGACGCCCCGAGCTGGTGCGGGCGGTGGTGTCCCGGGGCGGACGGCCCGATCTGGCCCGGGAGGAGCTGGCCGGGGTGAAGGCGCCGACGCTGCTGATCGTCGGCGAGCGTGACCCGCAGGTGATCACGCTCAACGAACAGGCGGCCAGCCATCTGACCGCGCCCACCCAGGTGCGCCTCGTGCCGGGTGCGTCGCACCTGTTCGAGGAGGAAGGCGCCCTGGAACAGGTCGCCGACTACGCCGCCGAGTGGTTCGAGAAACACCTCGCGAGCCAGAACGCCTAACGCGGCTGGGCTGCTACGAGAAAGTCCACCTCGGCGTCGCTGACCTGGCGGAAGTCGTGGTACCACTGGCCGACGGCGCTGAACCGCCGCGGCTGGTACAGGCACACCACCGCGTCGGCCGCCGCCTCGAGCCGCAGCACCGCCGACGCCGAGCCGACCGGCACCGCCACGCAGACCGACAGCGGATCGTGCGCGCGCACCGCATGCACGGCCGCCAGCGCGGTCATGCCCGTGGCGAGGCCGTCGTCGACGATGATCACGTCTCGGCCGGTCAGCTTCGGCGGGTCGGCGGCGCCGAACCGGTCCTGCCGCCTGCGAGCCTCGGCCGTCGCATCGGTGAGCTGCCGCGAGATGTCGGGACGGCGCAGGCCGAGCGCGGCGAGCGTCGCGTCGTCGAGCAGGTACACGCCGTCCGCCGTGACCGCGCCGACCGCGAGCTCGGGCTGGTCCGGGGCGCCGATCTTGCTCGCGACCACGACGTCGAGCGGCGCGTCCAGCGCGGCGGCGACCTCGGCCGCGACCGGCAGCCCGCCGCGCGGCAGCGCGAGCACCACCGGATCGGTCCACCGGTGGCGCGACAGCTCGGCGGCGAGCGCCTCGCCTGCCTCGGTCCGATCGATGAACGTCACTCTTCCATGGTCTCTCTGATCGGTTCGTGATTCGACCCCGGCCGAAATGGGTATCTCCGTCGGTGCCCGCAACGATCAAGGAGGTGACCCGTGGCCGAGACATCCCGGCTCCCTGCTCCCGTGGCCGACAACTGGGACTGGCAGCGGGAAGGTGCGTGCCGCACGGTCAGCAGCGACCTGTTCTTTCACCCCGACGCCGAGCGCGGCCGTGCCCGCGCCGCCAGGATCGCGGCGGCGAAGGCCATCTGCCGGACGTGCCCGGTGCTGGTGCAGTGCCGTCACCACGCGCTGGACGCGGAGGAGCCGTTCGGGATCTGGGGCGGTCTCGACGAGTCCGAGCGCTTCGCCGCCATCGCACGCCGTAAACGGATAATGGCCGCGTGATCACGCGAATTGACCATAGCTCTCCGCTGGCCTGAGCGGACGATCTGACGGACACTGGGGCCGAGGTCGGACGCGATGACAGAGATACGAGAGTCCCGTCCCGGGCCCGCCGGCCCCGAGACGGCCACACCGGTACCAAGCAGGCCAGCGGTACGCGCCACGAAGGGCAGCGTGCTGCTCGGATACCTGCGCACCACCGACCACAAGCAGATCGGCATCCTCTACCTGGTCACGTCGATGGCGTTCTTCATGATCGGCGGCGCCATGGCGATGCTGATCCGCACCGAACTGGCGCGGCCGAACCTGCAGTTCCTGTCCTCCGAGCAGTACAACCAGCTGTTCACCATGCACGGCACGATCATGCTGCTGCTGTACGCGACGCCGATCCTGTTCGGCTTCGCCAACGTCGTGCTGCCGTTGCAGATCGGCTCACCCGACGTCGCGTTCCCCCGGCTGAACGCGTTCTCCTACTGGCTGTTCCTGTTCGGCGGCACAATCGTGATGTCGTCGTTCCTGACGCCCGGCGGTGCCGCCGACTTCGGCTGGACCGGCTACGCGCCGCTGTCCACCGCGGCGTACTCGCCGGGGCTCGGCGGCGACCTGTGGATCTTCGGGCTGATCGTGTCCGGTCTCGGCACCATCCTCGGCGGCGTGAACATGATCACCACGATCGTGTGCCTGCGTGCGCCGGGTATGACGATGTGGCGGATGCCGATCTTCACCTGGAACATCCTGTTCACCAGCGTGCTGATACTCGCGGCGTTCCCGATCCTGACCGCAGCGTTGTTCGGGCTCGCCGCGGACCGGCACCTCGGCGCGCACGTGTACGACCCGTCCAACGGCGGCGCCATCCTGTGGCAGCACCTGTTCTGGTTCTTCGGCCACCCCGAGGTCTACATCGTCGCGCTGCCGTTCTTCGGCATCATCACCGAGGTCATCCCGGTGTTCTCCCGCAAGCCGTTGTTCGGGTACAAGCTGATGGTGCTGGCGACGATGGGCATCACGGCGCTGTCGTTCGCGGTGTGGGCGCACCACATGTTCGCCACCGGGGCGGTGCTGCTGCCGTTCTTCTCGTTCCTGACGTTCCTGATCGCGGTGCCGACCGGCATCAAGTTCTTCAACTGGATCGGCACCATGTGGCACGGCAGGCTCAGCTTCGAGACGCCGATGCTGTGGTCGGTCGGGTTCCTGGTGACGTTCCTGCTCGGCGGGCTCACCGGGATCATCCTGGCCGCGCCGTCATTGGACTTCCACCTCACCGACAGCTACTTCGTCGTGGCCCACTTCCACTACGTGCTGTTCGGCACGATCGTGTTCGCCACCTTCGCCGGAATCTACTTCTGGTTCCCCAAGATCACCGGCAGGATGATGGACGAGGCGCTCGGCAAGTGGCACTTCTGGACCACGTTCGTCGGCTTCCACGTGACATTCTTGGTGCAGCACTGGCTCGGCGACGAGGGGATGCCGCGCCGCTACGCCGACTACCTGCCGTCGGACGGGTTCACCACGCTGAACATGATCTCGAGCATCGGCTCGTTCGTGCTCGGCGCGTCCATGCTGATCTTCCTCTGGAACGTCGTGCGCAGCTACCGGTTCGGTGATGTCGCCGACGTCGATGACCCGTGGGGGTTCGGCAACTCGCTGGAGTGGGCGACGTCGTGTCCGCCGCCGAGGCACAACTTCACCGAGCTGCCCCGGGTCCGCTCCGAGCGGCCCGCGTTCGAGCTGCACCACCCTCACATGACCGAGCGGATGCATGCCGACGGCCACATCGGCCTGCGCGGAGAGCCCCGTCCGGTGCCGGAACGTACGGACGTCTAGATAACTTACCGCGAGTAGGTTATCGTTCCGCTCACAGAGAGCAGGCGGAACGAGAGGCGAGCCGTGAAGTCCTTCGATGGCAAAGTCGCAGTCATTACCGGAGCCGGGTCGGGGATCGGCAGGGCGCTGGCCGTCGAGCTGGCCCGCGCCGGGTCGAAGCTGGCGTTGTCCGACGTCGACGCCACCGGGCTGGCCGAGACCGTCAAGCTGTGCGAGTCGGAGGGCGTCCCGGTGCGCCACGACGAGCTCGACGTGTCCGACCGGCAGGCCGTCTACGACAACGCCGAGGCCGTCGCCGACGAGTACGGCCGGGTCAACCTGGTCTTCAACAACGCGGGCGTCGCGCTGACCGCCGACATCACCGAGATGGACTGGAAGGACTTCGAGTGGATCGTCGACATCAACTTCTGGGGCGTCATGCACGGCACGAAGGCGTTCCTGCCCCATCTGATCGCGTCCGGTGACGGCCACGTCGTCAACCTCTCCAGCGTGTTCGGCCTGATCGCGGTGCCGAGCCAGAGCGCGTACAACGCCACCAAGTTCGCGGTGCGCGGGTTCACCGAGGCGCTGCGGCAGGAGATGCACATCGCGGGCCACCCGGTCGGCGTGAGCTGCGTGCATCCCGGCGGGATCAAGACGAACATCGCCAAGAACGCCCGCGCCGCGTCCGGCAAGGACGTCGACCAGCTCGCGCGGCTGTTCGACAAGATCGCGCGCACCTCGCCGGAGGACGCCGCCCGGCGCATCCTGCGCGGCGTGCGCCGGGACGAGGCCAAGATCCTCGTCGGGCCCGACGCCTACGGTCTCGACCTCATGCCGCGTGCGCTCGGCTCCGGCTACCAGTGGCTGATCCAGACTGCGGCCAAGGCCGGGCTGTCCCGGGCGCGCTGACCGAGAGTCATCGTTCGACCACACCCCGATGTCTTAATGAAAATGGGTTCCATTATTGTGACGCTGTGAGTGGAGCCAGCGCGGTATCGCGACGCGTGACGCAGCTGCGGACCCGGCTGGAAGCGGCCCCTGACCTGCGGCCGTGCCAGGAGGTGAACGCGCTGTTCACCGAGTTGGTCGGGCTGTGCTGCTCGACGCCGCCGCAGCTCGCCGACTCCGCGCTGGCCCAGCTCGGCGACGAGGCGCCGATGACGCGCAGGCTGTGCGCTGCGGGCGAGACGGCGCTCGAGCAGTACTGGGCACGGCGCGTGCTCGCCGCCGCCGACCCGCACGCCGAGCTGGCGCGGTTTCCCTACCTCGGCAACTACCGCGAGCTGGTGCGGATGGAGCTGGGCGCGGTGATGGCGGCTGGCGGCGAGCGGCCACGACGGGTGGCCGTGCTCGGCTCGGGGCCGCTGCCGCTGACCGGCATCGTGCTCGCCCGCGACTATGGCGCCGAGGTGCTGCACGTCGACCGCGACCCGGACAGCCTGTGGCTCGGCGGCAAGCTCACCGCGGCGCTCGGTCTGCCCGCCGCGACGGCACACGCCGACCTCGACGACCCCGGCAGCGAGCACGTGCTGCGCGCCGAGGGCATCGGCGACTGCGACGTCGTGGTGCTCGCCGCGCTCGTCGGGCAGGACGCGGCGGGCAAGCGCGCCGTCAGCGCCCGGCTGGCGCGGCTGCTGCGGCCGGACACGCTGGTGCTGGCGCGGTCCGCGGTGCGACTCCGTTCGCTGCTGTATCCGAGGGTGCGGGCGGAGGACCTGGCGGGGCTGCGGGTCGAGCTGGAGGTTCACCCGCATTCCGGCGTCGTGAACTCGGTGCTCGTGGCGCGGCCGGAGCCGTCGCGGCAGACTGGCATACGTGGATCAACCGTGGACTGACCAAGACACCATCCGGCGCATCCTCACCGGATGCCAGACGTGGGCGATCGTCGGGCTCGGCGACAACCCGGAGCGCTCGGCGTACGGCGTCGCGCGGCGGTTGCAGCAGGCAGGCAAGCGGATCGTGCCGGTGCACCCCAGCGCGGTGACGGTGCACGGCGAGCAGGGCTACGCCACGCTGGCGGACATTCCGTTCGCGGTGGACTGCGTCGACGTCTTCCGGCGTCTCGACCAGGCGGGTCAGTACGCCGACGCGGCGGTCGACATCGGCGCGAAGGCGGTGTGGTTCCAGCTCGAGCTGGTCGACGAGGCCGCCTACCAGCGGGCCACCGACGCCGGGCTCGACATGGTGATGGACCGGTGTCCCGCCATCGAGCTGCCCCGGCTCGGGCTGGCGTGACCTCCCCAACGTTGTTAACGAGCGTTTATTCGGGGTAACGTCGAGGGGACGGTTTTCGTCTGAGATCGGAGCCGGATGCCTTTCGACACCCAGCCTTGGACCGAGCCTGGTCCGCACCCGGTCGCGCCGGGGGCGCACCGGGTTCCGCTGCCGATGCCGAACGACGGCCTCCGCGCGGTCAACGTCTACGTCATCGAGGACGGCGACGGCGTCACGCTCGTCGACTCCGGCTGGAACGACGCCGAGGCAAAGGACCAGCTGCGGCAGGCGCTCAAGGCGCTGGGCCACGACTTCGCGGACGTGCGGCGGGTACTGGCGACGCACATGCACGCCGACCACTACACGCTCGCGGTCGTGCTGCGGGAGGAGTACGGCACGCCGATCACGCTCGGGGCGGGGGAGCGGGCCTCGATGGATGTGATCCTGGCCGGTGACACCTCGCGGCAGCTCGGCGAGCCGCTGCGCTGGGGCATTCCCGATCCGCTGTCGTTGCAGGACATCGGTCTCGACCCGGCGCACTCCCGCGACGTGTACGAGCTGCCGGACCACTGGCTCGACGGCGAGACCGACGTCGAGCTGACCGGCCGCACGCTGCGAGCGGTGCCGACCCCGGGCCACACCGAGGGACATGTCGTGTTCGCCGACGCCGCCGCGTCGCTGCTGTTCTCGGGCGACCACGTGCTGCCGCACATCACGCCGTCGATCGGGTTCCAGCCCGGCGTGTGCCGCAGCGCGCTGACCGACTATCTGGCCTCGCTGCGGCGGATGCTCGAGCTGCCCGACATGATGCTGTTGCCCGCACACGGCCCCGTCGCCGACAGCGTGCACGTGCGAGTCAAGGAGCTGCTCGACCACCACGACGAGCGCCTCGACGCCACCCGCGCGACTGTGCTCGACGGCGCGAGGACGGCGTACGAGTCGGCGTCGCGGTTGACCTGGACCGGCAAGCGCCGGGCGTTCGACACCCTCGGCCTGTTCAACCAGTTCCTCGCGATCGGCGAGACCGCCGCCCACCTGGAACACCTCGCCACCACCGGCCGACTCGCCCAGACCATCGACGATGGCGTCGCCCACTTCCACCCCTGACGTCGTGTCCCACGCTCAGGACGTCGTGTCCTGCGCTCGGGGCGTCGTGTCCTGCGTTCCTGCCTGCGTGTTCGGCGTTCGGGACCCTCACTTGGCGTCGGCGTAGCGGCCGACCAGCTTCGCCTCCAGCGGGAACCGCACCGGGCAGCGGGCGCCGAACGTCAGCCTGCCGGCCTCGTCGGCGCACTCGCCGCACAGCGCCCCGACGACGTCCGCTTCGTCAGCCGGGCAGTGCACGATGATCTCGTCGTGCTGGAAGAACACCAGCTCGGCCGCTGACGCCCGCTCCGCGAGCGCGCGGCGCAGCAACGCCAGCAGCACCGACGTGAAGTCCGCCGCGCTGGCCTGCACGACGAAGTTGCGGGTGAACCGGCCCCAGTCGCGAGCGGCCCGGTGCGCGGCCACGCCCGCGTCGGCGTTGCCGGTGAGCGCGCGCCATTGCTCGGACGGCGGGGGCGATGTCCTGCCGAGCCGGGAACGGACCTGCTCCCCGCGTTCGCCTGCCGCCGCCGCGTGCTCGACGTAGCGCACGGCGTCCGGAAACCGGGTGCGCAACTGCGCGAGCAGCGGGCCCGCCTCGCCGGACGTGCCGCCGTAGAGCGCCGAGAGCATGGCGACCTTGGCGCGGGCGCGGTCGCCGCCGAAGGCGTCGGCGGCGAGACTGGCGTAGAGATCGGCCGACGCGGAGACCTCGGCGAACCGCCGGTCGCCGGAGAGGGCGGCCAGCACCCTCGGTTCGAGCTGGGCGGCGTCGGCCACGACCAGCCGCCAGCCCGGGTCGGCCCGCACGCAGCTGCGCAGCACCTTCGGGATCTGCAGCGCGCCGCCGCCCCGCGTCGCCCAGCGTCCCGACACCACGCCGCCGACGACGAACGTGGGCCGGAACCGTCCATCGTGGACCCACTCGCGCAGCCACGCCCAGCCGTGCGCCGAGTGCAGCCGCGCCAGCTCCTTGTACGCGAGCAGCGGCGCGACGGCCGGGTGGTCGACGTCGGCGAGCACGTGCGCGCGGCTGGACGGGACGTCGATCCCGGCGCGGCGGAACGCGCGCACCACGCTCGGCGGGTGATCGGGGTTGACCGGCGTGCCGAACGCCTCCGCCACTCGGTCGGCCAGCTCGGCGAGCTTGCTCGGACGGCCGTTCGTGACGCGGGCGCCGAGCAGCTCGGTGAGCACGGCGTCGTGGACGTCCGCGTGCCACGGCAGGCCGTGATGCGACATCTCGGCCGCCGCGAGCGCGCTCTGCGACTCCGAGGCGACCAGCAGCCGGAACCGCTCGGGCACCGGGTGCTGCTGGATCGCGCGGTGCTGCTCGGCGAGGACGTCCTCGGCGGCCTCGGCCGCGGTGACGCCCTCGGGCAGACCGGTGCCTCGGGGATGGAACAGGGCGGCCTGGCCGGTGGTGTCCGTGGTGTCGTCGTCCGGCGCGGCGTCGGGTGGCGGCAGGCCGCGCGCCCTGGCGTAGGCGGCGGCGAGCCCGCGCGGCTCCCCGTGCCGAGCCTGGCTGGCGAGCAGTAGGCCCTCGGTGAGCGCGAGGTCGTGACACCGGCGCAGCCGCACGCCGGCCCGCAGCAGGACGGGATACGCCCGGTCGGCAGCCGGAAACACCCAGGTCGGAGTGCTCTCGGCTTCCTGCGCGGCCACCCGCTCTGCCAGCTCGGCGCTGGTGAGATCGCGCGCCGCCGGGCCGCCGCCGACGGGTCGCAGCGCGTACAACGGATCGCCGCCGCGCGAACGTTCCTCCTGCTCCGCCACGACGATCTCCACGCCGCCATTCTGCGCCCCGCCCCGACAGTCGTGTCCCACGTCCAGGACGCCGTGTCCCACAATCGCCAGATTGCGATAACATCGGAACATGCCGATGAATACAGTAGCGCGCACGGAGGCGGCGGTGGCGTTGTTTCACAGCCTGTCGGACGCGACGAGGCTGGCGATCGTCCGGCGGCTCGCCGATGGGGAGGCGCGGGTCGCGGACCTCACCGGGGATCTCGGCCTGGCGCAGTCGACGGTGTCCGCGCACGTCGCGTGCCTGCGCGACTGCGGGCTCGTCGCGGGACGCGCCGAGGGGCGGCAGATCTTTTACTCGCTCAGCCGCCCGGAGCTGCTCGACCTGCTCGCGGCGGCGGAAGCGGTGCTCGCGGCGACAGGCGAGGCCGTGGCGCTGTGCCCGAGGTACGGGGCGACAGCGTCATGAGGACTGCGCGCCGAGCCGTGCTCAGCCGACGGGTGCGGTGGCTGGTCGCCGCGACGATCAGCTACAACGTCATCGAGGCGATCATCGCGATCTCGGCGGGTACGGTCGCCGGTTCGACCGCGCTGATCGGCTTCGGCCTCGACTCGGTCATCGAGGTCGCCTCCGCCGCGGCGGTGGCCTGGCAGTTCTCCGGGCCCGATCCCGAGGCGCGCGAACGGATCGCGCTCCGGATCATCGCGATGTCGTTCTTCGCGCTCGCGGGCTACGTCACCGTCGAAGCGGTGCGCACCCTGCTCGGCGCCGACGCCGCCGGGACGTCGACCGTCGGCATCGCGCTGGCCGCGGTGTCGCTGCTGGTGATGCCGCTGCTGTCGTTCGCGCAGCGACGCGCGGGCCGGGAGCTCGGGTCGGCCAGCGCGGTCGCCGACTCGAAGCAGACGCTGCTGTGCACCTACCTCTCCGGCGTGCTGCTGGCAGGCCTGCTGCTGAACAGCCTGTTCGGATGGGCGTGGGCCGACCCCGTCGCCGCGCTCGTCATCGCCGTCGTCGCGGTCAGGGAGGGCCGCGAGGCGTGGCGCGGCGAGCACTGCTGCTGAGCACCACCACAGTGTGAATGCAATTCAGATGCATCCGCTCACCAGGGACGTTATCCTCAAAAGAGGTCTAAATCCTCTCGTCAGGCATTTCCGGGAAAGGGGATCCTGGTCAACGTGACGGTGGTACCACGAACTCAACAGGGCACGCGGCTGTTCAGCCTGGATGCCCTCCGCGCCTTGCTCGTCGCCTGGATCATCGCGGGACACGCCCTGCTCAGCTACTCGGCCGTGGGCGGCTGGGCCTACGACGAGGTCAACGAGGTCACCTTGCGGGCGCCGTCCGAGCTGGTGCTGGCGGCGATCTTAGGGCCGTCGGCGCTGTTCTTCATGGGGACGTTCTTCCTGGTCGCGGGCCTGCTGACGCCCCGATCACTGCGCCGCAAGGGGACCGGCCAGTTCGTCCACGACCGAATCGTGCGACTCGGCATCCCGTTCCTGGCCAGCGCGCTGCTGGTGTGGCCGCTGGTGCTGTGGCTGGCGTACCTGTCGGCGGGCCGGAGTGTGTCGTACTCGTTTCTGCTCACCGGGAGGGAGCGGGTGTTCGACTCGGGCGCGCTGTGGTTCGCCGAGGTCCTGCTGATCTTCTCGGTGGTCTACGCCGGGTGGCACTGGGCGGCGGGCAGACGCGACGACGAGCGACAGCGGGTGCTGTACTCAACCGGCCAGCTGTGGGCGTTCGTCGTGGTGCTGGCGCTGTCGACGTTCCTGCTGCGCATGGTGGTTTCGGCACGGGGGACCGAGTTCGGTGACCTGCACATATGGCAGTGGCCGCAGCTCGGCGCCATGTTCGGCTTCGGAGTGGTCTATGCGAGCAGCGGCCTGGCCGAGCGCGTGCCGCCCCGGCTGCGCCGCGCGAGCGGTGTGATCACGCTCGCGACGCTGGTCGCGGTGCCCGTGCTCGCGCTGTCCGTCGGGGTGACCAACCTGGCGGCGGACATGAGCCCGTTCCTCGGCGGCTGGAACTGGCAGTCCGCGCTGCTGGTGTGCGTCGAGTCGGTGCTGGTCGTGTTCGGCTCGATCTGGCTGCTCGGCGTGGCGCAGAAGCGGCTCGTCGAGGGAGGCAAGGTGCGAGACGCCGCGATCCGCAGCTCGTTCGCCGCGTTCGTACTGCAAGGCCCGGTGCTGATCATGCTGGCGATCGCGCTGCGGCCGATGCCCGCGCCGGCCGAGGTGAAGGCGCCGCTGCTCGGCGTGCTCGGCGTCGTGGCCTGCTTCGGCCTCGGCTGGATCCTGATCTCCCGGACCAAGCTGGGGCGGCTGCTGTGACGGGGCGCGTTTACTGGTAGTACTGTCGCGCGACGTAACGTTCTTCCGAAGAGTCCGAAATATGGAGAAGACGACCAACCTGGGGGCGTCGCGACACCGCAGACCAGCACTGCGGACCGGAGGGGTGGTCGGCGTTGATGCCGACCTGCGATTTCCCATTCTCCGACCGCGCTGACGTAAAGGAGAGCTGATGGGGACTTCGGTCACTGTGGACACGACGAGCATGGTGCTGAATCCGGTGTCGAGTCCGGCCGCGCAGCGGACGTATGTGGTGTTCGGGCTCGAGCGTGGCCGGACGAGTCCGGTGGCGGGTGTGCTGCGGGCGCTTGGGTTGTATCTGGGGGAGATCGATGAGGGCAACAACGAGGACAAGGCGTTCCACGGCGGGAAGCTGGGCGAGATGCGTGCCACGATCGCCGAGCGGAATGCGGAACATGATGTGTGGGGCTGGAAGTACCCGACCGCGGTGAACTATCTGCCGGCGTTGATGAAGGCCATCCGCAACCCGTTTTTCGTTGTCGTCTATCGGGATGCGGTCGCGACGGCGTTGAGCCGGGGCCAGTGGGATGGGGAGTTCCTCCGCCGCTCGCCGAGGATGGCGTTGCATGAGGCGAGCACGCTGACCAACACCAACACCAGTTTCGCGCTCGCGACGGGGCGGCCGTGTCTGTTGGTGAGCAACGAGAAGGCGGAGCGTTTCCGGTACGAGCTGATCGACGAGCTCGCGGACTTTCTGTGCTTTCCCCGGCCGGACGAGGAGCTGCGGGAGCGGATTCTGGCCTATATCGAGCCGGGGTCGTACAAGCCGTTCGAGGAGTATTTCCCGGCCACCTCGAACGGTTCGGTGGTGCCCGAGCCGGAAGAGGAAAGTGAGCACGCGAGATGAGGATCCTCTTCTACAACTGGGTGCAGTACGACGATCCGGAGCGGCGCGGCGGGGGCATCAGGCAGTACGAGCACAACCTGATCGACCACTTGGCCCGTCACACCGGTGACGAGGTGACGGTGTTGTCGTCCGGGTTGGAACACGACGCGGTGAACCGGCAGATCCGCATCGAGAAGACGACCAACTCGCACCCCGGCCGGGTGCGGTCGTTCTCGCTGGTCAACTCGCTGGTGCCCGCACCCGGTCAGCATGCGTTCGGCTCGCCCTGGTTGTTCGACGAACAGCGGATGCTGCCGGTGTGGCACCGGTTTCTGGCCGAGCAGGGGCCGTTCGATGTGATTCAGTTCGACTCGCTCGAGGGCATCCCGTTCACGTTCCTGCGGGTGCACGAACAGGCACCCGAGGCCAGGGTGGTGCTGTACGCGCATAACTACTACATGCTCTGCCCGCAGGTGAATCTGTGGAAGCGCGAGCTCACCCACTGCACCGACTTCCGGCAGGGACGCGACTGCGTGTCCTGCATCCCCAACCTGGCCAACCCGCGCGAGGTGGTGCGCGCGCACCAGCTCTCCCGCGTTCTACGCGCGGTGGGAGTGGTGCCCGGCACCCGCAGCTACCGGCGTTGCTACCAGCTCTATGGCGTGCTGCGGCGAGTGAGACGGCTGGGCAGTCGCCTCGGGAAGGCAACACCGGTGGCGTCCAAGCCGTCTCGAGCGGGAGGCAATGGCCATACCACCGGTCTCAACGGATCGGGTACTGCGCCGGTGCTGATGTCGTTGCGCGCGCCCTCGGCGTTGCGGGCGCCATCGGCGCTGCCGCTGGGGCGGTCGGCGCCCTCGGTCTTCGTCAAGCGTCGCATCCGCGGGCTGGAGCTGATCAATCGCGAGGTCGATCTGGTGCTGGCGACCTCGCAGCGCGTGAAGGAGGTCCTGGGTGGTTACGGGATCGCGGCCGAGAAGATCGCCGTGGCCTACATCGGTACCCGCGCCGCTGAGGCCGCCGCGCAGGCCAACCACCGCACGAAGCTGGACGTGCCAGGCCAGCTCACCCTCGCTTACCTCGGCTATGCGCGTCCCGACAAGGGCTTCCCGTTCCTGCTCGAAACGCTCGAGCGTTGCCCGGATGAGGTGCGCTCCCGGCTACGACTGGTAGTCGCCGCCCTCGGGGCCGATCCGTTGACACTGCGTCGGTTGGTGACTCTGGCGGGCTCCATGGTGGACGTCGAGTACTGCGACGGGTATTCCCACGACCACCTGCCCGAACTCCTGCGCACGGCCGACGTGGGCATGGTTCCGGTGCAGTGGGAAGACTGCCTGCCGCAGGTGGCGATCGAAATGGTCGCCAACGGCGTGCCGATCATCACCTCTCACCGCGGCGGAGCCAAAGAACTCGGCGGCAGCAACCCCGCCTTCACCTTCGACGCCACCAGCCACACCGAGCTCATCGACATCTGGGACAGGCTCCTCAACGGCGAACTCCAACCCGCAGACTACTGGCACACCGCCATCAACCCGGTCACCATGAACGCCCACGCCGCCCGCCTCACCCAGCTCTACACGAGCGTCCCAGAGGAGGTTCGCAGTCCTTCGCGCAGTGCGTAAGCCGCACCCCGGTGTCGATCACGCAGACGGCGGCGTCGATGTCACCCGACGTTACGTCCCAAGCGAAGGGCGCACCGATTTGCTGGGGGCCATACTGCGCTGTCGAATAGAACTGGTCGTTCGGGGTGGCGTTAATCGACGGGCCCTCGTTGTCCTCCGCAGCGTCTGCTAAGTTCGACTCTTCTGACGGAGGAATCATTTGAATCAATGGGTCCTCTTCGACATAGCGCACATTGGGGTCGGCACTTGCGTGCGATTCCAGTCCCTCCGGATTTCGTGTCGCAACGACCAAAAACCGCAATACCTCATCACGTCGAAGAACATTCTCTCCTGCGTACTCATTTGCGTTCGAAACTGAGGAGAAATTGTGGAACCCGATCACGTATCGCACAGGCTCCGGGGGAATCGACCACGCGGGTGTTGAGATTGAAAGTGCGCCGATAAGAATCATACATGCCGACAACGCGACAACGCCGCGCCGAATCACGGTCCTCAGAATCCGCGCGACACACGGAACCCGGGACAGACCAAAGTCTCCGAACTTGCCGGGGCGGCTCACTAACGGCGTCGTTCTTCGGGTCAGTGTCATGTATGGGGCACAGTCATGGACCTGCGGCCGCCGGGCGAGAGGGATACGACGGCTTCAAGAGCGGGTCGTGCGACGGACGCGCTGGACGTGAGACACTGTGTGAGCAACCCGCAGATTGGAGGTGCCGCGATGTCGACTGGTCCCGTGGATCACGCAGCTGACGAGCTGCCGCCGTTCCTGGACGGCCCAGAGTTGGCCGACGAGCTGGCGCGCCGTAAGAACGCGCGGCCGATCCGCTCGGCGGACGACCTCGCCTGCGAAGGCATCTTCGACACCGACGAGGAGCTGAACGAGTTCCTCGAAGACACCTATGCCGCTCGCCGCGCGAACCTCACGTGACGCCGTGACGTCGGTCGTCCTCGACACCGACGTCGCATCGCTCAGCTTCAAACGCCAGCTACCGCCGAAGCTCGTTCAGCCCCTCATCAACAAGCGCCCGTTCATCACCTTCGCCACCCTCGGCGAACTCACCAAGTGGGCCGATCAACGTCACTGGGCACAGTGAGGTGATCTCAGTAAGGGTTGCTGCTTGATTCGGGCGACACGCCCAATGTGTCC
>WHUB01000389.1 GCA_009377395.1 Actinophytocola sp. | reverse complement strand
AGTACTGCGCGGGCGGCCGTTTCCGCATCGATGGCGTCGGTCTTGCCGCGTCGGCGGCGAGTGGCCTTGTCGGGCTGGTTGACCTCGATCACCTGCATGCCCTCGGCCCGCAGGTGCCGAGCCAGCGCTGCACCGTAGGAGCCGGTGCACTCCACCCCGGCTCGCCGCAGCGTGCCGAACGTGCGCGCCCAGGCCAGCAACTGCCGGTAGCCGGCCGCGGTCGCCGGGAACGCCTTGCTGCACAGCAACGCTCCCAATGCGGTGATCACCGCCGCAACGTGCAGGTCCTTGTGCGTGTCCACGCCGAGAACGACTTCGCCGTTGGCGCTGTCGTCCTGGCTGGGCTGGGCCGGGTGGGGCATGCTGGGCACGGTCGTCTGACTCCTGAACTGGCTCGGGAACGGATGGCCGTCGCCGGGCCGGTGGAGGCGGTCAGAACTGTGATGGTGCCCTGTTCACGGCAAGGCCCCTATCGGGACACGCCCCGCCGGTCCAGCGGCAGCAAGCACCGCCCCGGACCGTGGCCGACAGATCTACGCAAAGGCACCACAGCCGGTTGTCGCACGGGTCAGACCACAGCCCGGGACGGCACCTGATCATCATCACAGTTGTCGCACTCGCGGCAGGAGTCGACCATGCAGCCCACGCCGACGCGGTCGC
>WHUB01000388.1:414-663 GCA_009377395.1 Actinophytocola sp. | reverse complement strand
GTCCGCTCCTGGTGGCCACTGCCAACCTCCTCGCCCGCCCTGCCGGCTTTGTGGCGCCGGCGGCGCCCGTTGGCGGTGATGTACCCGCAGGTCGTGAGGTCGTAATCGCTGCCCGGCCGGCTCCGCCGTTAGCGGACGCCGATGCGGCCCGGCGTGCCCTCGATCGTGTGGCCGATGACGGCGGCGGCCGGGGTGCCGTGGCGGCCGAGGGCGGCCACGAGGGCGCCGGCCCGGTCGGGGCTGACGGCG
>WHUB01000388.1:0-404 GCA_009377395.1 Actinophytocola sp. | reverse complement strand
CTCGGGCCCGGGCAGCCCGGCCCAGTCGACGTCGGGCGAGACGAAGGCGTGGTTGCGGGTGGTGCCGCCGGCCACCATGCCGTCGGCCAGCAGCTGACGGACGCCGTCGATGACCGGGACCCGGCCGGGGTCGATGCGGGCGGCCAGCCCCGACGCCATCAGCATCTCCCGGAGGTGGCCGAGGAGGCCGAAGCCGGTGACGTCGGTGGCGGCGTTGACGCCGACCTCGAGGGCGGCGTCACGGGCGCCCTCGTTGAGGGTGGTCATGAGGCGGACGGCCTCGGCGAGCAGTTCCGGCGGCGCCTGGTCCCGCTTGAGCGAGGTCGAGATGATCCCGAGCCCGATCGGCTTCGTGAGGACGAGGGCGTCCCCCGGCCGGGCGCCGGCGTTGGTCAGGACCTCCC
>WHUB01000387.1 GCA_009377395.1 Actinophytocola sp. | reverse complement strand
AGATCGACGAGTTGTTCGCCGTCGGCCGCGACCTCGTGGAGGTGCTCGAGGACGTCGCCCGCCTGGGCGCCCGACTGATTCTGCAGACCGCCCTTGAGGCCGAGGTCACCGAGTTCCTCGGCCGCGAGCGCTACGCCCGCGGTGACCGCACCCGCGCGGGGTCACGCAACGGCTACAGCGACGTGACGGTCAAGACCACCGCCGGTCCGGTCACGCTCGAGCGGCCGAAGCTGCGCGGCACCGACGAGGTGTTCGCCTCCCGGCTGCTCGGCCGCCACGTCACCCGCAGCAGCGCGCTGGAGTCGCTGACCATCGCCGGCTATGTGCGCGGTCTGTCGACCCGCGATGTCGAAGCGTCGCTGGCTGAGGCGCTGGGTGCCGAGGCTGCCCTGTCGAAGTCGACCGTGTCTCGGGTGTGTCAGGCCATCACCGACGAGTTCGACACCTGGGCGCGGCGCAGCCTGGCCGATGTCGAGCTCGAGTACCTGTACCTGGACGCGTCACACTTCCGGTTCCACGACGGCGCTCGCGCCGAGCCGGTGCTGGTCGCCTACGGCATCACCGCCGACGGCGCCCCGCGTCTGCTCGCCGTCGAGGCGATCTCAGCGGAGTCCCACGAGGCGGCAGTTGGGTTCCTGCGCGGGCTCGTGGCCCGCGGGCTGCG
>WHUB01000386.1 GCA_009377395.1 Actinophytocola sp. | reverse complement strand
GCCGCGGGTTCGAGCCCCGCCCGGCCCACCAGGTTGACCTGCGAAAACTGAAGATCGGCAGGTGAGCCTGCGCATTGGGTCGAGCATGATCGTTTCACGCGGTTTGGTTCGTTGCTTGACGCCAGGATTCCGGATTCCGTGCATCGCGTGAACAACAAGGGATTGGTGCCCGGAAACGCCCCGCTACGTGGGCGAGCGAGCTTCGAGTTCACCGTGCACACCCTCGATCACCGGCTGGCGGCACAGCTTTGGGGAATCAGTGATCCGCACCCGGAACTGAAGGTGCATGCGATCGTGGGTGGCACGCTGGCGTACCGGCGGGAGTTCGTCCGCGACGCCCCCAACAGCCAATTATCATCCACTGTGGACGTTCTCAGGAACGCCATACCTAGACCTGATTGCGGGATATCTCGATGACGACCGGGCAACGGCGAAGGTGTTCCACACGGTCGCTCACGACACCTGGTTCACGCCGAGGTCGCTCGCGCCTTCATAGCCGACAAGTTCCACCGAAGACTGGCGCCCGGCCGACCCGACCGACCACCTGTCTGAATGAACGGTTTAACTCCCGAAATCCCGGGCATGTGCACTGAGCGTCGCGTCGCGGAGCCTTCCTCACACCTTCGGTTGAAACTGTCGTCAAAACCGAGCAGTCGGGCGCGTATT
>WHUB01000385.1:361-668 GCA_009377395.1 Actinophytocola sp. | reverse complement strand
GGCGACACCGTGCCCTACCAGCTGGGCGTGGTCGCCTTCGTGCTGGTGATGCTGACCTATTCCTGGCTCGGTGGCATGCGCGCGGTGGCACTGACCGATATCATGCAGGGCATCGCGCTGCTGGTCGGCGTCGCAGTGCTCCTCATCGGCGCCTTGTACCTCACCGGCAACCACCTCGGGGGAGCCGTCCAGTACCTGATCGAGAACGAACCGGCCAAGGCCGAGGTGCCGCCGTTGGACGTGTCGGTGAACTGGCTGTCCATGATCCTGCTGATCGGCTTCGGCGCGGCCGTCTACCCACACGCGA
>WHUB01000385.1:0-286 GCA_009377395.1 Actinophytocola sp. | reverse complement strand
CGGCATGATCGCCAACAAGGTAGCCGGCATCAACATCGTGTTCTACCTGATGATGATCCTGCTGTTCGGTGGGGTCGTCGCAGCCATCGTGTCCACCGCCGACTCGGCACTACTCAGCTTCTCCGCCGTCATCTCAAGGGACATCTACGCACGCCACATCAACCCGAACGCCACGGAGAAACGCCAGCTCACAGTCGGAAAGGTAGCCGGCGTGCTCGCCATCGCCGTGCTGCTGGTCATCGCCTGGAACCCGCCCGGAACGCTCTACTCCATCTTCGTACTGAAA
>WHUB01000384.1 GCA_009377395.1 Actinophytocola sp. | reverse complement strand
CTTCGGGGTCGGCGCGCAATTCCTCGTACCGCCGCATGATCCGGTTGAGCTGGTGTTCCTTGACCAAGCGCCGGACCGCCTCACCCAGAGGCACGCCGTCGAAGTCCCGCTCGGCAATCTTCGCTAGTTCGTCGCGCAGCCCACTGTCGAGCTGCATGGATGTCGTAGCCATAGAAACTAGTATGGCACGTGCTATAGCGCGCCGATAGCGCGGCGGGCAGCCAGCCCGTACTCTCTACGCTCGACGCCCAGTACGGAACCCGGCTGAGGAGTGAACCTGATGACGGACAACCCCCTGATGCTGGGCGGGAACACCGGCGCGGGGGATTGCGCCGTGCCCCGGCGAGCAGCGTGCGAGAGGACGGTTGACCACGTGGCCCGCTTCGAGCGCCTTACCTGGGCTGATCTAAACCGGCTCACTCGTGGTGAGCTGCTCGACCGCGTTGAAGCCGAGAACGCTTACTGGAACCGGAAGGCCGCGCGGGGCATGAGCGCGGAGGACGTGGCCGCGCACCGCGAGTTCGGCGCGATTATGCACGCTGCGCTCGGGAGCCCGGCCGCCGCGATCGACGACACCCGCCAGTAGGAGAACGCGTTCAGCCGGGGGAACGCCACGTCGGGTGAGCCGATCTGCAACGGCAGCACGACGTTGGCGAAGCCGAACAGGA
>WHUB01000383.1 GCA_009377395.1 Actinophytocola sp. | reverse complement strand
TCGGCAAGGTGCTCGCCGACGCCGGATACAACAGCGACGCGAATCTGACTGCGGCAGGCCCAGACCGGCTCATCGCACTGGGCAAAGGACGGGACCAGGCGCGTTCTGCCGCCGAGGAACCCACACACGGGCCACCACCAGCCGATGCCACTCCACGCGAGGCGAACCGGCACCGGCTGTGCACTCCCGAAGGCCGAGCCTTATACAAACGTCGTGGCGCAACCATCGAGCCCGGCATCGGCAACCTCAAAAAGATCATCGACCGGTTCTCGCGCCGCGGCCTGGACAACGCAACCCGCGAACTACACATAGCGGCGACCGCATTCAACCTCATGAAGATCCACCGCACAGCCCAGGCAGTCTGACCAACCGGCCTGCCCGGTCTCCCGCGCAAAGCCACCCGTCAACACCACGCTTCAGCACACACGAACCCCAAAACCCCGGGCGATTCTGCAACAGCCTCCGTAGTCCAAAAAGGGCACGAATTCCGACCAGGCGTTCTCCCAGAGCCGCACGATCGCCGGGTATTGCTGGCCCCATTTGCCGCTGAACTCCACGAACCGCTCCTTGGCGGCGGCCTCGGTCGGGGCGGTGTAGACCGGCCGTAGATCCTTCGACATCCGGTCCCAGTGAGGTGATCTCAGCGAGATCGTGTTCGGGCGTGTTCGA
>WHUB01000382.1 GCA_009377395.1 Actinophytocola sp. | reverse complement strand
GTCGAATCCCGCCGCTGAGCATGCACCAACTTTCGCACCATGTCGGGAGTCCTGACATCCCGAAAAAGAACGGGAAGATGCGTCCGTTGGGGCTGTCGACGTGGTCGGACAAACTGGTCGGTGAAGTGGTGCGTCTGCTGTTGGAGGCGTTCTACGAGCCACAGTTCTCCGGCCGGTCCCACGGGTATCGGCCTGGTCGGGGTTGTCACTCCGCGCTACGTGAGGTGGAGGCGACCTGGAAGGGCACGACCTGGTTCATCGAGTCTGATCTGGCGGACTTCTTCGGATCTTTCGATCACGACATCATGATCACGATCCTGTCCGGGAAGATTCATGATAACCGGTTCCTGCGGCTGGTGCGGAACATGCTGACAGCCGGATACTTGGAAGACTGGACGTGGAACGCCACCCTCAGCGGGGTTCCGCAGGGTGGCGTTGTTTCACCAGTCTTGAGCAACATTTACCTGCACAAGTTGGACGAGTTCGTCGAGACAGTCCTGGAGGCTTATTCACAAGCCTGTTAGGTATTTGACCGATCTTGAAATCTTCGGTTGCGCCAACACTAGTCAACAATATCAGATCAATCCAGCAAATAATGCGTGTCGTGCTGGCAAAGCAACGACTCCACACATGTGATTACGCGGAACGCCTAATTCTGCGGATACCACAT
>WHUB01000381.1 GCA_009377395.1 Actinophytocola sp. | reverse complement strand
CATTGGGCGTGTCGCCCGAATCAAGCAGCAACCCTTACTGAGATCACCTCAATGTTGCGGCGGAGGTAGAACGCTCCCTTGAGTCGCGGCTCAATGATGTCAGCCTTTTGCCACGTTCCGCCGAATTCGATGATGAGAGCGCGATCGCCACGCTTGGTGGCGGTCAACGCGGCAAGGAAGCCGTTGCTTCCCCTTTTGATCAGGTCACCGAAGGGCAGTTCAGCTTGATACTCGTTGTGCTCGTCGAAAAGGAAGTGCGAATCGAGCGCTCGATCCTCAAGACGGAATCCTTCCTGCGCGGTTTTGGCCCAGTGGTCGAGACGCGCCCACAATGCATGGAGGTCCCTTCCAGCGATTTGCGCCGGATCATCCTCCGCCCACAGGCAAATTGTTCCCTGATTGGCATGTCCGACTCGTAGGCCGCTGACAATTACATGGGCGTAACGCAGTGGCCATCCGGGGTAAAAATGAATCTTCATGCGGTTGGCGTCGGTGAGCGGCCGGAGGCTCGGACGGAGTGGCCCGGTCCACTCTTGCTGCTCGCTGTCTCGGACAGGCGAGAAACCCTCGTTTACCAGCCCGGAGCGGAAGCGCTCGAATGCGCCGTCGTCGTATGTCTTCAATTGGTTCGATCAGTCCGGTCGTTGCGCCGCGAGGTGTGGACGGCGAAG
>WHUB01000380.1 GCA_009377395.1 Actinophytocola sp. | reverse complement strand
TTGGTGCTCATTTTGATGCGGACGGGCGCTACACGTTAAACCGGAACTCGACCACCTTGACATCTAATATCTGCAGGTCGAACACCCTGTTCAGCGGTCGACTCACGTTACGAAGCCGAATAACCGGTGCACCATAACCTGTGCACGCGACGCACCGAGCCAACCGCGGCGGCAAGGACTCGAGACCACTCCTCCGGCCACATCGCCAGGCTGGTTCGAGTGAACTCAAGTTCGCGCTCGATGAGCGGACGGGTCTCGTACACAATCGATAGGTTGTGAGCATGACGCGACTGGTTCTGATCAACGGCGCGCCCGGGTCGGGGAAGTCGACCCTTGCAGATGGTCTCGCCCAGAATCAGCCGATGACGTTGGCGCTCGACGTGGATGTCATCAAGCACTCCCTGGGCCGCTGGAGTGACGACAACCTCGCATCGGGACTGCACGCCAGACGCCTTGGTCTCGCTCTCGCACGCGAGCAACTGAGCGCGGGGTATGACGTTGTCCTCGGCCAGTACCTGGCGCAGACGCCATTCATTGAGGACCTTGAGCGCCTGGCCGCGGAACTCGATGCGCAATTCTTCGAGTTCGTTCTCGACCTGAGCGTCCCCGCGCTCGCCGAGCGCCTCGCCGGTCGATCAAACGCCCCGTCTCGTCCAGAACACAGGGCTAAC